>NZ_JBFANZ010000007.1:0-169472 GCF_040659735.1 Micromonospora sp. NPDC049679
TGCAGCTGTGGTGCCAGAATCATCGCTATTCACGGTCTATGCGAGGCACCACAACTGCAAGATCGAGCGGAGCGGGGCGCGGGCACGCCGTCGACCGGCGACGCCGGACGTCGTAGCCGCCCCGGTCCGGCCGCCGCAGGGAGCGGCCGGAGCCGGTCCGGCACGGGGGCCGGCGGCGCGATCGGGCGGAACGGCTCCGCGTCGGCGTCCTGGACCGGGGCCAGCCCGGCCACCACCGTGGAGACGATCTCCGAGGCGTACGCGCCGTCCGGGTCGTAGTCGGGATCGAAAACGGTGATCTCCACCCCCAGGCAGTGCGGGGTGTCGACCAGGCCGGCGAGCAACAGCTCCAGCTCACCGAAGGCGATCCCGCCGGGGTCGGGGGCGTCCACCGCCGGCATGACCGCGGGGTCGAGCACGTCCACGTCGACGTGCACCCAGAAGCCCGCGCAGTCCGCGAGCTGGTCCCGCGCCCACTGCGCGGTCCGCGCCGCCCCTTCCGCCCGCAGCGCCGGCACCGGCCGGTTGACGATGCCCGCCGCCTTCAGGTCGAGGCGGTACTCGTCCTGCGCCCGCAGACCGAGCACCACCACGTCGATGTCCCGGAAGTACGGGCGCCGGCCTTCGATCGCCGCGAGATCCGCCTGCCCGCGCCCGGTGACCAGCGCCAGGTCCTCCCCGGCGGCGGCGCCGACGTACGAGGCGTTGCCGGGGTGCCGGAAGTCGGAGTGACCGTCGACGAAGACCAGCCCGACATGGCCGCCGACGGCCTCACCGAGCCGGTGCATGGCGAGCCCGGAGCCGAGCAGGATCGAGCAGTCACCACCGAGCACGACCGGGAACTCGCCGGCGTCGATGATCTCGCCGATCCGCTCGGCCAGCGCCACCGAGTAGTGCGCGATGGACCGGGCGTGACAGACGCCGTCGCCGGGACGCCAGTCCGCCGGATCGTAGCGGGGCGGGGTCAGGCAGCCGGCGTCACGCGCGCCGAGCCGGGCGAGCAGTGCGTGGTCGCGCAGCGCGCCGGGCGCCTTGGCGCAGCCCGGCACCGACGTCTCGGTCGGCGGTCGCAGACCGAGATTGGACGGCGCGTCGAGGACAGCGATCCGGCGCATGGACGGATTAGAAGAGGGCGCTGGCGAGTGCCCGCCGGGCACCTGCCACCGCAGGATCGTCGGGACCGGCCACCGTGAAGAGCGAGACGAGGTGTTTCCGGATCGTCTCCCGGTCGTCGCCGGCCGTGCGGCGCACCAACCGGACGAGCCGGGCGTACGCCCGCTCCGCGTGCCCGGTGAGCACCTCGATGTCGGCGGCGAGCAACTGCGACGGGACGTCGTCGGGGAGCGTCTCGGCGGTGGCGAGAGCCTCGTTGGGGTCGACGCCGTTCACCCGTCGGGCGAGCGCGACGTGGGCCAGGCCGGCCTCCGCCGCGGCGTCCGCCGGGGACTCCGAGAGGATTTTCTTGTACGCCTGCTCCGCCACGTCGAGATCGCCCGTGATCAGCGCCTCGTCCGCTTCCTCGAGGCGCGGGTCCTCGGGCGTGGCCACCTCCACTCCGCCCGCCTTGAGCACGGCGTCGAGCCACTGCCGCAACTGCGACTCGGGCACGACGCCGGAGAACGCGTCGATCGGCTGTCCGCCGACGACCGCGTAGACCATCGGGATGCCCTGCACCCGGAACATCTGCGCCAACCGCGGGTTGGCGTCAACGTCGATCCGGGCGAGCACCCAGGCGCCGGCGTCTTCGGTGGCCAGGCGCTCGAGCACCGGCGAGAGCTGCTTGCAGGGCTCGCACCACTCCGCCCAGAAGTCGACCACGACCGGGACGGTCAGCGAGCGCTCCAGCACCTCGGACTGGAAGGTCGCCTCCGTGACGTCGATGACCGCGACTCCACCCGGCGCCGCGCCGCCGGCCGCGCCCGTGGGGCCGTGCGCGTCCGGCACCTCGGCCGTGGGGCGGGTGGCGGTCTGGGCGGCGCTGCGCAATGCGCTGAGGTCTACCGCGCCGCGGGTGAAAATCGACGGGGTCGTGCGTGGGTCGCTCATGGTTACCTAGTCTCGCATGCGGTACGGCCAACCCTCATCGTCTCTTTCCCGACCCGGTCGCGGATCCCGCATGTCGCACCGCCCGGTCCGCGCGGCACCCCCGCGACCCCGTCGATCAAGGACATGTTCTCGTGGATTGATCTTCAATCGTGTGAATATGTCCTTGATCGACGCGAACATCCTTGATCGGCGGGATCGTCGCCTAGAAGCGGGCCGGCTCCCGGTACACGCCCCATTCCGCGCGCAGGGCGTCGCAGATCTCGCCGAGCGTCGCCTCCACGCGTACGGCGTCGAGCATCGCCGGAACCATGTTCTCGCCGCTCCGGGCGGTCGCGATCATCCGCTCCAACGCCGCCTCGACCGCCGCCTTGTCCCGACCGCTCTTCCGATCGGCCAGCAGCCGCTTCTGCTCGATCTCCACCTCGTGCGAGATGCGCAGGATCTCCAGCTCCTTGGCGACCGTGCCGGTGTGACAGTTGACTCCGACGATCTTCTTCTCGCCCTTCTCCAGGGCCTGCTGGTAGACGAACGCCGACTCGGCGATCTGGCTGGTGAACCAGCCGTCCTCGATGCCGCGCAGGATGCCGGAGGTCATCGGCCCGATCCGGTGGGGCCCATCGCCGGCGAGCTGCCGGATCCGGGCGAAGATCTTCTCCGCCTCGGCTTCGATCTTGTCGGTGAGCGCCTCGACGTACCACGAGCCGCCCAGCGGATCCGCCACGTTCGTCACCCCCGTCTCCTCCATCAGCACCTGCTGCGTGCGCAGAGCGATCTCGGCGGACTCGTCGGTGGGGAGCGCGAGCGTCTCGTCGAGGGCGTTGGTGTGCAGCGAGTTGGTGCCGCCGAGCACGGCGGCGAGCGCCTCGACCGCCGTACGGACGACGTTGTTGACCGGCTGCTGCGCGGTCAGCGACACCCCGGCGGTCTGCGTGTGGAAGCGGAGCCAGAGCGCCTTCTCGCTGGTGGCGCCGTATTCGTCGCGCAGCCACCGGGCCCAGATCCGGCGGGCGGCCCGGAACTTGGCGATCTCCTCGAAGAAGTCGAGATGTGAGTCGAAGAAGAAGCTCAGCCCCGGCGCGAAGACGTTGACGTCCAGCCCGCGGGAGAGCCCCAGCTCGACGTAGCCGAAGCCGTCGGCGAGCGTGAAGGCCAGCTCCTCCGCCGCCGTGGATCCGGCCTCCCTGATGTGGTAGCCGGAGACCGAGACCGGCTTGTAGCGCGGGATCTCCCGCGCGCAGTACTCCATCAGGTCACCGATCAACCGCAGGTGCGGCTCCGGGTCGAAGAGCCACTCCTTCTGCGCGATGTACTCCTTGAAGATGTCCGTCTGCAGGGTGCCGTCCAGCTTGGACAGATCCGCGCCCTGGCGCTCGGCGGCGACCAGGTACATGCAGAAGACCGGCACGGCCGGACCGGAGATCGTCATGGACGTGGTGACGCCGGCCAGGTCGATGCCGTCGAAGAGTTCGTCCATGTCGGCGGCGGTGTCGATCGCCACCCCGCAGTGCCCGACCTCGCCGAGCGCCTGCGGGTCGTCGGAGTCACGTCCCATCAGCGTGGGCATGTCGAAGGCGACCGAGAGGCCGCCCCCGCCCGCGCCGAGGATCATCTTGTAGCGCTCGTTGGTCTGCTGGGCGTTGCCGAACCCGGCGAACTGCCGGATCGTCCAGGTCCGCCCCCGGTAGCCGGTGGGGTGCAGACCCCGGGTGTACGGGTATTCGCCGGGCCAGCCGATCCGGTCGAAGCCCGGCACGTCGGCGCCGGGCGGTGGCCCGTACACCGGGTCGACCGGCATGCCGGAGAGCGTGGTGAAGTCCGCGTCGCGCTTGCGGGCCGCGTCGTAACGGGCCTGCCAGCGCGCGCGGCCGGCGGCGATCTCGTGGGCGTCCATCCGGGGGCTCCTCCTTGAGTCCTCGACCTGGTGTCGAGTCTAGGACGTCACCCTGAACGATCCCTAAGGCATGCCGAACCCGCAAGTAACTCCCGGGTCAGACCTGGTAATCGACGGCCCGGCTCTCGTCGTCGCCGACCGGTCCGGTGTCCTCGACGTGGATGTCGTCGACCCGGATGTTGACCTCGATGACGCTCAGCCCGAGCAGGTTCTCCACCGCGGTCACCACCTTGGCGCGCACCTTCTCCGTCACGGAGTGGACGACGAAGCCGTACTCCAGCACCAGGGTGACGTCGATGGCGGCCGTGTTCCCGTCGAGCCGCACCGAAATGCCCCGATCGGCGTCTTCCGCCGAGTCCGCCATACCCACGCGTTCCTTGACGGAGGCGAAGAACCGGGCCACATCGCCACCCAGGTCGTAGACACCGGGCACGTCGCGTGCGGCGATGCCGGCGATCTTCTCGACGACCTCGTCGGCGATGCTCGTGGCGCCCCGGTCCGCCGGCAGCTCCGCGGTGTTGCGCACCCGGTCGACCACCTGCGACGCGATCCGCCCGGAGGCCGCCGTCGCCCGCTCGACCGCCGCACCGGCGCGCTCCACCGCGTCGCCGACCGTCTCGCCGAGCTGCTCGATCGCTCCCGGCCCACGCTGGAGCTCGGCCTCCGCCGTCGCCTCCCGGCGCTGCACGGGGATCTCGGATGCGACATCGGTCATGGCGTCTCCCTTTTCATGCCTATCCGGGTCGGGACTGGCGGGAGCGTATAGGCCGGTGTCCACCGTGGAAAGACCCGGCCCGGCGGCGCCACGGGCGATCAGGGTGGGCGCGGACGAGATCGCCTCAGGGGGCGAGCTCGTCCAGCAGGCGACGGGCGGCGGCGTAGGGATCGAGTTCGCCGGCGGCGACCTTCCCGGCGAGGGTCGCGAGCTCCGTACCTTCGCGCAGTGAGCCCAGCCGGGCGCGCAGCTCGCCCATCGCGATCGCCTCGACCTCGGCGGCGGCCCGCGCCTCGCGGCGGAGCCGCAGCTCGCCGTGCTCAACCAGCCAGCCACGGTGCTTGTCGATCGCGGTCGCGATGTCGTCGATCCCCTCGCCCCGCGCGGCCACCGCCCGCACGACCTGCGGCCGCCAATCCCCCGGACCGCGCTCGCCGAGCCCGATCATGCCCTGGATGTCGCGGTAGGTGGCGTCGGCGCCGTCCCGGTCGGCCTTGTTGACCACGAACACGTCGGCGATCTCCAGGATGCCGGCCTTGACCGCCTGGATGGCGTCGCCCATGCCGGGCGCGAGCAGCACCAGCGTGGTGTCGGCCAGCGAGGCGACCTCCACCTCGGCCTGCCCCACACCGACCGTCTCGATCAGCACGACGTCGCAGCCGGCGCCCTCGAGCACCCGGACCGCCTGCGGCGTCGCCGCGGCGAGACCGCCGAGGTGACCACGGCTGGACATGGAACGGATGTAGACGCCCGGGTCGGTGGCATGGTCCTGCATGCGCACGCGGTCGCCGAGGATCGCCCCGCCCGTGTAGGGGCTGGACGGGTCGACCGCGAGCACCCCGACCCGGTGGCCCTGCGCGCGCAGCACCCGGACCAGCTCGTTCGTGGTGGTCGACTTGCCGACGCCCGGCGAGCCGGTGAGACCGACGACCTGCGCCCGGCCGGTGTGCGGGGCGAGCGCCGCCGCGACCTCGGGCAACACCTCGTCCCCCGACTCGACCAGCGTGATCAGCCGGGCCACCGCGCGGGGGTCACCCTCGCGAGCCCTGTCGACCAGCATCGGTACGTCCCGGCTGCGCCGTACGGATGCGCTCATGCCACCCCGTTCCATGATCGTGGAGGCCGTCGGGCGGCCTCCACGATCATTCCGAGAACTGCCGTCGTCACGCCTTGGGGACCCGGATGATCAGTGCGTCACCCTGACCGCCGCCGCCGCAGAGCGCCGCCGCACCGGTGCCGCCCCCACGCCGCTTGAGCTCCAGAGCGAGCGTGAGTACGAGGCGCGCGCCGGACATGCCGATCGGGTGGCCGAGCGCGATCGCGCCACCGTTGACGTTGACGATCTCGGGGTTGACGCCCAGGTCACGGGTGGACTGGATGCCGACCGCGGCGAACGCCTCGTTGATCTCGATCAGGTCGAGGTCGGCGACGGTCAGGCCGTCCTTCTGCAGCGCCTGCGCGATCGCGTTGGAGGGCTGGGAGTGCAGCGAGTTGTCCGGCCCGGCCACGTTGCCGTGCGCGCCGATCTCGGCGAGCCAGCTGAGCCCGAGCTCCTCGGCCTTGGCCTTGCTCATCACGACGACGGCGCAGGCGCCGTCGGAGATCGGCGAGGAGCTCGCGGCGGTGATCGTGCCGTCCTTGCTGAAGGCGGGGCGCAGCTTCCCCAGCGACTCGGCGGTGGTGTCGGGGCGGATGCCCTCGTCCTCGCCGACCACGATCGGGTCGCCCTTGCGCTGCGGGATCGACACCGGGGCGATCTCCTCGGCGAAGGCGCCGTTCTTCTGCGCGGCGGCGGCCCGCTGGTGGCTGGCGGCGGCGAACGAGTCCTGCTCCTCGCGGGTGATCCCGTGTTTGGCGCCGTGCCGTTCGGTCGACTCCCCCATCGAGCAGCAGTCCCACGCGTCGGTCAGGCCGTCGAGCGCCATGTGGTCCTTGATGACCACGTCGCCGTACTTGTAGCCGGCGCGCTGGCCGACCAGCAGGTGCGGGGCGTTGGTCATCGACTCCATGCCGCCGGCGACCACGATGTCGAACTCGCCGGCGCGGATGAGTTGGTCGGCCAGCGCGATGGCGTCGAGGCCGGAGAGGCACACCTTGTTGATGGTCAGCGCGGGCACCGACATCGGTATGCCGGCCTCGACCGCGGCCTGGCGGGCCGGGATCTGGCCGGCGCCGGCCTGCAGCACCTGGCCCATGATCGTGTACTGCACCTGCTCGGGGGCGACCCCGGCGCGCTCCAGCGCCGCCTTGATCGCGACCGCGCCGAGCTTCGTGGCCGGGAAGTCCTTGAGGTTGCCGAGCAGCCGCCCCATCGGGGTACGCGCGCCGCTGACGATCACCGAGCTCATGGGGATACCGCCTCCGCACAATGGGACGGGCCGGGGGGCCGGCACCAACTTAACGATGGTTCGGTCAGACTAACCCGCATGGTTGACAACTCCCCTGCCGAGTCCGCTGCGGACTATGTCACAGGCGCATCAGCGCAGAGCATCGGAATCCTCCGCATCGACCATGTCGGCGTCGCCGTGGCCGACCTCGATGCGGCGATCGAGTTCTACGGCCGCGTCTTCGGCATGCGCTGTGTGCACGTCGAGACCAACGAGGAGCAGGGCGTGCGTGAGGCGATGATGGCCGTCGGCCCGTCGACCGAGGGCGGCTGCGTGCAACTGCTGGCCCCACTCTCGCCGTCCTCCACGATCGCGAAGTTCCTCGAGCGGAGCGGACCGGGCGTCCAGCAGGTCGCGTACACGGTGGCCGATGTCGATGCGACCTGCGCGGCGCTGCGCGAGCGCGGAATGCGCCTGCTCTACGAGACTCCGCGCCGCGGCACCGCGAATTCGCGGATCAACTTCGTCCACCCGAAGGACGCGGGCGGGGTCCTGGTCGAACTGGTCGAGCCCGCCTCCGCGGACGCGCACTGACGGCCGCGACGCCTGAACGGGAGCGCGGAAGGGCAGCAACGCGCAGCTTCGCGCAGCCGTCGATGCTCTATTTCACAAACGCCTTCCGTACCCTAGCTACCGTTCAGTAACCTGCCCTCAACAGCGGCGTTACCGGCCCGGATGTGTCGTGTGTCCACATAGCCGCCGACCGACGAGCCGTCCCAAGATGCCCCTACGCCGCAGCGTGCCGGCCGCGGCGCGGACGAAGTGGAGGTCACCCCCCGTGCAGGACATCCTCGACGCGATCATGAGTGCGGAAGGCTCGGCGGATCCCGCCAGGGAACTCGCCGCGATCGCCGGGCTGCCGGTGCCGGAGAGCTACCAGGGCATCGTCGTCCGCGCCGACGAGACGACCATGTTCGACGGCATCCCCACCAAGGACCGCGACCCGCGCAAGGCGCTGCACCTGCAGGAGGTGCCCACGCCGGAGCTCGCGCCCGGCGAGGCCCTCATCGCCGTCATGGCGAGCGCGATCAACTACAACACGGTCTGGACCAGCATCTTCGAGCCGCTGCCGACCTTCAAGTTCCTCCAGCGCTACGGCCGGCTCTCCGAGCTGACCAAGCGGCACGACCTGCCGTACCACGTCGTCGGCTCGGACGCCGCCGGCGTCGTGCTGCGGGTCGGCCCCGGTGTCACCCGGTGGAAGCCGGGCGACGAGGTCGTCGCCCACTGCCTCTCGGTGGAACTGGAGGACGCGGCCGGGCACGACGACACGATGCTCGACCCGCAGCAACGGATCTGGGGCTTCGAGACCAACTTCGGCGGACTGGCCGAAATGTCGGTGGTCAAGGCCAACCAGCTCATGCCGAAGCCGCGTCACCTGAGCTGGGAGGAGGCGGCGAGCCCCGGGCTGGTCAACTCCACCGCCTACCGCCAGCTCGTCTCCCACCACGGGGCGAACATGAAGCAGGGCGACGTCGTGCTGATCTGGGGCGCCTCGGGCGGCCTGGGCAGCTACGCGACGCAGATGGCGCTCAACGGCGGCGCGATCCCGGTCTGCGTGGTCTCCAGCCCGGACAAGGCCGAGCTGTGCCGGCGGATGGGCGCCGAACTCGTCATCGACCGCGCCGCGGAGGGCTTCCGCTTCTGGTCCGACGAGCAGACCCAGGACCCGACCGAGTGGCGGCGCTTCGGCGAGCGCATCCGCGAACTCACCGGTGGCGAGGACCCGGACATCGTGTTCGAGCACCCGGGTCGGGAGACGTTCGGCGCAAGCGTCTTCGTGGCCAAGAAGGGTGGCACGATCGTCACCTGCGCCTCGACCTCCGGCTACCTGCATCAGTACGACAACCGCTATCTCTGGATGAACCTCAAGCGCATCGTCGGCAGCCACTTCGCCAACTACCGCGAGGCGTGGGAGGCGAACCGACTCATCGCCCTCGGCCGCGTCCACCCGACCGTGTCGCGCACCTACCCGCTGGAGCAGACCGGCCAGGCCGCGTACGAGGTGCACCGCAATGCCCATCAGGGCAAGGTCGGCGTGCGGTGCCTCGCGCCCACCGACGGCCTCGGGGTGCGCGACGGCGAGCTGCGCAGCCGGCACGAGGACGCGATCAACCGATTCCGCGGCCACTGACCCCTCCGGGGGAAGGAATCCTTCCTCATATCTGTGGGTGAACCCACGACGGCTCGCCGTCGTGGGTTCACCCACAGATGCCGGAGCTGTTGCGGGGTCGTGACACGCCGGAGAAATGACCTTGCAGCCAAAGCGCGACATGGGTCCTACGCTCTTGCGACCCCCCCTGGTGTGTCTGCCAGTATGTCCCAATGCCCCAGCAGCAGTCCTCCCTTGCGTTCTTCGACAACGCCAACGCGCCGCACGACTTCACCGTCGTGCTCCGTGGCTACGACCGCAGCCAGGTGGATGATCACCTGCAGCGGCTGGTGGCCGCCCTCACCCAGTCCGAGCAGGCGCGCGGTGAGGCCGAGCAGCGGATGAACGACGCGCAGCGCCGGCTTCGCCAGGCCGAGCAGCGCCTGAACTCGATCGAGCAGAAGCTCACCGACACCAACAAGCAGCTCGAAGAGAACAACCGGCCGACCCTGTCCGGGCTGGGCACCCGGGTCGAGCAGATCCTGCGGCTCGCCGAGGAGCAGGCCAACGACCACCGCGGCGAGGCCAAGCGCGAGTCGGAGGGCATTCTCTCGGCGGCGCGCCTCGAGGCCCGCGAGATCACCGACAAGGCCCGCGCCGAGGCTGCCGCGATGAAGGCGAATGCCGAGCGCGAGGCCGGCACTCTCCGCACCGCCGCCGAGCGGGAAGCCGCCGAGGTGCGCGTGCAGGCCCGCCGCGAGGCCGACATGCTGCGCGCTGACGCCGACCGCGAGACCAAGCAGCTGCGCACCGTCACCGCGCACGAGGTGGCCGAGCTCAAGTCGACCGTCGAGCGCGAGGTCGCGACCCTGCGGGCCACGGCCGAGCGGGAGATCACGCAGCAGCGCGCGAAGGCCGCCCGGGAGGCCGAGGAGAAGCGCGCCGAGGCGACCAAGCTGCTCACGGACGCCCGCGACAAGCGCGACAAGGACCTGCAGGCCCTGGAGCTGCAGCTGGCCGAGCGGCGCGAAAAGGCCGAGCGCGAGGAGTCCGAGCGGCACGCCGCGCAGGTCGGGCAGACGCAGAAGCTCGTCGCCGAGGCTGAGGAGCGCGCCCGCGCCGCGGAGGACCGCGCCAAGGAGATCGAGCAGCGCGCCGAGGCGCGCCGCGTCGAGTCCGAGCGCAGCGCCGCCGACACGATCGAAAAGGCCAAGGCGCTCTCCGAGAAGACTCTCAACGAGGCGCGTTCCGAGGCGCACCGCGTGCTCAACGAGGCGCGCACGGAGGCCGAGCTGACCACGCAGACGGCCCGCCGCCAGGTTGAGGACCTGACGCGTCAGAAGGACGCGGTCACCGCGCAGCTCGGGCAGATGCTCTCCGGCCTGGCCGGCATCGTGCCGGGCGTGCCGCAGCAGGCCGCCAAGGCGGAGGCGCCGAAAGCGGAGGCGCCGAAAGCGGACAAGGGCGACTCCGGCGAACGGGCCAACGCCAGCGCCGCGAGCTGAACGGTCGGGACGACGGATGCGCCCACCCCGGTCGACCGACCGGACGACGGGCGTGAAACGGGGCTGAAACGGCTGACGGGCCGCACCGGAAAACGCCCGGTGCGGCCCTCGTCGTACCCGCCCGGACAAAGCTTCGCGGCCGGCATTTCAGTAGGAGCTACCGGAGCGCTGTCACGAGCGTGAGTATCGCCGCGGGACCCGACGAGGCGTGTGAGGATGGAGCCATGGCGCACGGCGAGGAACTGTTCACTCTTGACGGGGACGTGACCTCGGAGCCGAGCTTTGAGTCGGCGCTTCGGGGCTACGACAGGCGGCAGGTCGACCGGTACGTCGCCCGGACGGAGAGCGAGCTCGCGACGCTCTCGTCCGAACGCGAGCAGGCGTACGTGGAGATGCACACGCTCGCCGCGCAGGTCGAGCAGCTCCAGATCGAGCTGAGCGAGCTGCGCAAACAGACGAGCTTCATCGATCAGGTCTCCTTCCGCCACCTGGGGCCCCGGGTCGAGCACATCCTGACGCTCGCCGAGGAGCAGGCCCAGGCGATCAGATCCGACACCGCCGAAGAAATCCAGGCGCGCCGGGACGAGGCCGACCGGTTGGTCGCGGAAGCCCGCGAGCAGTCCGCGGCCGCGATCCGCGATTTCGAACTCGCGCTGGCGGCGCGCCGGGCGGACGAGGAAAAGGTCGACGCCGCGCGGCGCGCGGACGCGGAGGCGGGCATCGCCGCCGCCTGGGAAGAAGCCGAACGGCTCCGGGTCGCGGGCGAGAACACCATCGCGGCGGCGCGCGAAGAAGCGGAGCGACTCGTCGCGGCGGGCGAGGCCGCGCATGCGGAGGCGCAGCGGGAAGCGGCCCACGCCGCAGAGCAGACGGCACAGTACGTGAACCGCACGCGCGCCGAGACCGAGGCGTACGTCCACCGGACCCGGTCGGAGACCGAGGCCTGGGTCGAGCAGACCCGGACGCAGACGCGGCACGAACTCGGTCAGTGGCGCAGCACGGTGGAGCAGGAGATCGCCCAGCGTCAGGCCGCCACCGAGCAGGAGGTGGCCGCGGCGCGCGCGGCCGCCCAGCAGGAGATCGCGCAGTGGCGGGCCGGCACGGAGCAGGAGCTGACGCAGCAGCGCGCCGCGACCGAGCAGGAGATCAACGAGCGGAAGGCCGCGGCGGAGCAGGAACTCGCCGAGGTGACCCGGGAGCTCAACCAGCGTCGCACCGCCACCGAGCACGAGCTGGCCGGCCTGCGTGCCGCCGCCGAGCAGGAGGTCGCGCAGTGGCGGAACACCACGCAGGAGGAGTGCGGCGCGCAACGCACCGAAGCCGAGCAGTACGCCATCCACGTACGCCAGCGCGCCGAGGAGCAGGCGGTCAGCGTGCGGCGGCAGGCCGAGGAGCAGGCCGCGGGCGTACGAAAGGCCGCAGAGGAACGCGCCGTCAGCCTGCGTCGGCACTCGGAGGAGCACGCCGCGACGGCGCAACGGCAGCTCGCGGCGACGCAGCAGCACCTCGCCTCCGCGCAACGCGAAGTGATCGAGGCGCGGCAGCAGCTCATGGAGGTGCTGCAGGAGGTGGCCGAGGCGCAGCAGTCGCTGGCCGACGTCCGGCACCAGATGGTGACGTCGCGGCAGGAGTCCGACCAGGTGGAGCGGCGCCTCTCCGAGCTGCGGCAGCAGTTGCTCGCGGAGCGCAACCGGTTGACGGAGGCGCAACGCGCGGCGGAGCTCGCGGAGCGTCAACTGGCCGAGACGCAGCGGGCGGCCACCCGCGCCGACGGGAAGAAGGCGGTCGCGGCCGACCAGCCGGTGGCGGTGGAAGAGACGCCCGAGCCGGTGGGGGCGGCTGCCGGGAAGTCGGAAACCGCAGCGGGGTCGGGGAAGACGCAGACCGAACCGGCGGATGGGGCCGCGGATCGCGGCGCGACGCCGGAGCGGGTGGGGGCCGACGCCGACTAGGCCCCCACACCCTGTCCCCTCGGGTGGCCCCGGGTGGCCGGTGCCGTTACCCTGCCGACGAGGGGTGACCGGACGCACATCGATCCCGGGCGGGATGGTGGCCGGGCTGTCGACACCTCCACAGTGCGAACAGGTCGGAGGGCCCGGTGGCGGACGAGCAGTCGCGAGCGGTGGAAGGCGGCGATCCACCGGGCAGGCCCGACGAGGACCAGACGACGTCGTCGAGGCCACACTCCGCCGGCCAGCACCGGAACTCCTCCCCCGCGGTGGAGGACGACGCGGCTCCCCCGGCTGACACCGCCCCGGCCACGGGCGACCCGGCTGACGCCCCGTCTGGACGGTACGGGCATCCGGGCCCGCCCCTGCGGCGTGGCCCCTTCCTCGTCGGCTTCACCGGCGCGCTCGGCGTGCTGCTGGCGTACGCCGCATTTCTCGCGGTCCGCAACGCCGCGTCGATGCTGGTCCTGATCTTCGTCGCGCTCTTCCTCGCCATCGGGCTGAACCCCGCGGTCGTCCGGCTCCGGTCGTGGGGGCTGCCCCGCGGTCTCGCCGTGGCGATCGTCGCGCTGACCGTCCTGTCGCTGCTCTGCGGCGGATTGTTCGCGCTGGTGCCGCCCCTGCTCACCCAGTCTGCGGAGTTCATCGACCATCTGCCGTCGTACCTGGAGGAACTGCGCCGCAACAAGGCGGTCAACGATCTGGTCGAGCGCTACCACCTGATGGACCGCGTCCAGTCCGTGGCGAACCCGGACATCGTCGGGCAGGCGCTGGGCGGCGTCTTCGGCGGAGCCCGGCTCGTTTTCGGCACCCTCTTCAACGTGTTGACCGTGCTGGTGCTGACGATCTACTTCCTGGCCGCCTTCGATCGCATCAAGACGATCGCCTATTCGCTGGCGCCGGCCTCCCGTCGCCAGCGGGTCCGGCTCATCGGCGACGAGATTCTCGCCAAGGTCGGGGCGTACATGGTCGGCGCGCTCGCCATCGCCCTCGTCGCCGGGCTCGCCACGTTCGTCTTCGCGACGATCGTGGATCTGCGTTATCCGTTCGCCCTCGCGATCGTGGTGGCCGTCTGCGACCTCATTCCGCAGATCGGCGCGACCCTGGGCGCGGTCATCGTCAGCCTGGTGGGCTTCGCGACGTCGCTGCCGGCCGGCATCGCGTGCCTGGTGTTCTTCATCATCTACCAGCAGGTGGAGAACTACCTCATCTACCCGAAGGTGATGCGCCGCTCGGTGGAGGTCAGTGACGTCGCCGCGATCGTCGCCGCACTGCTCGGTGTGGCCCTCTTCGGCGTCATCGGTGCGCTGGTCGCGATCCCCGCCGTCGCGGCCATCCAGCTCATTTTCCGCGAGGTGGTCCTCCCCCGCCAGCAGCAGCGCTGACCAGGAGGCTCCTGGGCCGGCTACGACCTGTCACGTTCCGGACAGACACCGCCGCCCGCACCGTACGGTGAATAGTCTTCCAACCTGATCCACGACGTGGAGCAGGGTCGGCGCGTTGAGCTGCCGCGGAAGGGGTGACCGTGGGTTCGAGCCCATCGCGGACACGGGGGTGGCTCCGCCGCCGGGTCGTGGCCGCCGCGGTCGCCGCGGCGACGGTCCTCGCGACGGCGGCGGTGTGCGCGACCGATGATGACCGGTCCGCGGGTTGCGCGCGGGCGTCGGAGATCCTGGAGCCGGCCTGCGGGGCCTGGCTGGGGATTTGGCCACGCACCCGGGCCGACGGCACGGTCACACCGGATCTGGGCGCCAATCTCGCGAGCCTGGAGGATCGGCTGGGTCGCCGCCTGGATCTGGTGACCCGCTACTACGGGTGGGGACAACAGTTCCCGGACGCCTGGGACACGCAATGGCGTGACGGGGATCGGCTGCTCCTCATCGACCTACGGGCCCGCAACTTCTCCGACAACAGCTACGTGTCGTGGCGCTCGATCGCCGACGGCAGCCACGACGCCTACCTGACGCGACTCGGCGAGCGCATGCGCGACTTCGGGGCGAAGGTGTTCTTCTCCTTCAACCAGGAGCCGGAGCAGGAGCTGGAGAAGGGGCCGCAGGTGGCGGGGACAGCCGCCGATTTCGTCGCCGCCTACCGGCACGTCCACGACGTCTTCCAACGCGCCGGCGCGGAGAACGTGGTCTGGATCTGGTGGATCATGGGCTACATGGGACACACGGGGTGGTATCACGGGCTCTATCCCGGCGACCGTTACGTCGACTGGATCAGCTACGACCCCTACGACTTCAACACCTGCAAGGGCGGCGGCTTCAAGACACCCGAGCAGAGTGTCATGCCGTTCCTGACCTGGTTGGACGGAAGCGGCATCGGTGACGGGAAACCCGTGATGCTCTCCGAGTTCGGCAGCCACGGGGTGGACCGGCACGACTGGTACGTCGGGCTCGGAGACGTGGTCAAGAAGGCGGAACGCATCAAGGCCATCGTCTCGTTCAACTCGAATCCCGGCGGTTGTGACACCCGCGTCACCAACTCGGCCGGGAACTGGCGTGGGTTCGCCACGCTCGCCGGCGATCCCTACTTCCGCCAACCGTCGCCCCGGTCCTAGCCGCGGCTCCCGACAGACCCCGGCATCATCTCCGGCACGGCGGCCCCGCCGTGTCGCCCCCGCAGTGGCGTGAGGGACCGCGGGGAGCCGCTGACCGGGTACCGCGGGAGTGGGTCAGATGCCCCTGCCGCGCTTGTGCAGCGACCGCATCACCGTGTCGGGACGTACCGCGCGGCTGGCGACCGCGAGCGCGAGGTAGGCCCGCGGCTCGCGGGGATTGCGGACCAGCGTCCTACCCGCCCACCGCACCGCGTTACGTCGATTCCCCGACGCCGCCTGGGCGAACGCTATCTGACCCGCCACCCGTGCCTCACCGCGCGGCTCCCCGGCGAACTCCGGATAACGCTGCAGCAGCCACTGCAGCGCGCTCGCGATGGTGTCCCAGCGCTGCGCGAAGTAGGACCGCTTGTGCCAGCGGACCAGGACGTAGGGCGTGCGCAGGTTGACCAGCGGAGCGCTCCGGGCGGCACGGAGGAGAAACTCGTAGTCCTCCGCGTAGCTGCCGGGGATCTCCTCGTCGACGAGGCCGAAGCCGTCGCACAGGGCGTCGCGGCGGATCAGGAACGTGGACGGATGCAGCTCGGTCATCCGGTCCCGCAGGAGCGAGGCGAGCGTCACCGAGTCCATCGTGAGGCTGCGGTCGGTCGTACGGCCGTCGTAGCTGACCCGGATGCCGCAGCTGGCGAACTCGGCACCCGGTGCCGCCGCCAGCGCGTCTACCTGCGCCCGCAGCTTGCCCGGCAGCCATTCGTCGTCGTCGTCGCAGAAGGCGATCAGCTCCCCCGTCGCGGCGAGGATCCCCGTGTTGCGCCCGCCAGCGAGGCCCGGTGTGCGGGAGTTGCGGATCACCCTGACCTGTCGCCGCAGGTCCGCGGTCGTCTCCAGCGACACGTCCGGTTCGGACTGGTCGTAGACGACCACCACCTCGATCGTGCCCGGGTAGTCCTGGGCGAGGATCGCGGTGAGCGCGGCACGGAGGAGCTCTGGCCGGTCGCGGGTGGGCACCACGGCGCTGACGGACGGGTAATCGCTCATCGTTTCCTTCTCGGTGGGGCCGGGGTGGCGGGTCAGTGCCGCGCAGATGCTCGACGTGGCTTCGCCGCGGCGACGAGGTCCTCCACGATGTGCCCGACCCGGGCGACCGCGGCCAGCCGCGCCGCCTGCACGTCGGCGTCGGCGGTCACGGTGAAGCTCCGGGGCTGCGCCAGCCCGGCGTCGAGCGCGGCGGTGAGCGCCGCCTGCGATTCACAGAGCGCGACCATCCGGGCGGCGCCCAGCCGGCGGGCGAAGAGCTGCTGATGGTTGTCGACGTGTTCCGCGTGCGCCGGGTCGCGGGGCACCACGATCGGCAGGTGGCCGTGCCGACGGGCCTCGAGGATCGTGGCCGGCCCGCCGTGGCATACGACGAGGGTCGCGGTGGCCATGGCACGTTGGAGGTCGCCGTGGCCGAGGAACGGGACGGCCCCCGGGATGGTGGGCGGCCGGCTGTGGCCGTACTGGATCACCATGGTCGGCCGTGCCGCGCTGCCGGCGTACCAGTCGTCCAGCCAGCCGATGAGCCGGTCGAACCGGTGTTTGTCCGTGCCGACCGCGACCAGCACGGTGGGCCTGGGATGGAATCCACCGGTCCGCTGGCGCGGAATCCGCGCCCGGACGGCGGCCGGCTGGGCAGAGAGCGGCGCGTTCTCCACGGTGGGGGCCTCCCGGCGAGTGGGGTCGTACCCGTTCTGCGCACGGTCCGGGTTCACAGCAGCGTCCCCACTACCGTCGCCTCGGGGTACACCCGCCGCTGCTCCTCCCATTGCACGAGCATCGCGGAGAGGAAGGGGCGACACAACCGCGCAGTCATCGTGGAAGTGTCAATTCGGTCGTATACCTCGATATAGACGGCAGGTATTCCGCGCAGTCGCGCGATGATCACGAAGGGTAGAGCAACGCCCGCACCCGTTGTCACGACCGCCGCAATGTTTCTCTTACGGAATATACGCAGCGCGACAAAAGCGTTACGGAAAAGGTTTCGGATATTCCGCGTCGTCGGGTGGTACGCCCACGTGACGTCCTCGCCCTCCAGAAGCGAGGCCGCGTCAGGCGTGTCGAAGGTGACCCAGCACCGCTGCCACCTGCGGTACCACGGCTCCAGCGCCAACAGCTGCGCAAGATGCCCCCCGCTCGAACCGACGAACAGGATAAGGGCGTCATCTTCCGCCTTACCCACGATATCGGCCACGCAGCCCTCCAGAGTTCAACCGTCCCGACCTGCTGAGACGCGCAAACACATGATCCCTTTTAAGACGAACACGATGCCAACTCCGTCGGCAATGCGTCAAAACTCAGACACCAAACCGCCGCCAACGATTACGCAGAGATGTCTGTCCGACTACTGTAGTGAAAGTTTCGACAAATCCCAGCCAAGCCGGACAATGTCTGAACTAGCGACTAAGACGGTCTTCGATCACGTCGAGCAGTGCGGGGTGCAGGGCCCGGTTCCATCCCGCCCCGCCATCGGCCAACCGCCACGTACGCAGCCACATCTCGATGAGATAGGCGTCCACCACGAACCGACGCTGATCCGGTCCCAGACCAAGCTGCTCGCCGTAGCGTCCCACCAGGTCGTCCGCCGCGCGTACGGCATCCGGCACCGGTCCGGAGCGCAGGATGAGCGCGCACTGGAAACCCTGGTGGGCCAGGTCGAAGCCGATCGGCGCGTGCGGCCCGCTGTGCTCCCAGTCCCAGGCCACCAACCGACCGGCATGCGTACCGAGGTTCCACGGGACCCAGTCCCCGTGCCAGTCGCCGAACTCCGCGAGCGTCGCGCCGTGCCGCTCGGTCAGCCGCCGCACGGCATGGACGGCCCGCGCGCCGGCATCGACGGCCTCGGCGGCCTTCGTGGCGAGGTCGGAGAGCCGGCCGAGAAACGGCGATCCCGCCAGCTCGCGGGGGGTGCCCGGCGCCCCGCCACGGCGCGCCACCGCGAGCAGCGCGGCCAGTCGGGGCGGCTCGGCCGGGTCCACCCCGCGTACGTCGGGCGGCAGCGGCTCGACGACTGCGAGCGCCTGCC
The DNA here is from genome assembly GCF_040659735.1 of Micromonospora sp. NPDC049679. NCBI lineage: Bacteria > Bacillati > Actinomycetota > Actinomycetes > Micromonosporales > Micromonosporaceae > Micromonospora > Micromonospora sp. NPDC049679. The sequence continues at coordinate 18,207 of NZ_JBFANZ010000007.1, forward strand.
CCGCCCAGTCACCGTGCATGAGCACGCGGGGCACCAGCGGGTAGTCGGAGGTGGCGCCCGGTCGGGGCAGCTCGTGCAGTGCGGCCGCCTCGGCGCGGACGAGCGCGCGGGTCGCCCCGTTCCAGCCGATCTTCGCGTAGCCCCGGGGCCGACGGTCCGCGTCGAACAGTTGCAGCGTCGGCTTGTGGTTGGGATCCGGCGCCCGTACCCCGAAAGCGCCGTACAGCGGCCCCCGCCCGAGCGCCGCGGAAAGGTGTTCGGCGAGCACCAGCTCGGTGGGGTCGGCATCGTCCGGTACAGACACGATGAGGACCGGCATCCGGGCCAGCTCCAGCACGCCCAGCCGGGCCGCCGTGCCGAGCGCCGCGCGGGCGGCGCGCACCTTGGGTGGACGCAGCGCGTTGTAGGCGAGCACCGAGGCTGCCGTGACCCGACGTCGCCCCAACGGCAGCAGGAACCGGGCACGGGCGGCGGAGGGAACCACGGCGTAACGGGCGACGGTGCGCCAACCCGGATCGGGAGCGGATGCGGACCGCGACCCGATGGACAGCCGCGCGCCGCGGCCCGGGAAGACCGCCCGGGTCACCCAGCCCAACCCGTCCTGCCGCTCGCGCGGGTCGGCGGACCGCACGTCCGGTGAGACCGTCACGTCGACAGCCCGGCCCAATCGAAGCTCATGCCGAGCCGACGCTGCAGCGCCTGGCTGTACGGGCGGTAGTACTCGGTGAGCTCCGCGCGGAGCGCCGGCTCCAGCGGCGCGGAGCGACGATCGTTGTAGACCTTGAAGTTGGGAAGTTCGTGCGGGGGCAGTTCGAGGAAGTCGAGCACCCGCTGATAGGTGCCCCGCGCGTCCCGGTAGAGCTCCTCACTCGGGAGGAAGAGGAACTGGGAGCGGTCGAAGCGGTCCAGCCACGGCTCCAGGTGCTCCAGGTAGCGTCCGCGGGCACGGTACGTGTACCAGTCGTACGGCTCGCTGAAGTAATTCGGGTCGGCCACGATCCGGTCCCACTCGCCGATGGTCCGCTCGTCCTCGCGCGCGAGCGCCTCCGCGAAGTCCAGCGGCTCCTTGCCCTCGGTGCGCCGTTCCTTCCAGTGCGAGTAGGCGCGCTCGACCGGGTCGCGCAGCAGCACGATGAGGCGGACCGTGGGCATGAGCCCGTGGACCCGCTGCGGGACGAGCGGATGGAACATGTAGAGCGGGGACGCCTCGCCGACCCGCGCGGGGCCACCGTGCTTGCTCTCCAGCGCCTCGCGCTGCCGCACGGTCGGGAAGTGCGACCGGTACCACGCCTCGCCCCGTGCCCAGTTCTCCTCGAAGTAGTGCGAGGACTTGGTGTTCCACGCCGGGAAGAGCCGCGGTACGAGCGGGTGCTGGATCAGGTAGTTCCACAGCGACGTCGTGCCGCCACGCTTCGTGCCCACGACGAGAAAGTCCGGCAGCGGACGGCGGTCGCTTGTGCGCACTCCGTAGTGGACAAGCGACTCCTTCACGCGCGCCGTCACCTGCGCCGGTATCGCCTGCTTCACCCGGTCGCGAATAGATGACACGACGTCCGTCACCTGCCCTTCATGCCAGTGTCGCCAAGGGCGACGTCTGCGGACGCGCGGGAACCAGCCCCGCCGCCACGGATCTGCTTCAGGATGTCCCACAACCGGCGACGGACACGGGGGATCGTCAGATAGCTGACGCACCCCACGGCCAGGATGCCCAGCGCGACCGCCAGACCCTCAACCCCTTGTCCCGCAATGGTTACAGCGAGTGCGCTGGCCGCCCCCACGGCGACGACGGCGATCAACGCGGTGCGGGCCATCCCGGCGGTGAAGAGCGGATGACCGACCACCCGCCGCGCCGCCACGGCCGCGATGAGGTTCTCGACCACGATGCCGACGCCCCACGCCACCGCGGCGCCGAGAGCACCGTGCCCGGGGATCAACGCGAAGCCGAGCGTCAGGTTGACCAGCACGTTGGCGACCGTAGCGCTCAGGTGCAGTCCGCTGCGTCCCCCCATCAGCAGCAGGGACTGGACATTGCCCACCGCGACGTTGACGAGCATCGCGACGGCGAGCACCGTCATCGCGGCGGCCCCGGAGGTGAAGTCAGGGCCGAACAGTTGCAGGAAGCCCAACCCGAAGACGGCGAGCAGCAGGTAGACCGGCAGGGACAGGACCAGCGACCAGGTGGTCATCTGACGGTGGACCTGAGCCGCCTCGTCCCGTTGCCCCCGGCCGAGCAGCCGGGACAGTTGCGGCGAGACCGCCACCCGCAGGCCCTGCATCGCCAGCTGCCCCGCGAGCACGTACCGGCCGACCGCGCCGAAGATCCCGGCCTCCGCCTGGCTCGCCAGCGCCGCGGTCATCAGCACGCCGACCCACATGCTGCCGGCATCGATGGCCGCGGACGCCGCGCGCGGCAGGGCAAAACCCCAGAAGGTACGCCAGTCCGAGCGGAGAGGGCGCAGCCCGACACCGCGCCCGATGCCCAGGGACCGGCCGACGAGGAGGGCGGCGGTCACAAGAGCCACGACCGCCGGCACCAGCCAGCCGATCATGCCGAGCACGACCCCGCCGCCGACCAGGACGAAAACCCCGACCAGCGCGGGCCGACCGATCGGGAGCAGCAGGAACTGCACCACGACGTACGCCTCGATCGAACGCACGCAGCGCAGGGCCGCGAGCAGCAGCGTCATGGCGACGACGACCGGAAGTGCCGAGAAGCTCGCCTCGATGAGGGGTCGCCCCGCCGAACCGGAGCTGTCCAGCAACCGGGGCGCCAGCCAGTCGGCGGCGATCACGCCGGCGACCGCGACGGCCACCGAGGCGATGATCGGGGGCGCCAGAGCTACCGGCAGCACCCGGGCCGCGTCGCCGTCGGGGCCGCGCCGTCGCCGGGGAAGCGCCCACATGATCCCGGTTTCCGCGCCCAGCGTGCAGATCGCGGTAGCGACGGTGACGACTCCGATCGCGGCGAAGAAGGCCCCGGCGCCGGCGCTGCCGTACCCGCGCGTGATCACCACGGCGAGCACGAAGCCGAACAGCCCGCTCGCCGCGGCGCCGACCAGGCCGATGGCGCCGCTGCGGGCGCTCCGGCCGGTCTCGCCCGATACCGGCCGGCTTCCGCCGGCGTCGCGCGCCTCCCGCTCGACGCTCGTGGTCACGCCGCTCCTCCCCGCGACAACAACAACCCGGACGCCGGCACCGGCGCGGACCGGCGCCGATTCCGCGGCAGCGGCGGCCGCCACCGCGCGAGCGCCCGCTCCCGCTCGCTCAACGCCAACGCGAATCCGACCGCGAAGAACGCGGCGGTCAGGTTCTGGTTGACCATCCCGTAGAACGGGAGCTGGACCAGGCCGATGAGCGGCACGACGGCCAGCCACTGCCCGGCGGGCGAGGACGCCTTCAGACAGATCACGAACGCCGCGACGAACCACCCGATGAAGAAGAGCAGCGCCGGGACGCCGTGGCTGAACAGCACCATCCAGAGCTGGCCCTGGGTGCCGATCGGGGCCTCGGCCGAAACGGTGTCGACGTTGGCGGGCGCACCGAAGCCCAACAGGGGCGACTGGCCGACCCGGCGCAGCACCTCGACGTAGAGCGAGAGGCGGTCCGTGTTGGTGTCGCTGGAGCTGACCCGCTGGTTGATCAGCTCGCCGATGGGGATGAAGACCATCGCCAACGCGCCGAGCACGACCACACCGACGATCGAGGCCGCCACCCGGACATTGCCCCGCAGCGTCGCCCGCACCCCGAGGAAGGCGAGGCCCACGCCGACGCTGAGGAACATGCCCCGGTTGAGGGTGAGGAACGCGGGCGGCAGCGACAGCGGGAGCGAGATCAGCAGCACCGTACGGAAGAGTCCGCGCCGCCGCAGCATCACGAAGGCGACGACGCAGGGCAGGACAAGCGCGTACGCGCTGCCGTAGTTGTTCGTGTAGGCGAAGGGCGCGGCCGGTCGGTAGATGGGATTCAGGGACCGGAGGCTGTACTCGGCCGTGTGCAGGTGGATCATGTCCCGGATGAACGGGTTGGAGGTGATCCCGCCCGGCAGGATCAGCTCCATCGGCGTCGTCATCGCGAACCGCGGCGCCAGTACACCGAGCCAGCCCAGCAGCACGATCCCGAGCCAGAACGCGCCCAGCGGCGCCAGTACCGGCGTGAGGACGTCGCGTTCGCGCGCCGCGGAGTAGACGTACGCGCAGACGATGAGCGCCGTGACGTAGAAGGACAGCCGCAGACCGAAGGTCAGCAGCGCGGAGACCGTCGCCAACCGGATGCCGCTCAGCACGACCATCGCCAGGAAGAGCAGCCAGAACGTGGTGGCCGGAGGCAACGGCACGCGCCCCCGGGTCGCCATCAGGGCGAAGAGCAGGCCGCCCAGCAGGGGCCAGCCGAGATAGAAGGTGCCGGTGGCCCACCACAATGGAGTCAGCCCGAACATCAGGAACAACGGCCACAGCGGCAGCAGCGGCAGCCGGTCAGGGCCGGGCAGCCGAGCCGCCGGAAGATCAGCCACGGCCACTGCGGGTGAACACGTAACCCAACGGATCCGCGCCGGCCGCCCGCAGCCGCTCGACCAGCCTGCGCAGGTCCTCGACCTTGGTCCGGTTGCGCTCCACGACGACGATCGCCGTGCCGCTGCGCGCCTCACGCACCCCGCGCTCATCGGACTCCGCGGGGGGCGCGTTGAAGAGCACGATCTCGGTCTCCGGCGCGGCCTGGTAGGGCCCGACCTGGACGCGTCCGGTGCCGACCGTGACGACCTCGGCGGAGACGGTACGCACGGGAACCTGGGCCATCGTCGCGGTCGCCACTCCGTCCGCCGTCGACGTGCCCAGGAACTCGTCCGCCATGGCCGCCGTGATCCGCGGAAGGGTGACCGTCGCGTCGGCGTCGACGTGGGTCGACGTCGCGTCCGACCCGGCCGCCCCGTTGTGCCCACCGGTGAGCCCGGGCGACGTCCGGTTCTGCCGGGGCATGACCGGCGTGGCGGGCGCGGGCCGACGGTCCGCCATCAGCACGGTGCGCAGTTGGCCGAGCCGGCCGCTGTCGTCGCCGACATAGACGTCCTTGCCGTCCGCGGCCAACGCCACGGCAAGGCTGGCGGTCATCAGCGTCGTGTCCTCCCGGGCGCGCGACGCGATGACCACCACCGGGGTACGTACGGCGTTCTTGAAGCGCTCCGCGATCGCCATCGCGACGTAGCGGACGTCCGCGTCGACGGCGTTGGTCTTCATGCGGAATCCACGGCTGCGCACGGTGCCGAGCAGCGGCAGGCCGGCCGCGTCGTGCGCGTCCGCCGCCGTGCGCACCACGCGCTGCGTCGACTCCAGCACGTACGCCAGCACGATGCCGAGCAGCAGACCGCCCAGCAGTCCGGCGAGCACATAGAGGAGTCGGTTGGTCTTCGGCGTCGTCAACGGCTCAGCGGACTGGGTGACCCAGCCCGGGGTGACGTCGATCGAGGCGATCTCGGTGCGCGCGGAGTTGAGTTGGGCGAGCTGGGTGTTGACCGCGCCGAGTTCCGCCAGTGCTGCGGCGGCGGCGCCGGTGTCGCTGTTCCCGATCCGGCGTTGGAGCCCCGTCTGCTGCTGCACCACCTTCGCGATGCTGCCGTCGTACGACTGCAGCATCGCGGTCCGCTGCTTTTCGTACATCGCCTTGCGCACCTGCAGATAGGTCTCCGCAGCGAGGTTGACGGTGGCGACCGCCACGTCGACCGAGCGGTCCGTGTAGGAGAAGCGCAGGATCTGGCCGCCCGTCGGCACCTCGATCTGAAGGGCGTCCCGGACATCGACCGGCGCGGCGGCGCGTTCCTTCGCGATGAGCTGGATGACCTCGGTGCTGGTCGCGATGCCACTCTCGACGTTCATGTTGACCGACCGGTCGGCCCCGGCGCCCGACGGGGTGAAGGCGTCGGTGACCACGGGACGGACGGCGACGACCGCCGAAGCGGTCACGGTCGCCGGCACGAGCACCACGTAGCCGACCGCCACCGCGAGACCTGCGAGCGCGGTCACCGCGACGGTCCGCCACCGGCTGAACGGGACGCGGACCAGATCGGTGAGGGTGACGGCGCGTTGCGGGTCCGCGGAACGGCGGCGGTCGACGGGCCAGGAAGGAGCAGCACGGTCAGTCATTGAACTTCTTCACTGTTTGTTGGGGGTTGCCGATGACAACCGCCCGCTCGGGCACGTCCGTCCGCACGACCGTGGCGGCGCCCACCACGCTGTCGTGTCCGATCCGGACGCCTTTCATGACCAGCGCGTGCGCGCCGATCCACACGTTCTCCTCCACCACGATGGGCGCCCGCGTCGCGGGAACCGGCGGGTCATGCCGCTGCCCGGGGTCGAGGTTGTGGAAGTCGTTGTCCAGCAGTTCGCAGTCGGAGAGCAGGCAGCGGTCGCCGATGGTCACGGAGGTCCAGGTGCCGATCCAGGTCGCGTTGAGCAGGCAGTCGGAGCCCACCCGCACCTCCCCCGGCCCGGCGAAGCGCACCAGTTTGTTGAGCCGGGTACGGTCGCCGATCGTCACACGGACGCCGCGCCGCAGACGGACACGGCCGCGGATCTCGACGTCGTGGCCGAGCCGCAGGCGCGGGTAGCGCAGGCGGTAGTAGGTGCGCTTGGCCGCGAAAACCAGCCGCACCAACCGCCCTTTCACGGACGTAGATGGCCCCACCCGGCATCTCCTCCCCCTAAGACGCCGCGGGCCGACGACGAAGGCTCCGTCGCCGGCCCACAACAGAACAACTTACCGGATATTCATGAGGATGGACGTGGGCTCATTCGGCCGCGAAGAACATCGTCGGGGTCGACCAGGTCAGCCCGGCGGCGGGCGCCGCGAGCACTGCGGCCGAGGCGCCGTTGACCGCGACGTCGGCGGTGGGGTCGAACGGCACCGACCGCAGCCGCCCGTCCGTCGCGCCGTAGACGATCTTGCCGTTGACCCACGCCATGCCCCGCACGGTGGACCAGGTGAGGCCCACGGTCGGGACGGTGAACTCGGTGGCGCCGAGGTAGCCGCCGTCGACCTCGAAGTACCGGTAGAGAAGCGACGTGCTGTTGGACCTCGTGTAGTACAGGCGGCCGTTGAGGAAGAAGGCCCCGGCCATGCCGGTGGCGCTGTACCAGTCGTTGTAGCCGGAGGCCTGCCACGGTGCGCCGACCGTCGTGCCGTCGAACATCGAGGCGTCCAGCCTGCTGCCCGTCGGCGTGCCGCTGACCGTGTGCCCCCAGTAGATCCGGTCCGCCACCCGCCAGGCCGCTCCCGCCCGGGTGAAGTTGGGCTGGCTCGTCACCGTCGCCGCGCCCAGCGTGGCGCCGTCGAACGGAACCTTCGTCAACTGACCGTTGGCCGTGCCGAGGTAGAGATAACCGCTGGCGGCCGTGGGCGGGTTTTTCGGGACGAAGCTGCGACCGCCCGCGATCGGGAACATGCCCAACCGCCCGTGGTACTCGTCTCCCATGCCGTCCGAGTTCTGACCGAAGTAGACACCGTCCGACCCGCGCCACAGCACCGGCACGGTCGAGCCCCAGCTCACTGCCCCGGCCGGCAGGGCGGACCCCGCGCTGCGGCGCGGGTTCCAGTTGACCGGCATACCGGTCGCCGGGCTCACCGCACCGATGCCGAGCCGGTCGATCGCGCCGTCGCCGGCCGCGTCGCTGCGGTTGGGGTTGTTGAGCCAGCGGAAATGGCCACCGAGGTAGACCACGCCGTCGGCGACCTCGACCGAGGTGATCGTGTCGTTACCCGTGAAGTTGACCCAGGTCGCGAGGAGGTTGCTGCCCCTCGTGGGGGTCTCCCAGCGGGTGAGCGCGTCGCAGTAGGCCGCCGGCCAACCCCCGCCACCGTTGCTGCCGACGATGAAGTAGCTGCCGTCCTCGCCGAACTGGATGTCCTGCACGTAGTGCACGAAGGTCTGCGGTGCGGCACAGGGCGGCACGAACTTCTCCGTGCTCCAGTCGAGCAGCGTCGGCGTGCCGGCGAGGCCGACCAGTGCGATCTGGTTGCGCGCGACACCGTTGACCTGCATGAAGTTGCCGCCGACGGCCAGCGTGAGACCGTCGGGCGACACGTCGAGGGTCCAGACGTAGAAGCTCGTGTTGTGACGTCCGACGGTCGCGTTGATCACGAAGGTCGGATCGATGGCGCCCGTGGAGGCGTTGAGCCGGGCCACGCCGGAGTGCGCCGTGCCGTTCACCCACGAGAACGCGCCGCCGACGTAGAGCCAGTTGCCGTGCAGGGCGAGATCGCGAACCGTGCCACCGTCGCCCCGCCCCGCCCAGCTGGCCACCGTCTGACCGGTCGCGGCGTCGAGCGCCACAAGGTTCTTACGGGCGACGCCATTGACCGTCTTAAATGCTCCACCTACGATCAGGTGGCCGTTGGGGCTGGCGACAAGGGTGTTGACCGCGCCGTCCAACACCGGGAGGAAGGTCGTCGACAGAGCGCCGGTCGACCGGTCATAGGCGAAGAGATAGTTCTTCACGCCCCAGGTCGTCGCCGAGGCCGCCTTCACCTGGGTGAAACTGCCTCCGACATAGACGACGTTGCCGATCTCGGCGAAGGCGCGGACCTCCCCGTCTTTGGCGTGCGGGGTCTGGTCAGCCGGATTCGCCGACACGAGAGTAGCCGCGGCAGGCGTCGGAACAACGACGGCGGATGCCGTCCCGGCGACCATCGTCACCGCAAGACACGATACCGTTACGGCCAGCAATGCAGTCCGTCCAAAACGGACTGCATTGTGCCGCCAATGACGCTGGGACACGGTCACGCTTCCCTCCGGATGGGGAAATGAACCCGCGTAGCGTGCTCCCCATCCGTATGGTCGCGTAATCCGCCGATCGGCCGGTGCGACTATCTCAAAGATGACAATGAACAGAATTCGTGACTATGCGCATCCCCGGACGGAACGGGCGGTAACCGTACATGGATGTTATTTGATTTTGATCAGCCCCGGGAGACTGAGCGGCTGGCGGAAGTAGGGATCCTTGCTCGCCTTGACGAATCCGGCGAGCGCCGGCGCGCTGTGGCCGAGGGTCATGTTGCAGGTCCCCGTGGTGGTGGTCGACCCGGCGGAGTTGAAGTAGACGACCGCCTTGATCTTCGGATGGGCCTTCACCGCGGCCGGGAACTCTTCGAACCACCGCTGCTTGGCCAACGGATCGGCGGGATCGAAATTCGTCCCGAACTCGGCGAGCATCCGCGGCTTCCCGGCGCCGATCCCGTTTTCGTCCAGCCACCGGTAGAACGAACCCACCGTCGCGGACGGACTCTTCCAGGACTTGCTGCCGTTGCACGCGTAGAAGTTGTACGGGTCGTAACCGACCCAGTCCACGTACCGGTCGCCCGGATAGAGGCCGGCATAGCGGCCGTAATGCCCGGACCAGCCCATCATCGTCCACACCCACACCGCGTTGTCGGCGCCGGCCTTGGCGAACCGGTCGTGGACGTGACGCCAGGCCTTGACGAAGTCCGCGTCGCTCCCCTTCGCCGGCTCGTCCTCGGGTTCATGGTCAAAGCCCATGAAGACCGGGACCCCGGTCGCCCGGATGCGCTTGGCGACCTCGTCGATCGTCGAGTCGTACCGCCCGCTGTAGACGTCCGCCCACGTCAACGTCTTGCCCGACGAGAAGATCCGGGACTCCCAGGCGAAGAACATCAGGCGCCCCTGGGCCATCTGCGCCTTTTCGTAGACGTCCGGGAAGGCTCCGTTACTGCCCGCATTGGAGAAGTCGTGGTAGCGGTGCACGACGTCGAACTTGCGGCCGATCTGCGCCTCGATGTCGGCGACCGCGGCACCGTGATTCCACGCCTTCGCGGCGCTTGTCGGTGAGTACATGCCCCACCACGCACCACAGGACGGCACGAGCTTGGCCGAGATCGTGCCACAGTCGGCCCGCGGAGTCGGGGTCGCGCTGGGCGTCGGCTTGGTGACCGTCGGCGAGGGCGTCGGCGGAGTGGACGGGCGCACGGTGGGCGACGGCTTCACCGCCGTCGCCGACGGCGTGGGATTCGGCTTCACCTTGTAGGTCAGCACGAGGCGGGGGCGGATCGACCTGTCACGATTCTCGGTCGATGCCCAGTAGACACGGTTGTTGTCGCGCTCCTGCAGCAGCGAGATGGTGTAGGTGCCGTTCCCCTTGATCAGAGCGGACACGTCCCACTCGTTGAAGCCCTGCACCACCCGGTTGATCGAGGCCAACGCCGGGCCCGGCTGTTGCCGTCCCGGCCGCGCGGCACGCGCGTCATTCGACGAACGGTGTGCGGTGATCTTCGCGGCACGGTTCTCCCAGGCGTGCAATCGCAGCCGGACCCGTACGTCGACCGCGTTGCGCGGCACGGACGTCACGGCGAACTGGATCAGCGCGTCCCGACCACCCCGGACGTTGCGCTCGCACAGGGTCGGGCACGTCGCCAAGGTGGACTTGCGGCCGTTGTCGCCATCCTGAACGACCGAGGTCGCGGTGGTGTCGGCGACCGCGGAGATCCCGTCATCGGCGGCGAGCAGCGGCAGCGCGCCGGCGAGCATCCCCGTCACGACACCAGCCCCGAGCAGGCCCATCAGGACCCTCCGACGACGACCGCCGCGCGACGCGACGGCATGCAACCTGTGCCTGCTCAAGACAGCCCCCCTGCCAACGTGAGCGTTCTGTCGCAGACAGTATCGGCAGTCCCGTCACCAAGTTGACCAATAGCGAAGATCTAAGAGGCCCTTAACCGCGGGCTAAGACTCCGACGCGGCGCGCTGCTCCGGCCCCGTCACCGGCACCTCGGCGAAGGCCGCCACCGTGCGATCCGCGTACGCGCTCGCGTCGCCGAACTCCATCGGGCCATCCCAGTTGGCCGGCAACGGGACGGCGGTGCCCGGCGCCACCCGGCGCACCACCTCGTCGAGGACCGTCTCCGCGTCGCCCACCCACAGGTGCTTGGCCCCGGGAACCCCGACCACCTCGGCCTGCGGGATCGTCGCGAAGCGGTCACGCGCCTCCGCCGGGCGCAGATAGTCGTCGAACTCCGGCACCAGCGCGGTCAGCGGCTTCCCGGACCCTGCCCAGACCGCCAGATCCTCCTCAGCGGAGAACCGCAGCGGCGGGGAGAGCAGGATCACGCCGGTCACCGCCGGGTCACACCCGTACTTGAGCGCCAGGTCCGTCCCGAAGGACCACCCCAGCAACCACAGGGCGGGCAACTCGGCGAATTCCGCATACTCGATGGCGGCGGCCACGTCGAACCGCTCGCCCACCGCGCCGTCGAACGTGCCCTCGCTGGTCCCCCGCACGCTGCTCGTGCCCCGGGTGTTGAAGCGCAGCACGGCGAGGTCCGCCAGGGCCGGCAGTCGCCACGCTGCCTTGCGCAGCACGTGGCTGTCCATCATCCCGCCGTGCGTCGGGAGCGGGTGCAGGCAGATCAGGGTCGCGACCGGATCGCGGTCGGCCGGCAGCGCCAGCTCGCCGACGAGGGTCAGGCCGTCGGCGGTCTGCAGCTCGATGTCCTGCCGCCGGGCGGGCAGGACGGAGGCGGCGCGGATCGGAGTGCTCACAGCTCCAGTCTTTCTCCGGTCGGACGACCGGCTTACGGCGGGTCGGGGGGGTCGGTCAGCCGTAGCGCGGCGCGTTGCGGGAGCGCTCGACGACCGGCGTGCGTCGGTCGCGCGCCCGCCAGCAGCCGCTGTGCCAGTGCCGCCGGTCGGTCAGGTCGCCCCGCCCATCGGCGGGCCAGGCGACCAGATGCGGGACGCCGGGGCGGATCTCCTGGTTGCAGCCGGGACAACGGTAGGTCTTCGTGGCCGCCGGGCCGGCGATCCCGCGCACCATCCAGTCGCCGTCGCTCCACGCCTGCACGCCCTGGACGCCCTGGCGCACCCGGTCCTCGTCCAGCTCCGAGCCGTCGCGCGGCCCGGACGCCGGCCGTCCGGAGTGCGTCGGCCGGGAGGGGCGGTTGCGACGCGGACTCATGATTACCAAGAGTACGGGGCGCCGTCATGATCCGCCCCAGGGCGCGACCGCGCGCCGCCCTCCTCGCGATCTTGCAGTTTCGTGGGCGATCAGTGATGACTCGTCGCTTTTGCGCGGCACCACAACCGCAAGACCGGCGGGGTCACCGCAGCGGGTCCGTGGGCCAACTGGACGGGTCCGTCGGATCGCCCGCCCGACGCAGTCCCGCGCGCACCTGCCCCACCTCCGCGTGGCCGTACGCCCCCGTGACGGTGACGTCGACCCGGTGCCCCTCCAGGCCGTAGGTGAGCGCCGGATCCGCGCTCGGGTCCAACGCGGGCAACGTCCCGCTCGGCAACACCGTCGGCTCGGTGGTCGGGCTCGCCGCCGGCACCGGATCCGAGCCGATCGTGATGCCGACAGCCGCGCCGTCACGCCCGACGGTCAGCGTCGCGGTGGTCAACGCCCGTCCGTTCGCCCACCGCCACGCCGACTGACAGCCGAGGAGGCGGGCCTGCGGCGGCAGCGCGGTGACCCGCACCGGCGCGCTGCACCGCGTGGCCTGGTCCAGCCGGACCGACTCCGCCAGCGCGACGAGTTCGTCCGTGCTCACTCCGGTGCTGGTGACGCGCATCTCCAGCCCGTCCACCGGATTCCACCGCAGCACCCGCTGGACGTAACCCCGCTCGCTCCACTCCTGCGCCGTGCCCGACCGCGCGCCGATCCGCACCTGCCGTTCGCCGGTCAGCTCGGCCCCCGGACTTATCCCTGCGTACGCCACCTCCGGCACCCTGCCCTGGGCGAGCTCGATGGCGACGAAGCTCTGCCGGGTCGCGCCAGGTTCCCCGGCAACGGCGTCGGCGATTCCTACCTCCCGCCTCGGACCCGCCCCGGGCGACGACTCGGGTAACGACAGATAGAGCAGCATCGACTCGACTCCGCCGAGGCTGCCCCAGGTAGCGGCCGATACCGGCCACGGCGCCTCGACGACGGCGAAGCGCAGGATCCGCGGGTCAACCCCGACAAGATCGGCGCGGTCGGCCGCGGCCGGTGCTTCCGGTGCTGCCGCCAGTGCCGGAAGGACGCCGTGATCGGCGGGGAGTCCGCCACCCGGCCCCGACTGCCGCCCCCCCGGCCACACGGTCTGCGGCGCCGCGGCAAGCACCGCGACAATCGTCCCGGCCAGACCCGCTGCCACGACGGCGACGCCCAGCCGGCCGTGGCGTTGCCGCATCCGGCCACGCGTCAGCGCCCCCCGCAGCAGAGTGTCCGCGTCCACCTCATGGTCGGCCCGTCCGCGCAGCGCGACCGTCAGCCGGTTCTCTACCTCGTAGCTCATCCTCGGCCCCTTTCGTGCAGCACGGGCTCGGGGACGGGCCAGCCGGCGTGACCGACCCGGTCCCGGAGCGTGGAGAGCGCCCGCATCGCGTGCGTGCGGACGGTGACCGGCGAGCAGCCGAGAATGGTGGCGATCGCGGTGTCGTCGAGGTCCTCGTAGAAGCGCAGCACCAGGACCGCCCGCTGCCGCTCCGGTAGGGCCGAGATCAACCGCCACATCGCGTCACGGTCGGCCGCGTCCGCGCCCGGGTCCCCCGGGAGGGCCCTGTCGTCCACGGCGGGCAGGGACAGCTCGCGGTTGACCCGCCGCCGCCACCACGAGTTGCGCGCGTTGACGAGCATCCGGCGCAGGTAGAGGTCAGGGTGGTCGGCACGGCAGATCCGGGCCCACCGCGGGTAGGCCCGGGCCAGCACGTCCTGGGTGAGGTCCTCAGCCCGGTGGTCGTCCCCGGTCAGCAGCCGAGCCAGCCGCACGAGCGCAGGCCCCCGGGCGATGACGTACTCCTCGAAGGTCACACCCTTCAGACGCCACCGCCCGGTCCTGCTGTTGACTCAGCGGTTCGTGTAATCCCGGAAGCCGCGCCGGGTCTTGCGGCCGAGGTAGCCGGCGGTGACCAGGTGCTCCAGCAACGGCGCCGGCGCGAAGCCCGGCTCGCGCAGCTCCAGGTAGAGCTCGCGCTGGATGGCGAGCGACACGTCCAGCCCCACCACGTCGAGCAGTTCGAACGGGCCCATCGGGTAACCGCAGCCGAGCTTCATCGCATAGTCGATGTCGTCGGAGGTGGAGTAGCTCGCCTCGAGCATCTTCACCGCGTCGTTCAGGTACGGGAAGAGCAGCGCGTTCACGATGAACCCGGAGCGGTCGGCGCAGACCACGCCGGTCTTGCCGAGCGCGGCGCAGACGGCGCGCGCCGTCGCGGCGGTCTCGGGCGACGTCCGGATCGTCCGGACCACCTCGACCAGCGGCATGATCGGCGCCGGGTTGAAGAAGTGCAGACCGACCACGTCGGCGGGACGCTGCGTCGCCATCGCGACCTCGACGACCGGCAGGCTCGACGTGGTGGTGGCCAGCACGACGCCGGGCTTGCAGATCTCGTCGAGGCTGGCGAAGAGCGCCTTCTTCACGCTCAGCTCCTCGACCACCGCCTCCACGACGAGGTCGACGTCGGCGAGGTGGTCGAGCGTCGGCGACCAGGTGATCCGGCCGAGCGCGGCGTCCCGGTCGGCCTCGCTCAGCTTGCCGCGCACGACGCCCTTGTTGAGCGAGGTCTTGACCGCCTCGAAGACCTTGGCGGACTTCTCCGCGCCGCGGGTCACCGAGACGACCTCGTAGCCGGCCTTGGCGAAGACCTCGATGATGCCGGTGGCCATCGTGCCGGAGCCGACCACACCGACCTTCGCGATGGCGCGTGCGCCGTCGGCGAGCGCTGCGTCCGCGGCGAGCGGCGTCTGCTCGTCGGGTACGACCACGGGCGAGCCCGGCTTCTCGTACGTGTAGAAGCCGCGCCCGGACTTCCGGCCGAGCAGGCCGGCGGTGACCATCTGCTTCAACAGCGGCACCGGGGCGTGCCGTCGGTCCCGCCCGCCCCGGCGGTACATCGTGTCCAGGATCTCGTAGGCGGTGTCCAGCCCGATCAGGTCCATCAGCGCCAGCGGGCCCATCGGCAGGCCGCAGCCGAGCTTCATCGCCGCGTCGATGTCCTCGCGGGTCGCGTAGTGCGACTCGTACATCGAGACGGCGTGGTTGAGGTAGCCGAAGAGCAGGGCGTTGGCGATGAATCCGGCGCGGTCGTTGATGGTCACGTCGACCTTGCCGAGCCGCGTGCAGAGCGCCTCGACGTCGGCGACCACGTCGGGGGCGGTGACCACGGTGCGGATCACCTCGACCAGTTTCATCACCGGCGCCGGGTTGAAGAAGTGGATGCCGATGACCTGGTTGGGCCGGTGGGTGGCGACCGAGATCTCGGTGACGCTCAGCGAGGAGGTGTTGGTGGCGAGGATCGTCTCCGGCTTACAGATCCGGTCCAGCTCGGCGAAGATCCGCTGCTTGAGGTCGAGGTGCTCGGGCACCGCCTCGATGACCAGGTCGACGTCGTGCAGCGCGTCGAGCCCGACGGCGAAGGTGACCCGGGACAGCAGGTCGTCGCGGTCCTCGGCGCTCAGCTTGCCCTTGGCGACCGCCCGGTCGGTCGAGCCGGTCAGGGTGATCCGCCCGCGCTCCAGCGCGCCCTCGCTGATCTCGACCGCCACCACCGCGATGCCGTTGCGGGCGAACACCTCCACGATGCCGGCACCCATGGTGCCCAACCCGACCACACCAATGGTGTTGAACTCGCGCGCCACGACACCCCTCCGCTCGTCACCGGCCGGGGGCGAAGCGCCGTCCGACCGGCGGCCGCGTTAACGACCGCTAAGGTTATGCGCGCGAGTCTGCCACGTAGCGTGGCGATGTCGAGATGGCGTGGGGAATTTCACCGCACCGGCAGAGACTCCAACAGGGCGCTCGCGAACTCCGCCGGACGCTCCACGTGCGGGGAGTGGCCGCAGCCCGCGTACACGATCTCGCGGTAGCTGCCCCCGGCCGCCGCGTACCGCTCCAGCACCGCGCGGGTCTGCCCCAGCATGGGCTGCGGCGGGCACTCGTCCGCGCCCGGCCAGCCGGGAACGACGCCGAGAGAGCCGAGGTACGCCAGGTCGAACAGGGACGTGTCCGAAACGATCGCGTCGGCGTCCCCCCGCACCCATGTGATCGGGGGCTTGGCCGGGACGGCGACCAGTTCGTCGGCGACCCGGAAGTATCCCGGCGCCATCGTGTTGAGCACCCCCTGCTCACCGGGCCCGACGCCGGGCCAACTCTGCGCGGCGGTAGCGGTGCCCGGATAGTTTCCGTCCCCCACCGCGGTGGAGAGCAGGCTGTCCAGCAGCAGCTCCTCGTCCCCGCCGAGGCTCGCCGGATCCGCGACGTACACCGTGCGCAGCACGTTGCGGGGACTGGCCGGTCCGTCGGCGTCGCGGTCACCGGCGGCCATCCGCTTGACGAACTCGGCGTTGGCGGTGCCGCCACCGGTGCCCGCGTGATCGGGACTGGTGGGCGTCCCGTCGACATCGCGGGTGCCGCCGAAGCCGTACGGCGAGACCGGCGCCTCCAGCAACAAAGCGGCGACCCGCTCGGGGCGTTCGGTCAACAGGTGCATCGCCACTCCCCCGCCCATCGAGTGACCGGCGACCAGGGGGCGCACTCCGGCCGCGCCGAAGAGAGCAGGGTCGTCGAGGAGCGCGGCGACATCGTCGGCGAAGTCGCGCAGCCCGCGGGTGGCATCGACCGGGGCGACCTCGGTCGCGCCGTAGCCGCGCAGGTCCGGCGCGACCACGCGCAGCGTCGGTGGCAGGTGGCGGATCAGCGGATACCAGAAGGCGCCCGAGGAGCAGTTGCCATGGATGAGCAGGACGGGAATGCCGTCGAGGGGACCCGCGACGTGGACGTTCTGGGTGATCCCGCGCGCGACGACGCGTACCTGCTGGATGTCCATCGGGTGATGATGCCAGCCGCCGGCGGTAGCCACCAGGTGTCGGCGCACCACACGGCCCGACGCTCCGATGTGGGCGTGCGCCGACGTCAGCGCAGGCCGGGGTCAGGGCGGGGTCAGCGCAGGATGAAGTAGGCCCAGGTCACCCACGCGGCGAGCACCAGGCCACCGACCACGATCAGCAGCCGCCGCGGGCCGCGCCGGGTCGGGATCGCCTCGGTCGGCCCGCCGAGGGCCCCGGAGACCGCACGCGGGACAGCCGCGCCGAGTTGCCGTGGCCCGGGCGCGCGGAACGGGGCGCCGACCGGGTCGGTCAGCGCGCTGGCCGGGTCGTAGAAGCGCAGCTCGACGCTGCCGAGCCGGATGCGGTCACCGTCGCGGAGTTCCTCCGTCCCGTGCACGCGCCCCCCGTTGAGCCAGGTGCCGTTGGTCGAACCGCCATCGGTCAACGTCGCCCGGCCGTCGACGACTTCAAGCACCGCGTGCCGCCGACTCACCTTGAAGTCGTCGATCAGGATGTCCACTCCGGACTCGCGGCCGATGACCCAGCGCGCGTCCGTCAGCCGGAAGTGGGCGCCCTGCAACGGTCCGCTGAGCACCGTCAGCAATGGTTGCAGCGGGGGTTGATCGGACATCGGGCTTCGCATCGCCTTTCGCACAGCAGGGGCGGGTTTCGTACAGGAGGGGCGGGGGCCGCCTCATCTTGACCCAGACGGGCGGGGAGTTCCATCGGGAGGTAACAGAGCCGACCGAATGAATCGGACCCGGAGCCGCCGGTCATCGACCGGGGCGCCCGGGGAGAACACGTCCGTGACCGGACGGTGACCCGGACGCACGGCGAGCGCTACCTAGACCTTACCGGCGAGTAGCTTGCGGGTTTACACTCCCGGAAACCCCACCGTCGTGGAGGAGCAACCCGATGACCGCTGTTCATGCACCCGGCGTGCCGGTGATCGAAGACGGTGAGCTGGTCTCGACCAACCCGGCCACCGGCGCCGAGGCCGGCCGGTTCCCCGTCGCGGACGAGGAGGACGTGCGGCGCAGCGTCGCCCGCGCCGGCGAGGCCGCGCGGTGGTGGGCGGGCCTGGGGCACGCCGGCCGCAAGGAACGGCTGCTGCGCTGGCGGTCGCTGATCGCCAACCGGATGACCGAGATCGCGGAGCTGGTCAACCGCGAGGGCGGCAAGCCGGTCGCCGACGGCATCGTCGAGACCACCGCGGCCATCGAGCACATCG
The DNA here is from genome assembly GCF_040659735.1 of Micromonospora sp. NPDC049679. NCBI lineage: Bacteria > Bacillati > Actinomycetota > Actinomycetes > Micromonosporales > Micromonosporaceae > Micromonospora > Micromonospora sp. NPDC049679. The sequence continues at coordinate 36,240 of NZ_JBFANZ010000007.1, forward strand.
ACTGGGCCGCCCGCAACGCGCGACGGGTCCTCGGCCTGCGCCGCGTGCGCTCGAGGCTCGTCCTCGCCGAATTCTCCGCCCACCTGGAATACCAGCCCTACGGCGTGATCGGCGTGATCGGGCCCTGGAACTATCCGGTGGTGACGCCGATCGGCTCGCTGGCGTACGCGCTCGCGGCCGGCAACGCCGTGGTCTTCAAGCCCAGCGAGTACACCCCGGCCGTCGGACAGTGGCTGGCCGACACCTTCGCCGAGGTGGTGCCCGAGCACCCCGTCCTCCAGGTCGTGCACGGGCTCGGTGACGTCGGCGCCGCCCTGTGCCGCTCCGGCGTGGCCAAGGTGGCCTTCACCGGGTCCACCGCCACCGGCAAGAAGGTGATGGCCGCCTGCGCCGAGACCCTGACGCCGGTGCTGATCGAAGCCGGCGGCAAGGACGCCATGATCGTCGACGCGGACGCCAACCTCGACGCGGCCGCGGAGGCGTGCGTGTGGGGTGGGCTGATGAACGCCGGCCAGACCTGCATCGGCATCGAACGGGTCTACGCCGTCGAGCCGGTCTACGACGCGTTCGTCGCGAAGGTCGTGGAGAAGGCCGGTCGGCTCACCGTCGGCGACGGCGAGGACGCCGAGATCGGTCCGATCACGATGCCGAGCCAGATCGAGATCATCCGCCGGCACATCGACGACGCGATCGCGCGGGGCGGACGGGCGGTGCTGGGTGGGCCGGAAGCGGTCCAGCCGCCGTACGTGCACCCCACGATCCTGGTCGACGTCCCCGAGGACTCCGCCGCCGTCCGGGAGGAGACCTTCGGGCCGACGCTCACCATCAGCAGGGTGCGCGACAGCGATGAGGCGGTCGCGCTCGTCAACGCGGTGCCGTACGGGCTGGGCGGTTCGGTCTTCGGCCGGCGGAACGCGATGTCGATCGCGCGGCGGCTGCGCTCCGGCATGGCCGCGGTCAACTCCGTCATCACCTTCGTCGGCATGTCGACGCTCCCCTTCGGCGGGGTCGGCGATTCCGGCTTCGGACGGATCCACGGCGATGACGGGTTGCGCGAGTTCGGCCGGGCGAAGGCGATCACCAAGCGCCGCGGGCCGTCGCTGATGCCGGCGATGACCTTCGAGCGCACGCCGGCACAGGTGGGGCGGATCGCCAAAACCATCAAGATGATCTACGGCCGAGGCTGACCAGGACACGGCCGGTCCGGCTCCGCCTGGCGGGGAGCCGGACCGGCCGGCTCTAAAAGAGCGTGAGCTCGTCGCGTTCGATGCCGCGCAGCTTGTCGTAGTCCACGACGACGCAGCGGATGCCGCGGTCCGTCGCGAGCACCCGCGCCTGCGGCTTGATCTCCTGAGCGGCGAAGACGCCGGCGACCGGCGCGAGCAGCGGATCACGGTTGAGCAGCTCGAGGTAGCGGGTCAGCTGCTCGACACCGTCAATCTCGCCGCGTCGCTTCACCTCGACGGCGACGGTCCCCGCGGCCGCGTCCCGACACAGCAGGTCGACCGGTCCGATCGCGGTCATGTACTCGCGACGAACCAGCGTGAACCCGTCACCGAGCGCCGTCGGGTTGGCCGCGAGCAGCTCCTGGAGGTGCGCCTCCACGCCGTCCTTGCGCAGACCCGGATCCACCCCCAGCTCGTACGAGGTGTCCTGGAAGATCTCCTCCAGGGTGATCCGCAGCTCCTCGCCGGCCTTGTTGACCACCCGCCACACCCCGGGCGCCTCTTCCATCCGACACGGGGGGCTCATCCAGTTGAGCGGCTTGTAGGCCCGGTCGTCGGCGTGGATGGAGACCGATCCGTCCGCCTTGACCATCAGCAGCCGGGTGGCCAGCGGCAGGTGCGCCGAGAGCCGTCCCACGTAGTCCACCGAGCATCTCGCAATAACCAACCGCACCCGACGAGGGTAACTGAGGCGCCGATCAGCTCGGTGGTCGCGGCTGGCGCGCCGGTGAGATGCTGATTGATGTGCTCGAAGCGCTGACTGGATCCGGCCTCGCCGCCTCGGCGGGACTGAACGCCTACATTCCCCTGCTCACCATGGGCCTGCTCGCCCGCTACACCGACCTGATGCAGTTGCCCGCCGGCTGGCAGTGGCTCGGCAACGGGTGGGTGATGGCGATCCTCGCGCTGCTGCTGGCCGTGGAGTTCGTCGCGGACAAGGTGCCGGTGGTCGATCACGTCAACGATGTGGTGCAGACGTTCGTGCGGCCGACGGCGGGCGGTCTCGCGTTCGGCGCGGGGTCGAGTTCGGAGACGGTGACGGTCTCCGATCCCGGCCAGTTCTTCTCCTCCAACCAATGGGTGCCGATCGCGGCCGGGGTGCTCATCGCGCTCGGAGTGCACGGCGTGAAGGCGGCGGCGCGACCGGTGATCAACGCGACGACGGCGGGCTTCGGCGCCCCGGTCGCGAGCACGGCCGAGGACGCGACCAGTGTGATCGTCTCGGTCGCCGCGATCCTGCTGCCGGTGCTGGTGCTGGTGTTCCTGGTCGGTTTCGTGCTCTTCGTGCCGTGGGTCCTGCGCCGTCGACGGGAGCGAAAGCGGGAGCGGCAGGCGGCACGCGCCGCGCGGTTTCGGACCTGAGATTCGGGAGGGATTTCGCGTCTCACCGGAGGGCGGAGAAAGCGCCGTTCGGCCCAGGCTTGAGTGGGATCGTGGCTGCCATCATCGCCCCGTGCGTCTTCGTCGGATTCTGTTGCCACTCGCCGCCATCCTCGCCGTAGCGGTCGCGGGCACCGCCGTAGCCGGCACGGGGATCGCCTGGCGGCGCGCCACCGACCACGCGACCGCCGTCATCACATCGACTGCCACCACGCGCTCGCCGTCGATGGCCCGGCCGCCGACCGTTCTCCCGCCCTCGCCGACGGGCCCGGCGGCGACCGCGCTTCCACCGGACTCCGGGGCCACCCCGCCGCCGGTCCGGACGGTGCCCGGCGCGACCCGGCCCGGCACCCGGCCGCCCGTGGTCGACCACGGACCGCGTACGGGAAACCGCGTCGCCCTGACGTTCGACGCCGACATGACGGACGCGATGTTGTACAACCTGCGCAGCGGGCAGGTGAAGTCCTACGCGAACGTGCGCATCCTCGACCTGCTCGAGCGGGAGCGGATCCCGGCGACGTTCTTCCTCACCGGCAAATGGGTCGAGCGCTACCCGGATCTCACCCAGCGGCTCGCCGCCAACCCCCGCTTCGAGTTGGGCAACCACACCTACGGCCACGAGGCGTTCACGGCCGGCTGCTACAACCTGCCGCGGGTGCCGAGCACCCGGATGACCGGGGACGTGGCGAAGACGTTCAGCGTCGTCGAGCCGTACGGCGGCCGGCAGACCCGCTACTTCCGCTTCCCCGGCCTCTGCCACGACGGCGCGGCGCTGGGCGCGCTCGCACCGCTGGGGCTGACCGTGATCGACGGCGACGTGGTGAGCGGAGATCCGTTCGCGACCGCCTGGCAGCCGATCGTGCAGGCGGTGCTCTCGCAGGTCAAGCCGGGCTCGGTGGTCATCATGCACGTGACCGAGGCGAACGCCGCGATGACGGATGACGCGCTGCCGCACATCCTCGCCGGGCTACGCGAGCGCGGCCTGGTGCCCGCTCCCCTCTCCGAGGTGCTGGCTCCAGCGCCCCCCGTTGATCAGACCGCGAGGCCGTTGGCCGCGCGGACCACGGTGACCAGTTCGTCCATGATGCCGGTCAGCGCGAAGTCCTTCGGCGTGAAGACCCGGGCCACGCCCGCCGCGCGCAACTGCTCCGCGTCGCTGACGGGGATGATGCCGCCGACCACGACCGGCAGATCGGGGCGACCGGCCGCGCGCAACCCGTCGAGGACGGCGGGCACCGCCGCCAGGTGCGACCCGGAGAGCACGGAGAGCCCCACCAGGTCCACGTCCTCCTCCACCGCCGCGGCCACGATCTGCGCCGCGGTGAGCCGGATGCCCTGGTAGATGACCTCGAACCCGGCGTCGCGGGCCCGTACGGCGATCTGCTCGGCGCCGTTGGAGTGCCCGTCCAGCCCGGGCTTGCCGACGAGCAGCCGCAGCCGACCACTGCCGAGCTCCTGTGCGGTCTGCCGCACCCGGTTCCGGACCGCGACCAGCGACGGGTCGCCGCCGCCGCCCGGGTTGCCGCTGAGTCCGGTCGGCGCCCGGTACTCGCCGAAGACCCCGCGCAGCGCCCCCGCCCACTCGCCCGTCGTGACGCCCGCGCGGACACACTCCAATGTGGCCGGCATGAGGTTGACGGTCGGATCGGCGGCGTCCGCGCTCAGCCGCGCCAACGCGGCATCCACCGCCGACGCGTCGCGGGCGGCGCGCCATTGCCGTACGGACGCCACACCAGCGGCCTCGACGGCCGGGTCGACCTGCTCCACGGCCTCCGCTCCGGCGGCGGTCAGCGGCGACGGCTCGGTCTCCACGAAGCGGTTGACTCCGACGACGACGTCGCTGCCGTCCTCCATCCGGCGGCGTCGCTCGGCGAGCGAGGCGACCAGGGCGCTCTTGAGGTAACCGGTCTCGACGGCGGCGACGACACCACCGAGCTCAAGGATCTTCTCCAGCTCGATCCGCGCACCGTCCTTGATGGACGCGACGAGCGCCTCGACGACGTGCGAGCCGTCGAAGAGGTCCGGGTATTCGAGCAGGTCCGACTCGAACGCCAACACCTGCTGCATGCGCAGCGACCACTGCTGGTCCCACGGGCGCGGCAGTCCGAGCGCCTCGTTCCAGGCCGGCAGCTGCACCGCCCGGGCGCGTGCGTTGCGCGACAACGTGACGCCGAGCATCTCCAGCACGATGCGCTGGATGTTGTTCTCCGGCTGCGCCTCGGTCAGGCCCAGCGAGTTGACCTGTACGCCGTAGCGGAAGCGGCGCTGCTTGGCGTCGGTGACGCCGTACCGGTCTCGGGTGATCTCGTCCCAGAGCGCGGCGAACGCGCGCATCTTCGCCATCTCCTCGACGAACCGCACGCCGGCGTTGACGAAGAAGGAGATCCGCTGCACCACGTCGCCGAGCCGCTCCTCGGGGACCTGCCCGGAATCGCGTACGGCGTCGAGGACGGCGACGGCGGTGGCGAGCGCGAACCCGACCTCCTGCACGGGCGTCGCCCCCGCCTCCTGCAGATGGTAGGAGCAGATGTTGACCGGGTTCCACTTCGGCATGTGCACGACGGTGTGCGCGATGACGTCGGCGGTGAGCCGCAGCGACGCGGCCGGCGGGAAGATGTACGTCCCGCGGGACAGGTATTCCTTGACGATGTCGTTCTGCGTGGTGCCGGCGAACATCTCCGGCGCGCCACCCTGCTCCATGCCGACCGCGGCGTAGAGGGCCAGCAGCCACATCGCCGGGGCGTTGATGGTCATCGAGGTGTTCATCTCGGCGAGCGGGATGCCGTCGAAGAGCGCCCGCGCGTCGCCGAGGTGCGCCACCGGCACACCGACCCGCCCCACCTCGCCGGCGGCGAGTTCGTCGTCCGGGTCGTACCCGGTCTGGGTGGGGAGATCGAAGGCGACCGACAGGCCGGTCTGCCCCTTGGCCAGGTTGCGGCGGAAGAGGGCGTTGGTCGCGGCGGCCGACGAGTGGCCGGCGTACGTCCGCATCACCCATGGCCGGTCGCGCTCGGGCAGACGGCTCTGCATCGCCTTCTCGTCCATGTCCGGAGTCTAAGTTACCGTTCAGTCACATGGGTCGGTGAAAAACCACACAGCGGTGCACGGCCCGGTGGCCGCGGCGCGCGATAGTGGACGCCATGACTAACGATCTCGCGATCTCCGTAGGGGGGTTGCGCAAGTCCTACGGCGATCACGCCGCCGTGGACGGCCTCGACCTGGCGGTGCGCCGGGGCGAAGTGTTCGCGCTACTCGGGCCGAACGGCGCCGGCAAGACCACCACGGTGGAGATCCTGGAGGGCTACCGCCAACGGGACGCGGGCGAGGTGAGCGTGCTCGGGGTGGATCCGGCACGCGCCGACCCCGCCTGGCGCAGCCGCGTCGGCATCGTGCTGCAGGGAACGGGTGAATTCGACGAGCTGACCGTACGTGAGGTGGTGCACCACTTCGCCGCCTTCTACCCGGAGCCCGATGACCCGGAGGGCGTCATCGATCGGGTGGGGCTGGCCGGCAAGGCCGACTCCCGCACGCACGCCCTCTCCGGCGGCCAGAAGCGTCGGCTCGACGTGGCGCTGGGCATCGTGGGCCGCCCCGAACTGCTCTTCCTGGACGAACCGACGACCGGCTTCGACCCCGAGGCGCGGCGGGAGTTCTGGGAGTTGATCCGGGGTCTCGCCGCCGCCGGCACCACGATCGTGCTGACCACGCACTATCTGGAGGAGGCCGAGGCGCTCGCCGACCGGGTCGGGGTGATCGCGGGGGGCCGCCTGGTCGCGCTGGACACCCCCGGTCGACTCGGTAACCGGGAGACCGCGCTGGCGACCGTCGCGTGGCGTACCCCGGAAGGGGCGGTGGAGAAGGCCGAGACCGCGACACCGACGTCGTTCGTCGCGGATCTGGCCGCACGCTTCGGCGGCGAGGTGCCCGGCCTCACCGTGAGCCGGCCGACCCTCGAGGACATCTACCTGACGATGATTGGGCAGCGATGAGTACGACACCCGTCTCCCTCGGCCTGCGCCAGGGCGGCCTGGAGATCAAGCAGTTCCTGCGCAGCCGGGAGTCGGTGGTCTTCACCCTCGCCTTCCCGGTAATCATGATCATCATCTTCGCCTCGATCTTCACGTGGGAGCTCGAGGGTGGCGTGAAGTTCACCCAGTACTTCGTCACCGGCATGATCGCGACCGGGCTGATGACCGTCGGCTTCCAGAGCCTCGCCATCCAGATCCCGATCGAGCGCGACCGCGGCGTGCTCAAGCGGCTGCGCGGCACGCCGATGCCGAAGTGGGTGTACTTCGCCGGCAAGGTCGTGATGGTGGCCGTCATCGGCGTCGCCGAGACGCTGCTCCTGCTCGCCGTCGGCACACTCTTCTACGGCCTGAAACTGCCGGAGACGGCCGGCAAGTGGCTGACCTTCGGCTGGGTGTCGGTGCTCGGCATCACCGCCTGCACCCTCTGCGGCATCGCGTTCTCGTCGTTGGCCCGCAGCGGACGCGGCGCCCCGGCCGTGGTCACCCCGGTGGCGCTGGTGCTGCAGTTCATGTCCGGCGTCTTCTTCGTCTTCAACGGCCTGCCGACGTGGATGCAGCAGGTCGCGGCGATCTTCCCGCTGAAGTGGATGTGCCAAGGGCTGCGCGCGGTCTTCCTGCCGGAGTCCTTCGCCGCCCAGGAGCCGGCGGGCTCGTTCGAGCTGGGCCGGGTCGCGCTGGTGCTGGGCGCGTGGTGCGTCATCGGCCTGGTGCTCTGCCTGACCACCTTCCGCTGGACCACCAAGCGCGACGGCTGACCCCCGCGAGATCCGCGTGATCAGGGAGCAATTCATGCGTGTCGCCGGCGTGGCGACGCGGTGCCGCCTGATCACGCGGATCTTGCCAAGCGGACGCGTCTGCCATAGTGAGGCGCGTGAGTGTTTCCCGTCGCGCACTGCTGGCCGGCGCCGCGGCCGGCGCCGGCGTGACGGGGCTCGGCCTGGTCGGCTACCGCGTGGTCCGTCCCCGGCTCGGCGCCGGACCCGCCCCCGTGATCCCCGACGCGCCCCGCGGCGACGAGCGGCTGGAGCAGCGCGACTCCGCCGCGCGCGGGCGGCGGGTCACCTTCTACACCGCGGTCCCCGACGGGTACGGAGACGGCCGCGGTCTGCCGGTCTGCCTCGTGCTGCACGGCGCATCCGCCACCGCCGACGACTTTCCCGGCTTCGGATTCGGCCGGTTCCTCACCGACGCGGTACGGCGGGGCCGCCCACCCTTCGTGCTGGCCGGGGCGACCGGCGACCGGCTGTCGTGGCGCCCGTCCGGCGACGACGACCCGCAGCGGATGGTCCGTGAGGAGATCCCGGCCTGGTGCGCCGAGCGGGGCTTCGACACACGCCGCATCGCCGTGTGGGGCTGGTCGATGGGGGGCTTCGGCGCACTGCTGCTGGCCGAGGCGTTCCCCGGGTTCGTCCGGGCGGTGGCGGCGTTCTCGCCAGCGGTCCGGCCCGGCGACAACGTGTTCGCCGGTGCGGCCCGGCTGCGCGGCACCCCGGTCGGGTTGTGGTGCGGCCGATCGGACGACTTCTACGACGACGTACGGGCGCTCGCCGACGCGCTGCCGGAGCGGCCGGTGGTGTCGGCGTACGACGAGGGCGGGCACGACTTCGGCTACTGGAGCACGGTGACCCCGGCCGCGTTCGACTTCATCGCCCGGGCGCTGGCCGCATGATCGCAACGATCTTGGAGTTATGGCGCGGATTTGTCCGACTTCTGGAGCCATAACTCCAAGATCGTCGTGATCTTGTCGTGGTCAGTAGGAGTAGAAGCCCTGGCCGGTCTTGCGGCCCAGGTCGCCTGCCGTGACCATGCGCTGCAGCAGCTCCGGCGGGAAGAACTTCTCGTCGGCGGTGTCCGTGTAGATGTTCTTCGCGGCGTGCAGCAGCACGTCCACCCCGGTGAGGTCGGTGGTCGCCAGCGGCCCCATGGCGTGACCGAAGCCGAGCTTGCAGGCGATGTCGAGGTCCTCCGGCGAGACGACACCGGACTCGACGAGCTTGACCGCCTCGACGACCAGGGCCGCGATGAGCCGGGTGGTGACGAAGCCGGCGATGTCCCGGTTGACCACGACGCAGGTCTTGCCGATCCCCTCGGCGAAGGCGCGGGCCGTCGCGAGGGCCGCGTCGGACGTCTTGTAACCGCGGACCAGCTCGCAGAGCTTCATCATCGGCACCGGCGAGAAGAAGTGCGTTCCCACCACCGACTCGGGCCGCTGGGTCACGGCCGCGATCTGGGTGACCGGGATGGCGGAGGTGTTCGTCGCCAGCACCGCATCGGCCTTGCAGATCTTGTCCAGCGCCCGGAACACATCCTGCTTGATCTCCAGTCGCTCGAAGACCGCCTCGACCACGATGTCGGCGTCCGCCGCGGCCTCCAGGTCGGTGGTGACCGTGATGCGACCCATCGCCGCGTCGACGTCCCCGGCCCCGATCGCACCCTTGGCCGCGAACTTCTCCAGCGACCTGCGGATGCCGTCCAGCCCCCGTCCCGTCGCCGCGTCGTCCAGGTCGCGCATGGTGACCTGCCAGCCCGCCTGGGCTGCCACCTGCGCGATACCGGAACCCATCAGACCGGCTCCGATGACCGCCAGTCGACCCGCCATCTGTTTCTCCCTAGCCGTGGGGTGTGCAGTTGCCAGCACCCTAACGGTCCGTACTGAACGACCACTCAGCCGGCCATGTCCTGGCCGAGTTGAGCCCCGACAACCCTGCGCGCTGGCACAATGTGCCCATGCCGCTGCAGGACGGCTGGCATCTGGCCGAGCCGCTGATCACTTTCGCCGTCGTCGGCGTGCTCGCGGCCGCACTGTGGTGGATGTTCTGGCCGCAGCCCCGCCCGTCGGCGCGGGTCGGCGCCGACGACGACTTCGGCCTGCTCGAGGTCGCCGCCTACGCCGACCAACTGGTCGTCGCGATCGCGGTGCGTCGTTTCCTCGCCCATGCCGGCATCCGCTCGACGCACGCCACCGACCTCGACGCCCGGATCCGCATCCTCGTCTTCGCGGAGGATCTCCAACGCGCGCGCAACCTCGTCCGGCGGGCCCAGGACGAGCCCGACGGCTTCACCTCGCCCTGGCGGTAGGCCGGCGCCGAAGGGGCCGGTGCGGACGGGAGACTCCGCCGGCCGCGGACCGTCACAGCGTGAAGGACGGCTCCTCCGGCGCGACCACCCGCTCCGCCTCCACGCCGAGCGCCCGCAGGTCGTCCACGAAGCTCGGGTAGCCGCGGTCGATGTGATGCACGTGCGAAATCTCGGTCACGCCGTCGGCGCAGAGCCCGGCGATCACGAGCCCGGCGCCAGCGCGGATGTCCGTCGCCCGTACGGGGGCGCTGGAGAGCCGTTCCCGCCCGCGGACGACCGCGTGGTGCCCGTCGGTCTTGATGTCGGCGCCGAGCCGCGCCATCTCGTTCACGAACATGAATCGCCCGTCGAAGATGTTCTCGGTGACCAGCGACGCGCCCTCACTCACCGCGGCGAGTCCGATCGCCATCGGCAGCAGATCGGTGGCGAAGCCGGGGTAGGGCAGGGTCACCACGTCGACGGCCATGGGGCGCCGGTCCATCTGCACCCGGAACGCGTCGGTCCGGGTCTCCACCAGGCCGCCCGCCGAGATGACCTTGTCGAGCGCGATCTCCAGGAAGTGCGGGCTCACGCCCGTCACCGTCACGTCGCCGCGGGTCATCGCCGCCGCGAACGCCCAGGTGCCGCCGACGATCCGGTCGCCCACCGTGGCGTGCCGCACCGGGTGCAGCTCATCGACCCCTTCGATGCGCAACGTCGACGTGCCCGCACCTTCGATGTTGGCCCCCATCTGCGACAGCATCAGGCAGATGTCGACGATCTCCGGCTCGCGCGCGGCGTTGTCGATCTCCGTGACGCCCTTGGCCAGCACCGCGGCCATCAGCAGATTCTCGGTCGCGCCGACGCTCGGGAAGTCCAGCCAGATGGTCGCGCCGTGCAGGCCGTCGGGGGCCTCGGCGATGACGAACCCGTGCTCCCCCGAGACGTCCGCGCCCATCCGGGCCAGACCCGCCACGTGCATGTCGAGCCCGCGCGACCCGATCGCGTCACCACCGGGATGCGCCACCCGGACGGTCCCGCACCGGGCCAGCAGCGGCCCGAGCACGCAGATCGAGGCGCGCAACCGGCGCACCAGGTCGTAGTCGGCTTCGCTGCTCAACTCCTCGGGCACGTCGATGATGACCGAGGAGGCCCGCGCCGGACCCACTCCCACCGGATCGTCGTCCGCGAACGAGACCTCACAGCCGAGCCGACGCAGCACCTCACCCATGATCGCGATGTCGGTGATCCGGGGCACATTGCTGATGACGCTCTTGCCGGGGGCGAGCAGCGCGGCGGCCATCAACTTGAGCGCCGAGTTCTTCGCGCCCACGACGTGGACCTGCCCCGCCAAGCGGGCACCACCGTTGACCCTGATCACGTCCACGTCGGTCATCGTAGGAGCGTCTGTTGCCCCGCCCCCGTCCGCCCCGCCCGGACCGGGCCAGCCGCCGACCGCCGGGGCAGGCCGCTCCGGCATCATCCCGTCGCCCGGCACGGGATCCGCCGCCGGCTCTGCTCCGCCGGTCACCGCCGGCGGTGCGGGCGTCCGTACGCTGTGGCCCATGGCCGTCCACCTCACGCGCATCTACACCAGGACCGGCGATGCCGGCATGACCAGGTTGAGCAACAACGAGCAGGTCGCGAAGACCGGTCCGCGGATCGGCGCGTACGCCGACGTCGACGAGTGCAACGCCGCGCTCGGGGTCGCGCTCGCCCTGGGCCACCTCGACGATGAGCCGCGGGCGATCCTCACGCTGATCCAGAACGATCTCTTCGACGTGGGCGCCGACCTCGCCACCCCGGTCGAGCCCGATCCGGCGTACCCGCCGCTGCGGGTCACCGAGGAGTACATCACCCGCCTCGAAGGCTGGTGCGACGAATTCAACGCACGGCTGTCCAAGCTTGACTCCTTCGTCCTGCCGGGCGGCACCGCGGGGGCGGCGCTGTTGCACGTGGCACGCACAGTGGCCCGGCGAGCCGAGCGCGCGGCATGGGCGCTGGTCAGTCAAGAACCGGAACGAACCAGTGTCCTCCCGGCAAAGTATCTCAACCGGCTGTCGGATCTGCTGTTCATCTTGTCGAGAACGGCAAACCCGGACGGCGACGTCCTGTGGGTGCCCGGCGGCAAGCGCGAGGAGTGAGCACGCAGGCGGGTGAATCCGGCGGGCTGCACCACGTCGAGGTGTGGGTGCCGGACCTCGGGGCGGCGACGCGCAGCTGGGGCTGGCTCCTGGGCGAGCTGGGCTGGGCGCCGTACCAGGAATGGGCGAACGGCCGTTCCTGGCGGCACGGGCCCAGCTACGTCGTGCTGGAGGAGTCCCCGGCGCTCTCCGGGCGGGTGCACGACCGGCTCGCGCCGGGGCTCAACCATCTGGCGTTCCACGCCGGCCCGGCGGCCGCCGTGGACCGGCTGGTGGCGCAGGCGCCGGCGCATGGGTGGTCGCTGCTCTTCCCGGAGCGGCATCCGTATGCCGGCGGGCCGGACGTGTACGCGGCCTACCTGGCGGACGGGTACGGCTACGAGGTCGAACTCGTGGCGGCCGCTCCCCACCCCAAGGGGCTACCCGTCGATCAAGGGCATATTCACACGATTGAAGATCAAGCCGTGCGAATTCGTCCTTGATCGACGGAGAGTTTGCGGGGACGTGCGGGGAGGGCCAGTCACGCGGGGACGGCGCGGGTCAGGCGGCGGGCCAGTCCTGGGCCATACGCGGCGAGACCGCCCCCGGAGGGGCGGCCTCGAGCCACGAAAGGAAACCCGTCACCGTCGACTTCGCCATGGCGATCTCGATCGGAGCCTGGTGGCTGACACAGCGCAGGATGATCCAGTCAGCGGACATCGCGAGCCGCTCCTGCCCCTCGGGCAGTCGCCGCCGCTCCACAGCGAGCCCCCGTCGCGAGAGCACGCGCTTGGGCCGGACCGCGAAGCTGAACAACCGGTACCAGCGGAGTTCGTCGCCGACGAACCGTCCGAAGCCCGGGGACCAACCCCGGCCGTGCAGCATCGTCGACACGCGGACGTTGAGTTTGATGGTGCCGCCCGCCCGCACCAGCACGGCCCGGCGGGCGACAAGGACCGTCACCGCGGCAAGCAGGATCAGGAGACTTGCTCCGATCCACTCCAGGGCCCGCATCGTGACGTCGCGCGTCAGTGCGTCGCAGAAGCGGTGGCCGGCACGGCCTCTTCGGCGAGAATGGTGACACCCTCGGCCGTCACGGACACGAAACCGCCGGCGACGTCGTAGGCGACCTGCTCGCCACCGCCGAGCGTGATGCGCACCTGGCCGGGCTCGGCGAGCTGCCCCAGCAGGGGCGCGTGCCCGGGGAGGACACCGAGCTCGCCCTCGGTGGTCCGCGCGATGACCATCTCGGCCTCGCCGGTCCAGACCTTCTTTTCGACGGCTACGAGCTCGACGTGCAGCTGCTTTGCCACGCTGTCTCCTTGTGGGCGGCGGATCGCCCGAGTCTAATCCCGCCCGCCCCGATCGCCTAAGGCGGGTGGCCTGCGGCACAGTGGCGACTACTTCTCCTGGTTCAGCAGCTCAGGATGGCTGACGACGAATGTCTCGACCGAGCCGCCGCGGAGCGCGGCGAAGAACTCCTCCGCGAGCGGCTGCAGGCGCTCCCCCTGATAGTCGCTGCCATTCATGATCGACTCTCCGGGGAGCTTCATCATCACGATCGAGCTGGACCGGATGTTGCGCAACGCGAAGCCGAACTCGGCCACCGTGTGCCCGTGGCCGTCGAAGATGACCGACTGACCCGCGGCGCGCAGCACCGAGTCGAGCTTGAACGGGTTGGTCACCACATCGCGGCTGAATGCCTGGTTCACCATGGCCTTCACGAACTGCTGCTGGTGACGCTGGCGCCCGTAGTCGCTGTCCGGGAGGGTTTTCCGCTGCCGGACGTAGTCGAGCGCCTGCCAGCCCTCCAGATGCCGGGTGCCCTTCTTGTATTCCGCCTGCGGCCCGATGTACCCCTCCCCGGCGGGATTACCTCGACGGTGCCGCCCGTCCGGCTCCCGGTGCTCGGACTTGACATCACCATCGATGTACATGGTGACGCCGCCCATGGCGTCGACGATCTTCTGGAAGCCCGTGAAGTTGATGATCGCGCCGGCGTCGAAGCGGGCGATGCCGGTCCGCTGCGAAACGGTCTTGGCGAGCAGTGCGAAGCCACGGGCGGGGTCCGGCTTGTCCTGGCCGGGAACCTTGCTGCCGTACGCCATGGCGGAGTTGATCCGGTCACTGCCGCCGGGGAAGTTTGCCTTGTCGAATCGCGGGATCTCGACAATGAGGTCCCGGGGCATTGAGAAGAGGTAGGCCTGCTCCATCGACGGCGTCACGTGCAGGATCAGAACCGAGTCGGCGAGCGGCGGGGTGTTGGGGCTCGACGCCCGCGGGTCGATGCCGACCAGCAGCAGGTTGAGCGGGCCGGTGATGTCACTGCGCGCCTCCTGCTTCCCCGTGTCGTCGAAAAGGTCGTCGCTGCGCACGGCGCCCGCGTAGCGGGCCAGCAACGCCTCGGCGCCCACCAGGACGACGCCGCTGATCAGCATGAGCGCGGCACCCAGCGCCGTGCACCACCGGGCCCACCGCGGCAGCGCCGACCGTTTCCGTCGCGCGCCGCCCTTGCCCGTGTCGCCGACCACCGCCGCCTCCTTCCGTCGCCCCCATGGACATATACGAGCCCGGGGTCCCAAACGTTGCGTCGACGGTAGCGCGGCAGACGGAAAACGCCAGATCAGAAAACGATCAAGGCGCCCTCCGTGACCGGAGAGCGCCTTGCTCGGGGTGATCGGTGATCAGTCGTTCTTCATCAGCTCACGCGCGTTGCGCTCGAGGTCATCGAGGCCACCGCACATGAAGAAGGCCTGCTCGGGGAAGTGGTCGTACTCCCCTTCGCTGATCTTCCGGAACGCCTCGACGGTGTCCTTGACCGGCACGTACGAACCCTTGATGCCGGTGAAGACCTCCGCGGCGAAGGTGTTCTGCGACAGGAACCGCTCGATCCGGCGGGCCCGGTTCACGGTGATCTTGTCTTCCTCGGAGAGCTCTTCCATACCGAGGATGGCGATGATGTCCTGCAGGTCGCGGTAACGCTGCAGGATCCGCTTCACCTCGGTGGCCACCGCGTAGTGCTCCTGGCCCACGTACTCCGGGGCGAGGATCCGCGACGAGGACGCCAGCGGGTCAACCGCCGGGTAGATGCCCTTGTCGGAGATCGAACGCTCCAGGTTGGTGGTGGCGTCCAGGTGGGCGAAGGTGGTCGACGGCGCCGGGTCGGTGTAGTCGTCGGCCGGCACGTAGATCGCCTGCATCGAGGTGATCGCCTGACCCTTCACCGAGGTGATCCGCTCCTGCAGCTCACCCATCTCGTCTGCCAGCGTCGGCTGGTAACCCACGGCCGACGGCATGCGACCCAGCAGGGTCGACACCTCGGAACCGGCCTGGGTGAACCGGAAGATGTTGTCGATGAAGAGCAGCACTTCCTGCTTCTGCACGTCGCGGAAGTACTCCGCCATGGTCAGCGCGGAGAGCGCGACCCGCAGACGCGTGCCCGGCGGCTCGTCCATCTGGCCGTAGACCAGCGCGGTCTTGTCGATGACGCCGGACTCCGTCATTTCGGTGATGAGGTCGTTGCCCTCGCGGGTGCGCTCACCCACGCCGGCGAAGACCGAGGTACCACCGAAGTTGTTGGCAACGCGGATGATCATCTCCTGGATGAGCACCGTCTTGCCCACGCCCGCGCCGCCGAACAGGCCGATCTTGCCACCCTTGACGTACGGGGCGAGCAGGTCGAGCACCTTGATGCCGGTCTCCAGCATCTCGGTCTTCGGCTCCAGGTCCGCGAAGGCCGGGGCCTTGCGGTGGATCCCCCACCGCTCCTTGATGTCGAGCGTCTCGCCCTCCTTGAGGTTGAGGCACTCGCCGATCGCGTTGAACACGCGGCCCTTGACACCGTCCCCAACCGGGACGGAGATCGCGGAGCCGGTGTCACGGACCTCGACACCGCGGACCAGGCCGTCGGTGGGCTGCATCGAAATCGCCCGTACGAGGTTCTCGCCCAGGTGCTGGGCCACCTCGAGGGTCAGCGTGCTCTTGCCCTGAGCCAGCTCGACGTCGACATGCAGAGCGTTGAAGATCTCGGGCATCGCATCGCGCGGGAACTCGGCGTCGACGACCGGGCCGATGACCCGGACCACGCGGCCGGTCGCCGTCTTGGTCTCAACAGTCGCTGTCATCACACTTCACTTCCCGCCGCGGCCAGCGCGTTCGCGCCGCCGACGATCTCACTGATCTCCTGGGTGATCCCGGCCTGTCGGGCCGAGTTCATCTCACGGGTGTACTTCTCGATCGCATCTTCGGCATTGTCGGTCGCGCTCTTCATCGCGCGCCGACGCGCCGCCGACTCGCTCGCCGACGACTCCACCAACGCCGCGTAGATGCGGGTGTTGATGTACTTCGGCAGCAGCGCGTCGAGCAGTGCCTCGGGCTCCGGCTCGAACTCGTACGCCGGCAGCGCACCCTCCGGCTTCTCGATCTCCATCGGACCGATGATCCGGGGCACCGGAGTCTGGGTCATGAGCGACTTGAACTCCGTGTAGACGATGTGCAGCTCGTCGAGGCCGAGCACGCGGTCGGCACCGGTGTCGGTGTCCGTGTCGTCGATACCCCGCTGGAACGCCTCGATCAGCGTCTCACCGATGGTGCGGGCGTCGTCGAAGGACGGCTGCTCCGAGAATCCGGTCCAGCTCGCCTCGATCGGACGGTTACGGAAGCGGTAGTACGTCACGCCCTTACGTCCAACGACGTAGAGGACGGCTTCCTTCCCGTCCTGCCGAAGGCGCTCCACCAGCGCCTCAGCCGTCTTGATCGCGTTGGAGCTGTAGCCACCGGCCAGGCCGCGGTCGCTCGTCACGACCACCACTCCCGCCCGCCGCACCTGCGGACGGGCGGTAAGCAGCGGGTGATCGACCGTGGCGTTGACCGCCAGCGCCGTGAGCACGCCAGTGATGGCCTCGGCGTACGGCCGGGAGGCCTCGAGCCGCGCCTGCGCCTTGGCGATGCGGCTCGTCGCGACGAGCTCCATCGCCTTGGTGATCTT
Organism: Micromonospora sp. NPDC049679; assembly: GCF_040659735.1. Taxonomy (NCBI): domain Bacteria; kingdom Bacillati; phylum Actinomycetota; class Actinomycetes; order Micromonosporales; family Micromonosporaceae; genus Micromonospora; species Micromonospora sp. NPDC049679. The sequence goes on from NZ_JBFANZ010000007.1 coordinate 53,041, forward strand.
CTTCATGTTCTTCGCGGAGCGGATCCGCCCGCGGAGAACGCGAACCTGGGCCGGCATCTACGCCCCCTACAGGCTCTCGGTCGCGGGAACGTCCGACCGGCCCTGCTCGCCCTCGCCGCGCGACAGGAACTGCTCCTTGAACTTCACGATCGCCTCATCGAGCTTCGAGGTGATGTCGTCGTTCCAGGTGTTGCCCGCGATCGCCTCGAGCGTGTCCTTGTAGTTCCGGCGCACGAAGTCGAGGAACTCGCCCTCGAACTTGCGCACCTGGTCCACCGGGACGTCGTCGAGCTTGCCCTCCGTGCCGGTCCAGACCGACACGGTCTGCTCCTCCGGCGGGAACGGCGAGTAGTTCGGCTGCTTGAGCAGCTCGACCAGGCGGGAGCCGCGCTCCAACTGCTGACGCGACGCCTTGTCCAGGTCCGAGGCGAAGGCGGCGAACGACTCGAGCTCGCGGTACTGCGCGAGGTCGAGGCGGAGACGGCCGGCCACCTTCTTCATCGGCTTGGGCTGCGCCGCGCCACCGACGCGGGAGACCGAGGTACCGACGTTGATCGCCGGCCGGACGCCCTGGTTGAACAGGTCGGTCTGCAGGAAGACCTGTCCGTCGGTGATCGAGATGACGTTGGTCGGGATGAAGGCCGAGATGTCACCAGCCTTCGTCTCGATGATCGGCAGACCGGTCATCGAGCCGCCACCCAGCTCGTCGGAGAGCTTCGCGCAACGCTCCAGCAGACGGGAGTGCAGGTAGAAGACGTCACCGGGGTAGGCCTCACGGCCCGGCGGACGGCGCAGCAGCAGCGAGACGGCCCGGTAGGCCTCCGCCTGCTTCGTCAGGTCGTCGAAGACGATCAGGACGTGCTTGCCGCCGTACATCCAGTGCTGGCCGATGGCCGAACCGGCGTAGGGCGCGATGTACTTGAAGCCGGCCGGGTCGGAGGCGGGCGAGGCGACGATGGTGGTGTATTCCATCGCGCCGTGCGCTTCGAGCGTGCCCTTGACCGAGGCGATCGTCGAGGCCTTCTGGCCGATCGCCACGTAGATGCAGCGGACCTGCTTCTTCGGGTCACCGGACTGCCAGTTGGCCCGCTGGTTGATGATCGTGTCCAGAGCGACCGTCGTCTTGCCGGTCTGCCGGTCACCGATGATCAGCTGACGCTGGCCACGGCCGATCGCGGTCATCGCGTCGATCGCCTTGATGCCGGTCTGCATCGGCTCGCTGACGCTCTGCCGCGACACCACGTTGGGCGCGCGCAGTTCCAGCTCGCGGTAGCCCTCGCTCTCGATGTCACCCAGACCGTCGATCGGGGTGCCGAGCGCGTCGACCACGCGGCCCAGGAACTTGTCGCCGACCGGCACCGAGAGCACGCGGCCGGTGCGCTTGACGCGCTGCCCTTCCTCGATGCCGGAGTAGTCGCCGAGTACGACGACACCGATGTCGCGGACGTCGAGGTTGAGCGCCACGCCGAGCGTGCCGTCCTCGAACTCGAGCAGCTCGCTGGCCATGGTCGAGGGAAGCCCCTCGACGTGGGCGATGCCGTCACCGGCATCGGCAACCGTGCCGACCTCTTCGCGAGACAGCTCCGGCGTGTAGGAGGAGACGTAGCGCTCAAGGGCGCCACGGATATCGTCTGACGAGATGGTCAGCTCGGCCATCGTCTGCTTCCTCTATGTCTAAGGCCCGGATGATCCCGGAACGGCGTGGTCAGAATCAGCGCCCGGAGAGCGCTTTGCGGGTGTCGATGAGGCGGCGCCGCACAGTTCCGTCGTAGAGATCGGATCCGATCAGCACGCTCATCCCACCGAGGACCGCCGGGTCGACCGTGAACTTCAGGGCGACCTCTCGACCGTACATTTCGGTGAGCTTCGCGCCCAGTCGACGCTCCTCTTCCTCGGTGAGAGGGGTCGCCACGGTCACGTGAGCCAGCTGCCGGTCGCGCCGCTCCGCGGCGAGCTCGACGAGCCGGCTCAGCGCCGCGCCGACGGAACGTCCGCCGAAGCCCCGCACCGCCAGCTCGGCCAGCCGGATCGTGGCCGACCTGGCCTTCCCGGTCAGCAGCGCCTTAACCAGCTCGCTGCGGCGGTCCGGGTCGGCCGTCGCGTCGCCGATGGCCGCGCCCAGCTGCGGGTCACCGTCGATGATCTGCCCGAAGCGGAAGAGCTCGTCCTCCACCTCGGCCAGCTCGCCGGCGCGCTCGGCCGCGGCCAGCACCGCCTCTACCCCGATCCGCTCGGTCGTGTCGAGCACCGCCGACGGAGCCGACCAACGGCCGCCCGCGATGACGCTCAACACCTCGCCGGCGTCCTGCCCGACCTTGCCGGCGAGCAGACCGCGCAACAGCCCCGCGCGCTCCTCGCCGGTGCGGGCCGGATCGGAGAGCGCCCGCCGCAGCCGCGGCTCACGCCGGAGCAGGTCGGCCACCGAGAGAATCTCGTCGGCCGCCGCGGCGATCGCCGGCGCGTCGGCTCCGCCCGCGAAGGCGGCCAGACGCTCGGCCGCCGCCGCGTACGACTCCCGGCTGGTGGCGGACTCCATCAGCGCGCCCCCGAGCTCTCGAGCTCGGTCAGGAACCGGTCGACACTGCCCTTGCGCCGCGCCTCGTCGGCGAGCGACTCACCGACGATCCTGCTAGCCAGGTCGACCGCGAGCGTGCCCACCTCGGTGCGCAGCTGGTGGACGATGGTCTGGCGCTCGGCCGCGAGCTGCTCCTTGCCGGCCGCGATGATGCGGTCGGACTCTTCCCGAGCCTTGGCGAGGATGTCCTGGCGGATGCCCTCGGCGTCGGCGCGGGCGTCGTCGCGGATCTTCGCGGCGTCGGTGCGCGCCTCGGCGAGCTGTGCCTTGTACTGCTCGAGCAGCTTGTTGGCCTCGGCCTGTGCCGCCTCGGCCCGCTTGATGCCGCCCTCGATCGCCTCGACCCGCGCCTGGTACATCGCTTCCATGCGGGGAAAGACGAACTTGACCAGGATGAACAGGACGACGCCGAACGCAACGAGACCGACGATGATTTCAGCCAGAGGCGGGAGCAGGATATTCCCGTGCCCGCCGCCCTCCGCGGCTACGTACATGGACATTTCCCTTCGCCAGTGACCGACCATTGCGGGACGGTCGCCGAGTCAGCTTCGTACTCGACCCCGGTCAGGCTGACGTGTTGAGCGCGAACGCGAGCACCAGGCCGAGCAGCGCCAGCGCCTCGATCACGGCGAAGCCCATGAACATGTAGACGCGGGTCAGGCCGGCGCTCTCGGGCTGACGTGCGGTCGCCTGGATGTAGGCGGCGAACACCAGACCAACGCCGATGCCGGGGCCCAGGGCGGCGATGCCGTAGCCGATGGCGTTGAGGTTGCCTTGGATCTCGGCCAGGAACATGTTGTTTCCTCCTGCGTTGAACGCGTGACCATCACGCGCACGTTTAGGTTGAATGTTTAGTTGTCGATCGGTGATGTTGCGCGAGCTCGTGCCGTGCGGAAGATCAGTGCTCTTCGGCGAGCGAGCTCTGGAGGTACGTCGCGGTGAGCAGGGTGAAGACGTATGCCTGGAGAACCAGGATGCCCAGCTCGAAGAGGGTCATCACGATCGCCATGCCCCAGCTCAGCAGTGCGACCGGCTTGAGGAAGACCGACTGCGCCTGGAAGAGCGCGACCCCGCCGAGGGTGAAGACCAGCAGGATCATGTGACCGGCGAACATGTTGGCGAAGAGTCGCACCGCCAGGGTGACCGGGCGGAGCAGCAGGTTGGAGACGAACTCGATCGGCACCAGGATCGGCTGCACGAAGAGCGGAGCGCCCGGGACCCAGACGCTGTGCTTGATGTAGCCGAAGAAGCCGTGCTTGCGGATGCCGATCGCGTTATAGAGCAGCCACGAGGCGACGGCCAGCACGATCGGGAACGCGATGTGCGACATCGGGGAGATCTGCGCGAACGGGAAGATGCCCCAGAGGTTGTTGATGAGAATGAAGACGAAGAGCGTGGTGAGGTACGGCGCGAAGCGCACGCCCTCCTTGCCGATGATGTCCTTGGCGATGTTGTCCCGCACCAGGCCGTAGACCGACTCGGCGAGCCACTGCTTCTTGGACGGCACCAACTGCGGGTTGCGGTAGGTGACCAGGAAAAACACCAGCGTGATCGCGGCGGCGATCCAGACCAGCAGCGTGATCTTGGTGAACGCCGAGGCCCACTCTGTGCCGTTCAGCGAGGAGATCAGGCTGGGATAGTCAAAGCTCTCGACGCCCGGAGGGAACTCCGAGGCGAGAACGGTCGGCAGCTCAGACAACTCGCATCCTCCGTCGGTCGGGCATGGTCACGCGCCCAGCCTCTTCACGGTCAAGTACACCCCGGCCGCCGTGCCACCGATCAGTCCGATCAGCAGCCCGACGTTCGGCAGGCCCAGCCAACGGTCGACCAACCACCCCATGCCTCCCCACACGAGCATTCCGCCGAGCAGGTAACCGAGGGCAGCCCAACCCGCATCAGCCCCCGAAGGCTCGGGGGGCTTGGAAGATTGGTCATCGGCCATGACGGGGCGAACATTATCAGCCGGAAGAAGGAGGTTGCGGCTCACCCCCCGCACAACCGGGTTGTGTGGGCGCATCGGGTGGCAGACGAGGACCCACGCTACTCCTGTCGCGCCACCCGTGGTGTCCGTCCGGGCAGAATGTCCGCGTCAGCCGGCCGAGCGATCACTTCGACTCGATCTCCACGTACGGGATCTTCGCCTTCGCCGTCCACCACACCTGCGCGGTGACCCAGGCCACGGTGCCGGCCATGATGCCGACCGCCATCATCCGCAGCCCCGGCCAGCCCGAGCCGGAGACCGCGAACAGCGCGACACCGAGCAAGGCGAACTTGAACGCGTAGGTCACCAGACCGACGGTCAGCACCAGCTTGGGATGCACCGAGTCGGCCCAGGCCAGCACGACGCTGGAGAGCACGTAGCTCGCCGCGACCAGGAGCACCCCGACCGCTCCCCCGGCGGCTCCGGCCGGGCCGTCGACCGCCCACCCGACAACGACCGCCGGCACCAGCAGCACGGCCGAGACCATCAGCGGCACCGGGAGGTGCCGCAGCCGTTTGCGCATCATCGCGGGTACGCCGGGAACTCGGCGACCAGCTCGGCGACCTCGCGGGCGATTCCGGCGAGCGCCTCGGCGCCCCCGGCCCCCGTCGGGTCGGTGCGCACCGCGCGGGCGATCAGTCCGGCGATCCGCCGCATCTCCGCCTCCCGCATGCCCTGGGTCGTCACGCTCGGCGTGCCGACCCGGACACCAGACGCGATCATCGGCTTCTCCGGGTCGTACGGGATGGCGTTCTTGTTGAGCGTGATCTGCGCCAGGTCGCAGCGCTCCTCCGCGTCGCGGCCGGTCACCCCGATCTCGCGCAGATCGATCAGGGCCAGGTGCGTGTCCGTGCCACCGGAGACCGGCCGCATCCCCTCGTCGGCCAGCCCGGCGGCGAGCGCCTGGGCGTTGCGGACGACCTGGCTGGCGTAGGTCTGGAACTCCGGCAGCGCGGCCTCGCGGAGCGCGACCGCCTTCGCGGCGACGGCGTGCATCAGCGGACCGCCCTGGGTGAACGGGAAGACGGCCTTGTCGATCCGCTGGGCCAGCGCCTCCCGACAGAGGATCATGCCGCCGCGCGGCCCGCGGAGCACCTTGTGCGTGGTGAAGCAGACGACGTCGGCGTAGGGCACGGGCGACGGGATCGCCTTGCCGGCGACCAGCCCGATGAAGTGCGCGGCGTCCACCATCAGGTACGCGCCGACCTCGTCGGCGATCTCGCGGAACCGGGCGAAGTCGATCAGCCTCGGGTAGGCGGTGGCACCACAGATGATCATCTTGGGTCGATGATCGAGCGCCAGGTCCCGCACCTCATCGTAGTCGATCAGCTCGGTGTCCTTGCGCACGGTGTAGCCGACCGTGCGGAACCACTTCCCCGAGAAATTGACCTTGCTGCCGTGGGTGAGATGCCCGCCGTGCGGCAGGTCCATCGCGAGCACGGTGTCGCCGGGCTGCAACAGGGCGGCGTACGCGGCGAGGTTGGCCGAGGCGCCGGAGTGCGGCTGGAGGTTGGCGTGCTCCGCCCCGAACAGCTCCGTCGCCCGGGCTATGCCGATCTCCTCAGCCCGGTCGACCTCGGCGCACCCGCCGTAGTAGCGCCGCCCCGGATAGCCCTCGGCGTACTTGTTGGTCAGCGTCGAACCGAGCGCGGCCAGCACCGCGGGCGAGGTGAAGTTTTCGCTCGCGATCAGTTGCAGACCGCCGCGGAGCCGGTCGAGCTCGCCGAGGACCACCGACGCGATCTCCGGGTCGGTCGCCTGCAGTTCGGCGAAATCCGGCCCCCAGAAAGTGGTCATCGTGCTCTCCTGCCTCGGGTGGGTCACCGCACCCGAGTCTAGGTGCTCCGCCCGGGCGGGCCGTTCCGCGCTCGTTCGCCCTGTTCAGTTGCCGTTTCGGGGCGCCGTCAACGGCGGCTCAGGGCAGCAGGATCGCGGCGAGCGGGCGGACCGTCTCCTCGATCTCGTCGGCCACGCGACTGAAGCACTGGTCACCACGGCCCCACGGGTCGTCCAGATCGTCCCCGGGCAGCGCCCCGGTCGCGGCGCGGGCGGCGTCGACCCGTCCGACGAGCGCGACCCCGCGGGCGTAGACCGCGTGCGGCGTGGGGTCCGCCGGCGGCAGCGTCGCGACGTCCACCCCGGTCAGCAGCCGCCCGAATTCACCGAGCACGAAGGTTCGCGCGGCGGCGTCGGGGCGCAGCGCGACCACGTACTCCTGCTGGTCGGCGGTGGCGGTGAGGACCAGGTCGGCGGCGTCGATGTGGTCCGATCGCAGTTTGCGTGCGGCGAAGCCGTCGGCGTCGCCGCCCCGCGACCGCACCTGCCGCGCGGCCGGCGGGTTCATCTCCTCGCCGGCGTGCCAGCCGCCGGTCCCGGCGCTGTGGCTGTGCAGCAGCTCGTCGGGGAGCGTGGGCGACGGCGGCGGACCGGCCGGCAGCCGCGCGACCCGCTGCTGCACCGCGAGGGTGAGCAGCCGCTCCGCCATGGGCGAGCGGCAGATGTTGCCCATGCAGACGTGGAGAACGGTGAACGGGGGCACTCAGGACACCGCGCCCACGATGTCGGGAGCGACTTCGCGCAGCTTCTCCAGCGGGATCGCGCCCTGCCGCACGATTCGCGGGGTGTGGGTGGTGAGGTCGACGATGGTGCTCGGCACCGGGTCGGGGCAGACCCCCGCCTCCAGGTAGGCCCGCACCGAGTAGCCGAGCTGGTCGCGCGCCTCCTCCGCGGTGACCGCCGCCGGCTGTCCGGTCTTGTTGGCGGAGGAGACCGCCATCGGTCCGGTCTCCTGCAGCACCTCCAGGGCGACCGGGTGCAGCGGCATCCGCACGGCGACGGTCCCGCCGGCGTCGCCGAGGTCCCACTGCAGGCTCGGCGAGTGCTCGACGATGATGGTCAGCGCGCCGGGCCAGAACGCCTCGACCAGGTCGCGGGCGACCTGCGGCAGCGTGATGACCAGACCGTCGAGGGTGTGCCGGGAGCCGACCAGGACCGGCGGCGGCATATGCCGACCGCGTCCCTTGGCGTCGAGCAGGGCAGTCACCGCGTACGGGGTGAAGGCGTCGGCCCCCAGGCCGTAGACGGTATCGGTCGGGATGACGACCAGCTCGCCGTTTTTGACCGCCTCGATCGCTGCGGCGATGCCTCGGTCGCGGTCCGCGAGAGACCGGCAGTCATAGAGCATCACGGTGTGCCAGTCTGCCACGCGCCTCCACCCGGTGGTTCACGCGATCAAGGGTTCCGCCGGGCGGTGGCGAAGCGGGGCCGGTCGGTGAGGTCGCGCTGGCTGGCGATATCTCCGAAATGCCCGCTGGCGGCCAGCAGCGCCGGCACCGCCCCGGCGTGCGTGTCGTCGTGCTCGATCCCGACGACTCCCCCGGGACGCAACAGCTCGGCCGCCCGCATGATCACCGGTCGGATCACGACCAGCCCGTCGGGGCCACCGAAGACCGCCTGCGCCGGGTCGTGATCGGCCACCTCCGGCGGTACGGGGGTGCCGTCCGGCACGTACGGCGGGTTGCAGAGCAGCACGTCGACCCGTCCCGTCAACCCGTCCAGCAGCTCCGGATCGGTCACGTCGGCCTCGACCACCTCGATCGCACGGTCGCCGGCGGCCGCCCGCTCCGTGGCGTTGCGCCGCAGCCAGGCCAGCGCCGCCGGTGACGACTCCACCGCGACGACGCGTGCGCTCGGCACCTCGTTCGCCACCGCGAGCGCGATCGCCCCGCTGCCGGTGCACAGGTCCACCACCGTCGCCGGCCCCGCCACCCGCCGCGCCTCGTCGATCCCCCAGCCCGCGAGCAGCTCGGTCTCGGGACGCGGCACGAACACGCCCGGCCCCACCGCCAGCTCCAGGTAGCGAAAGGCCGCCGAGCCGATCAGATGCTGCAGCGGCTCCCGGGTGGCCCGGCGCGCGACCAGCTCCTCGAACCGGGCCAGTGCCGCCCCAGTGAAGCCGTCGGTCAGCGCGAGTCGGCCGCGCGGCACCGCCAGCACCGCCGCGGCGAGAAACTCGGCGTCGGCCCGCGCCGAGACCACGCCGGCCCGCGACAGGGTCACCGTCGCGGCCGCCACCGCCGACGAGGTCCTGGTCCGTTCTCCCATGCTGGCCGGTTGTCCCATCCTGGTCGGTTGTCAATCCTGGTCGGTTGTCCCATCCTGGTCCGATCAGCCGGTTCGGCGGACTGTTCGGGGCAGCCGGTCACGCGATAATCATTGAACGTCGGACGGAACCACCCGACCCCGGGTGGGCGGCAACGACCACTTCTGCGGGAGGTTCTGCGTGGGTTGGCTCGACCGGGTCAACGACCAGGCCGAGGCGCTGGGCCGTTCGCGCAGACTTCAGGAGAGCAGCAGGTCTGCTGAGGCGTTCACCCTGCTCGACCAGGTGCTCGCCACCACCGGTGACCCCCACGCCCGCGCCGACGCGCTCGTCCAGCGGGTCTCCGCGTTGATCAACCTCGGCCGCACCGCCGAATACACGATCGCCGTCGACGAGGCGTTCGACGCCATCCGCGAGCTGCCCGAACCCTATCTGCACGGTCACCTCCACGCCCTCGCCGCGCTCGCCGCGCACCACCAGGGCGCGCTGGAGCGTTGCGTCACCCACCTCGTGCACAGCGCACGCGCGCTCGGTGCGCTGGAGGACGCCGACTGGGATGCCGCGGTGGCCTGGCACGACCTCGCCATGGCCTACTCCTACCTCGGCTTCCACGGCTACGCGCTGAGCGCGATCGAGCGGGCCCGGCAGGTCGGCGACGGCGCCGGGCTGAGCGCCGAAGCGCTGGCCGCACCGGGCATCCGGCTGCGCAACGCGGTCACGCTCGACCACAACGGCGACGCCGACGGCTGTCTGCGGGTGCTCCGCGACATCACCGCGGACCTGGCCCGACTGCTCCGCGAGGACGCCATCGACCGGCTGCGGCCGAGCAGCCGCAGCGCGTACGGGTATGCGGCGGCCCGGCGCGCGGCGCTCGGTGACGTCCCCGACGACGGCCTGGACAGCGCCGGGCTGTTGACCAACGGGGGTGACGGGGCGCGCGCCCGCGACCTGCGGACGCTCGGCGAGATCTGCCTCGCCATCGGCGCGGGGCGGCCGATCGAGGCCCTCACCCGGCTCGACACGGTGACCGTGTCGTTCGAGACGCTCGGCGCCGCCGAGGCGGCGCGGCTGCGCAGCCTGGCGCTGGCCGCGGCGGGCGACCACGCGGCCGCGCACCGCGCCGACCGGAAGGCGTTCCGGCTCGCCACCCAGCGCAACGACCGGCTCCGCGACGTCTACGTCGAGGGCATCGCGGCGCGGCTGGACCACGAGGACCTGCGCCGGGCGGTCTCCCGCTACGCCGGCGAGGCGCTCACCGATCCACTGACCGGGCTGGCGAACCGGCGGCAGTTGGAACGGTACGTGACCGCCATGCTGTCGCGGGGCGAGGGCGCCGTGGTCGGGGTCTGCGACCTGGACGGGTTCAAGGCGGTCAACACCATGCACGGGCACCTCTCGGGCGACCTGGTGCTGCAGCGGATCGCCGGGGTGGTCAACCGGGTGATGCGCCGGGGCGACTTCGTGGCGCGGTACGGCGGCGACGAGTTCGTGGTGGTGCTCCGGGGCGCCGGGATGCGGGAGGCCGACGAGGTGGCGCGTCGGATCGGCGCCGCGGTCGCCGCGGAGGACTGGGAGTCGCTGGTGCCCGGCACGCCGGTCGGGGTGAGCGTGGGCTTCGCCGAGCTCAGTGGAGCGGGGAGCAACCTGCGGGACGCGCTCGGCGCGGCGTTCGAGATCGCCGACCGGGAGATGCTGCGCGCCAAGTCCCGCCCCCGGTTGTCCCCCTGACCGCTGTCGCCGGTCAGTGGCGGGAGAGTTCGGTCCCGCCGGCCAGCCGGGCGGCACGGTCCGCCTCGGCCAACGCGTCCAGCACACCGTCGAGCTCGCCGCCGAGGACCAGATCCAGGTTGTACGCGGTGAAGCCGATCCGGTGGTCGGTGATCCGGTTCTGCGGGAAGTTGTACGTGCGGATCCGCTCCGAGCGGTCGACCGTGCGCACCTGCGCCTTGCGGGCGTCCGAGGCGGCCGCGTCCGCCTGCTCCTGGGCCGCGGCGAGCATCCGCGCCCGCAGGATCCGCATCGCCTGCTCGCGGTTCTGCAGCTGGCTCTTCTCGTTCTGGCAGGAGACGACGATGCCGGTCGGCAGGTGGGTGATCCGCACCGCCGAGTCGGTGGTGTTGACGGACTGGCCGCCCGGACCCGACGAACGGAACACGTCGATCCGCAGCTCGTTGGGGTCGATCGTGACGTCGACGTCCTCGGCTTCGGGGAGGACCAGGACGCCGGCCGCGCTGGTGTGGATGCGGCCCTGCGACTCGGTGACCGGCACGCGCTGCACCCGGTGCACGCCGCCCTCCCACTTCAACCGCGACCACACCCCGTTTCCGCCCTCGGGCACGCCCTTGGTCTTGACCGCCAGCGACACGTCCTTCACGCCGCCGAGGTCCGAGTCCTGCGCGTCGATGATCTCGGTGACCCAGCCCTGCCGCTCGGCGTACCGCATGTACATCCGCAGCAGGTCGCCCGCGAAGAGCGCCGATTCCTCGCCGCCCTCGCCGGCCTTGATCTCGACGATCACGTCCTTGGCGTCGTGCGGGTCACGCGGGATGAGCAGCTCGGCGAGGCGCCCCTCCAACGCCGGCAGCGCGGCGGCCAGCGTCTCGGCCTCGTCGGCGAAGGCGGGGTCCTCGGCGGCCAGCTCGCGCGCCGCGGTCAGGTCGGCGCGCGCCTGCTCCAGCTCATCGGCGGCCTTGTGCAAGGGGACCAACGCGGCGTAGCGGCGACCCACGCGCCGGGCGGTGGCCTGGTCGGCGTGGATGCCCGGGTCGGCGAGGCGCTTCTCCAACTCCGCGTACTCGTCGAGGAGCGCGGCGAGGCGTTCGTTGCTCATGCTCGTACTCCGTTCGTGGACGCGGGGTCGGATGTCGCGCGGGCCCGCAACATGCGGACGGCGCCCGCCCTCCCGGCGAAAATGCCGGAACGGGCGGGCGCCGCCGGAGTCGCTACTTGGCCTTCTTGGCCGCCTGAACCTTGGCGTACTTCTGCTGGAACTTGGCGACACGGCCGGCGGTGTCGAGGACGCGCTGCTTACCGGTGTAGAACGGGTGGCAGTCGCTGCAGGTCTCGACGTGGATCTCGCCGCTCTTGGCGGTGCTGCGCGTGGTGAACTTCGCCCCACAGGAGCAGGTGACCTCGGTGGTCACGTATTCGGGGTGGATGTTCGGCTTCATGTCGCCTCGGTCCTTTCGTTGGTGGTCGCCGGGTCGCCGTCTTGGTTCGTCACAAATCGGGATGAACTCGAGCGTGAACCGGAACCGTGGCCGATGGACCAGTGTGCCATGCAGGTGGCGTGGCCCCGAAATCGGGCTGCGCTGACCGGTCCGTGATGGATAACGTGACGGCCCCCTTGATCATTCCCGCTCGTGGAGGCCGCCACCGTGACCACCGCCGCCCTCACTCCGGTGACGCCCGTCTCCGACGTCGTGGACCCCGTCGCGCTCGCGGCCGCCGTCGCCGCCGGGCACGTACGGGTGCAGCGTCACCCCGACCGTGCGCTCTCGATCTACAACTACACGGAGGCGTGCGTCTACGCGGGCGCCTGGACCCCCGTGACGCTGACCTGCCGGGGCCTGATCGTCGACGACGCCACCGGAGCCGTGCTCGCCCGTCCCTTTCCCAAGTTCTTCAACCATGATCAGATTGGCGCACCAGCCCTCCGACTCGACGCGAAGGTCACGGTGACCGACAAAGCGGACGGCTCACTCGGGATCGTCTACCCCGACGGCGACGGCTTCGCGGTCGCCACCCGGGGCTCGTTCGCCTCGACCCAGGCCCGGCACGCCACCCAGCTGCTGCGCACCCGGTACGCCGGATTCGCCCCACCGCCCGGGCTGACCGTCCTGGTCGAGGTGATCTTCCCCGCCAACCGGATCGTCCTGGACTACGGCGACCTCGACGACCTCGTCCTGCTCGGCGCGGTCGACATCGCCACCGGCCGCACGCACGGCCCGGACGCCGTACCCGACTGGCCCGGCCCGGCGGTCGAACGGTTCCGCTACGCCACCCTGGCCGACGCGCTCGCCGCGCCCGCCCGCGGCAACCGCGAAGGGCTGGTCGTGCACTTTCCGGACACCGACGAGCGGGTGAAAATCAAATACGCCGAGTACGTGCGGCTGCACCGCCTCGTCACCGGCCTCAACGCCCGCGTCGTGTGGGAGCTGATGGTGGCCGGCGCGCACGGCGACCCCGGTGTCGGCGACCCCGGTGGTCTTGCCGCCTTCATCGAGCCACTCCCGGACGAGTTTCACCCCTGGGTTCACGGCGTCGTGGCCGAGCTGACCGAGACGGTAGAGGCCCGCACCGCGACGATCGAGTCCGCGTACCGTGAGATCGTGGCGGCCCTGCCCGACGGTTGGACCCGGCGCGACTTCGCCCAACACGCCGTCGCCCATCCCGACCGGGGGTGCCTCTTCCTGCGGCTCGACGGCAAGGACTACCGCCCCCTGCTCTGGCAGCAGGTCCGCCCCGCGGCGGACCGCACGCCGCACCTCGTGGAGTAACCGATGACCCGTCTGATCCTCACCCGGGGGCTGCCCGCCTCCGGCAAGACCACGTTCGCCCGCAAGCTGCAGCCCTCCGTCGTCCGGGTCAACCGCGACGACCTACGCCGGATGCTGCACGGCACCCGACTGTTCACGCAGTGGGCGGAGGGGCAGGTGACGGCGGCGCAGCGGGCCCAGGTCGAAGCGCTGCTGCGGGCGAAGGCCGACGTGTGCGTCGACGACACCAACCTGCGGTCCCGCACGGTGAAGGAGTGGGCGGAGCTCGCCGCCCGCTTCGGCGCCACCGTCGAGGTGCACGACTTCACCGACATCCCCCTCGACGAGTGCATCCGGCGCGACGCCGAGCGCGCCGAGCAGGACCGGGTGGGCGAGGACGCGATCCGCCGGATGCACCAGCGTTACCTCGCCGGCAAGAAGCTGCCGCTGCCGGTGCCGACGGTGGAGACGGGCGGTCCGGCGACCGTCTACGCGCCCCCGGCGGAGGCGCCGGAGGTCGTCCTCGTCGACATCGACGGCACGGTCGCGCTGATGCGTAACCGCAGCCCCTACGACATGACGCGGGTCGGCGAGGACGCGCCCAACCGCGCGGTGATCGCGGCCGTCCGGGCGATGCACGGCGCGGGCTACGGCGTGGTGTTCTGCAGCGGCCGCGACGACACGGCCCGGGCGACCACGCAGAGGTGGCTCGACGAGCACGTCGGCGTGCCGTACCTGGAACTGCACATGCGGGCCGCCGGCGACTCCCGCAAGGACTCGATCGTGAAGAAGGAGATCTTCGAGCGCGAGGTGCGCGACCGGTACCACGTGATCGGTGTGTTTGACGACCGGATGCAGGTGGTGCGGATGTGGCGGGAGTTGGGGCTGACCGTGTTCCAGGTCGCCGAGGGCGACTTCTGACCCCGCTGCCCCGTGCCAGGCGCGTGCCGGCGGGCGGCGCGGGGCGCCGGCGTTTACCTGGCGCCCACCTTTGCTCTGCTTCCTCCACGGAAGCAGAGCAAAGGGGGCACCACATCACCCCGCTCGGCGCGCCGGGCGGGGTGGCGCGGCGGCCGGCGGTGCGGCAGCCGGCGGTGCGAGCGCGACGGTTGCCTCGGCCCGGACGCCGTTGACCGTCACCGCCAACACGACCGAACCGGTGGACCGCAGCGCGGTGAACCCACCGGTCTCCGGGTCGAACCACCCGACGTGCCACGGCCTCAGCCCGGCCGCGGGACCGATGTGGACGCTGGGCGAGGCGCTCCAGTCGGCGGTGACCGGTGCGGCGACGGGGACCTGACCGCCGCCGGGCTGGGTCAACGTGGCGGTCACCGGCACGCGCGATCCGCGCGGGGCACAGGGGGGTGCCGCCACGGTCAGCACGTCCACATGGGCCCGCGTCTGCGCGTGGATCCACTCCGGAGCGCTCCGCGCCGCGATCGCGCGCTTGACGGGATCGACACCGAACAGGGTCCACCCGGTGAAGCCGCCGAGCTGCGGCGCCGTCGACGGGCTCTTGCCGGAGTTGCCGTTCACGACATAGGGCACCCCGTCGACCCGCGCGGCGTGGAAGGCGCCGACGTGCCCACCGACGAAGATGGCGCCCTTCCCGGTGTCGTGCTGGAACTCCGTCAGCCACTGCTCCAGCAGCGCCGCTTCCTTCCGGTCACCGAGCTGGCTCGCCTTCGCCGGCGTGGGATCGCGGTGCGGATGGTGGTGCAGCACGACCACCGAGCCGATCGCCGCGTCCCGCGCCGCCGAATCGAGTGCGGCGCGCAGCGTCCGGATCTGCTCGAAGCCGGCGCCGCGCAGCGTGCCGGTCGAGGAGTCGAGCGTGACGAAGCGGGTGCCCTGGTGGTCGAAGACCCGCGAGGTGGGCCCGAAGACGGCCGCGAAGTTGGCGATCGGCGCGCCCATGATCTCGTGGTTGCCGGGGACGTAGTAGTAGGGCAACGTCCCGCCGAGCTCCTCGTCGAGGATCCGTCTGGCCAGCGCGAAGTCCGCCGGGTAGGCGGTGTCCACGAGATCGCCGTTGATGACCAGGAAGTCGGGACGGGCGGCCCGGATCTCGCGGAGCGTGCGGCGGGCCCGCGCGACCAGTTCGCTCTCCGGGGCGGCCGCGACGAACTGCGCGTCCGACATCACCGCGAACCGCCAGCCGGCGTCGTCGACGGTCCCGTCGCGCACCACCACCCGGTCCGTCCGGTGCTCCTCCGCCGGTTGCGGCACGCTCGGTGGCACCTTCGCCACCAGATCGTCGATCACGATCTCATTGCCGTATGCCGCCGCGCCGTTGGTCTCCGCCACGTAGAACCGCCGCACGCGCACCGGGTACTGCACCCCAGACGGCACCGCGAACTCCACGTGCTTCCAGCCCGTCCACGTCAGATAGGGGCCACGCAACACGTGCTGCTGGTCGAGCGCGTCGTGCAGGTGCAAGCTCGGCCACTCCCCCTTGCCGCTGCTGTGGATCCACATGCCGAACGCCTGCGGCTGGCCGGGCACCTCGATCCACGCCGGCGGATCGGCGTACGCGGCGCGGGTGCCGGTCGACTGGCTGAAGTCGTACGCCAGCTTCAGACCGGCGCCGGTGTGGCCCGGCGCGGGCGCGACCGAGCCGGAGGCGCGGGCCTGGCTGAACCTCCAGTTCGCCGCGTCGTCGAAGGTGGCGACCGGCACGTCCCGCAGTCCGACGGTGACCGGTACGACCGTGGTGCGCCCGGCCACCCGCACGGTGATCAGGCCACCGCCCTCCCCCGTGCGCGCCTTCACCGACAGGAAGCCGTTGCCCGCGGGGGCGACCTCCAGCAACTCCTGGTCGTAGTCGAGCCGCAGGTCCGCCGTCTCGATCGGGGCGCTGTTGCCGTCCGCGTCGGCCCCGACCACGCCGACAAGCGCGCTCGCCCCGGCCCCGGTCAGCCCGACCTTCTCCACGGTGGACTGGATCCGGGCCAGTGGCCCCAGCACGGTCAGCCGCAGGTCTCCGCGCGCGCCGCCGCGCGCCGCGGTCACCGTCGTCTCACCGGGCGCGAGCGCCCGGAAGACCCCGTCGCGACCGACCACGCCGTGTCGGGTCGGCGTCGCCCGCCAGGTCGGCGTCCCCGTCGCCGGGCCGTACGTCTCGTCATAGCCGGCCGCGGTCAGCCGCCGCGTCAGACCCGGAAAGACCCGGTCCGGGCGTCCGCCGCGCACCGGCGCGGTCCCCGGCGCGGCGGACGGGTCGGTGGCGGTCTCGACCCAGTACGCGGCGAGCCGTCCGCTCCCCTTCGGCGCGTAGATGGCCAGCCCGTTGGGGACGGGGCGCTCAGCGCCGTCCGACGGGCTGTTCTCCACCTGGACGGCCGCCGCTCCGGGTTCGCGCGCGAGCAGCGTGGACGAGCCACCGCCGTCGAGGTTGAGCGCGTTCGCCGCGCCGAGTTCGGCCATCATCCGGCCCATCTCGGCCTGCGTCACGCCACGGCTGTCGGTCTGCCGGCCGTCCACGGTGAGCAGGAACATCCGGCGCCCGTCGGCGGAGAAGCCGACGGAGGTACGGGGCGCCAGGGTGGGATCGGTGACGTTCTGCGGAACGCCGTCGCGTATCAGGACGTTCGCGCCGCCGATCGCGGCGCGCAGGGGATCGCCGGCAGACGACTTCGGCGCGTACGCGACGGTGACCGGGTCGCCGGGATTGAGCGCGGCGAGGCGGTCGGCGCCGGCCTCGCGGCCGAGCAGGATGGTGGTGCCGGCGGGAATCGGTCCGCTCCCGGCGCTGCCGGTGACCGTGGCGACGCGACCGTCGACGACCGCGACCTCCGACACCCGGCTCGCGCCGTCGACGGCACGGCTGCGTGGGTACGAGCCCCAGAGAGCGGTGAAAACCCCGACACCACCGGCCTGCACCATGTTGTTGAACTGGGTCAACGCGAGCGGTCCGGTGGGGATGGCGGCGTGGCCGTCGAAGTTCACCTCGATGATCCGGCCCAGGCCGTCCGCGCTGATCCCGGCGGCGTTGCGATGCCCGGCGACCGCCGACTGCACCAGCTCCCCACGTCGGATTCCCACGCCCTGCGCGGCGCCGGAGTTGTTGATGTCAAAGAAGTCGCCGTTGACGGCGGCGACGGCGCCGCCGCGGTCCACCGCCTTGCGCAACGGTTCCGCCTTGGCCACCTCGCCCGAGTTGACGTAGTCCACTTGCAGCGCACCGGAGAGGTCGGCGGTGAGCGCGTCGGCGCGCAGCCATCCGTTCGGATCGAAGCGGTCGAACGACGTCAGGGTGAGCCCCGGCGCGACGGGTCGGGTCCGCTTCTCGGTCTCGATGCCGGCGGCGGGCTCAACCGGGGCGGCGGCGCTCCGTGCGGCCGGTACGCGGACCGGGGCACCGGCCGCGGCGGCGTGCGGGCCGGCGGCCACGGCCTGCGTGGGCGTGGCGTAAGCGGGCACGGCGTGCGCCGGCGTGGGGGCGGTCAGCGCCAGTGGCGTCAGGAGGAGGGCGACGGCGAACCGGGCAGGGCGGGTGCGACGCGTACGCATGCCCGGTAGTCAACCCGAGCGCGCATACAAGTTTCAATAGCCGGGTGATGATGTGAAGGATAACTTCACGCATCAGCCGCCCGTTTCCGTCGCCATCCTCCGCACGTGAGCCATCCCGCCCACCGCACCCGGCAGGCGGCGTCCGACGGGAAACCGCGTCATCGCGTCGATTCAGTGGATGACCGGACAGGCCGGCCGCAACGCGGGCGCCGGCCGCGGCTCGGCCGCATCGTCCGGTGCACCTTCCGACTCCGCCACGCGAGGCGCCGGCCCGGCGGACCCCACGTCCGGATCGACCCACGGCACCGATACCGCCTCCGGCCGCGCCTCGGCCTCCGATTCCAGCGCCGACTGCGGCTCCGGTTCGACCCCGGCTAACGGTAGGGCCTCGGACCGGGGAGCGGGCGCGAACCAGGGCAGCGCAACGTATTCGGGGCGCAGCACCGCCGGTGGCCCGGCCGCGGCCCAGGCCGCGGACGCCAGCACCGGCTCGGGTCTCGCCACGGACGGCTCCACCGGCGGCGCGGCGTGGCGTCCGACGGGCCCGGCGTGTCCCGTACTGCTCAGCGTCCGCGCCTCGGCGTCGAGGTAGAAGTTCGGCCGCAGGTCCGCCTCGTGGTAGTAGCGGTGGAAGACACCGGTCGCGCCACCGGAGATGGGCGGGACGATCCAGCTCCAGTCCGCCGGCACCTGCCGTCCGGCGCGCTCCTCGTTACGGACGTGCGTCAGGAACCGCTCGGATTCCGTGTGGTGGTCGCTGATTTTCACGCCGGCCCGCTCGAAGGACCAGAGCACCGCCCGGTTGAGCTCCACCAGGGCGCGGTCCTTCCAGAGCGTGCTCGCACGGGAGGTGTCGAGGCCCATGAGGCGGGCGACCTCGGGCAGCATGTCGTAGCGGTCGGGATCGGCGAGGTTGCGGGCGCCGATCTCGGTCCCCATGTACCAGCCGTTGAACGGGGCCAGTGGATAGTGCACCCCACCGATGGTGAGCCGCATGTTGGAGATGGCCGGCACCGCGTGCCAGCGCAGGCCGAGGTCGGCGAACCACGCGAACTCGGGATGAGCCAGCGGCACCTCGAGCACCGCCCGGTCGGGCAGCTCGAAAAGGCGCAGCCCCTCGTCGGGGGTCTCGATGGCCAGCGGCAGCACATCGAACGCCTCGCGCTTGCTCTCCCACCCCAGTCGGCACATCGCCTGCGTGAACTCGATGGAGCGGGGATCCCCGGTGACGGAGTCGTCGGCGTTGCGGTAGCCGGCGTAGCGGATGAGCTGGTCGTTCCAGACCCGCGGAAAGGGCCGTCCCGGCACCGCAGGCGCGAAGAGGGAGATGACCGGTCGGATCGTGCCGGGCTCGCGGCTCGGCGCGTCGGTGCCGGCGGCCAGCTGCAGATGGTGGACGAGCGCCTCGGAGATCCCGTCGGCGGTGGTCACGTCGCGCCGGTCGAGGACGACCAGACTGCGCCAGTAGAGCCGGCCGATGCAGCGACTGGCGTTGCGCCAGGCCACTTTCGCGCCGTACGCGAGTTCGTCGGCGGTGTGCTGGTAGGTGCCCGTCTCGTCGAGCTCCGACTGAACGGCGGCGAGACGCGGCTCGACGGGACCGAGCCGTGGATTTTCGGCATGACACAGCCGCAGGAAGTCCTCGGCCTCGGCCGGATCGACCGGCGCCGCCGGGTCCCACTCCTCGATCGGCACGTCCCGATACCCGGGTACCGCCATCTGCGCTCCTCCTCAGCTGACGTTCCGCGCCACGACGTGCCAGAGCTGACGCCGGCGGCATTACCGCAAATGCTGCACGCCGTCACCGGGCAACCCAAGCGTGCATAAGCCGCAAAAGCGTGCAAACAAAATGCGAGCCCGCCGAAAAGGGGCGCGAGACGGACAGCGTGTGCGATCCGGCTCGCGCCCCTTGACAGGCCCCTGGTTTTTACTCGCCCGGGGCTGATTTCGCAATCTGCATCAGGAACTCGATGTTGGTACGGCTCTGCTTCAAGCGGTCGAGCAGCAGGTCCAGCGCCGCCTGCGAATCCAGCGAACCCATGACCTTGCGGAGCTTGTGCGTGATCGCGATCTCCTCCGGCGCGAGCAGGATCTCCTCCTTGCGCGTGCCGGACGCACTGACATCGACCGCCGGGAAGACCCGCTTGTCGGCGATCTTCCGGTCGAGCTTCAGCTCCGCGTTGCCCGTGCCCTTGAACTCCTCGAAGATGACCGTGTCCATCATGGAACCGGTCTCCACCAGCGCGGTGGCGAGGATGGTCAGCGACCCGCCGTTCTCGATGTTGCGGGCCGCGCCCAGGAAGCGCTTGGGCGGGTAGAGCGCGGTCGAGTCGATACCGCCCGACATGATCCGGCCGCTGGCCGGCGCCGCCAGGTTGTACGACCGACCGAGCCGGGTCACCGAGTCGAGCAGCACGACCACGTCGTGGCCCAGCTCGACCAGGCGCTTGGCCCGCTCGATCGCCAACTCGGCGACCGTGGTGTGGTCCTGCGGCGGACGGTCGAACGTGGCCGCGATGACCTCGCCCTTGACCGACCGTGTCATGTCGGTGACCTCTTCGGGCCGCTCATCCACGAGGACGACCATCAGGTGCACCTCGGGGTTGTTGTGGGTGATCGCGTTGGCGATCGCCTGCAACACCATGGTCTTACCGGCCTTCGGCGGCGAGACGATGAGCGCCCGCTGGCCCTTGCCGATCGGCATGACCAGGTCGATGACCCGGGTGGTCAGGATGTGCGGCTCGGTCTCCAACCGCAGGCGCTCCTGCGGGTAGAGCGGGGTCAGCTTGTAGAACTCCGGGCGGCGCTTCGCGTCCTCCGGGTCCATCCCGTTGATGGTGTCGAGCCGGACGAGCGGGTTGTACTTGTCGCGTCGCTCGCCGTCCCGGTTGGCACGCACGGCGCCGGTGACGGCGTCGCCACGGCGCAGGCCGTACTTCTTGACCTGGGACATGGAGACGTAGACGTCGTTGGAGCCGGCGAGGTAGCCGGTCGTCCGGACGAACGCGTAGTTGTCGAGCACGTCGAGGATGCCGGCCACCGGGACGAGCACGTCGTCCTCGGACACCTGCGGCTCGCGGCCGCCCTCACGACCGCCCTCGCGGCCGCCCTCGGCGCCCTCGGGCCGGTCGCCGCGACCACGGCGACGGTCACGGAAGCGACTGCGCCGGCCACGCCGGCCGCCGCCCTCACCGTCGTCATCGCCGTCGGTGTCCCGCTCGGCGCGCGGGCCCCGGTCGTTGCGGTCGCCGCGCTCGGGACGGTCGTTGCGGTCGCCCCGCTCGGGACGGTCGCCCCGCTCGGCACGCTCACCGCGCTCGGGACGGTCGTTGCGGTCGCCCCGCTCGGGACGGTCGCCCCGCTCGGCACGCTCGGGACGGTCGCCGCGCTCACGCCGCGACTCGCCACGGTCACCGCGCTCGACCCGCTCAGCGGGCCGTTCGGTGCGCTCGGCCTCGTCGGTCCGCTCCGCGGCAGCAGCAGCGGCAGCCCGGGTGCGTCGCGGCGCCCGCTGGCGCTCCTCGGTTTCGGGTGCGGCGGCAACCGCGGCGGGCTCGCCGTTGGCACGGCGGTCACCCTCGGCCCGGTCGCCCCCGGCGCGCACCTCGGCGCGTACTTCCTCGCGGGCCGGCGCGGCCGCGGCAGCGACCTCGGCCCGCGGACGCGGTGCACCGGCGGCGCTCGCGCCGCCCTGGCGCTCGGTGATCGCCGCGATCAGCTCGCCCTTGCGCATCCGGGCCGTACCGGAGATGCCGAGCGACGCGGCCAGGCTCTGCAGCTCTGGCAGCAGCATCGCCGACAGGCCGGTCCCGGTCCGCCGACGGCGGGCGGGAGCCGTGGTGGCGTCGTCAGCGACGTTGGAGACATCCGACGTCACGTCGGTGGTGTCGCTCAATGGATTCCTTCCCTCGATAGGCCGGGGCTGCCCGGATCGAAGATCTTGGTGGCCGGGCGGCCTCGGTGCACCCGCCTCGCGTGACGCGTCGCGGGAGTCTTTCGCACAGCAGCCCGCCGGTGTCCCGGCCCGCCAGATCGGCGGGAGGTCTCGGCGTCTGCGGCGATCTGTGGAGACTGCGGTTTGGCGTAGGCCTAGGCAGGGGTGACGGGCTGACCGCCGAGAGCTTCGGGGGTGCGCCGCCCCGCAGGAGATCGCGTGCTTCGCGGCTGTGCTAGGTCTAGAGCGTAATCAACTCTTCCGACCTGCGGCAACAGGGTCCCGCTCGGCGTGTCCCAGTATAGCCCCTTCAATCCTGGCCCCGGTGACATCTACTGGCAACGTTTGCGCAGCCCAGCCGATTCCCGGCGCGAAATCCGGGGGCACCGGGGTCAGCGCCAGCACGGTGGGGCCCGCCCCACTGATCACCGCAGCCACGCCGGCATCACGCAGCGCGACGACGAGCGCGGCGGTCCCGGGCATCCCGGCGGCCCGGTAGCCCTGGTGCAGCCGGTCCTCCGTCGCCGGAAGCAGCAGCGCCGGCTCGACCGTGAGCGCATGCACGAGCAGGGCGGCGCGCCCCGCGGTCAGCGCGGCGTCCGCGTGCGGCACGGTGGCCGGCAGCGCCGCCCGCGCGACAGCGGTCAAACCCCGCTCCTCCGGCACGAAGACGGTCGGCCGCACGTCGCCGGCCGGCGCGAGCGTCACCGCCCGCGCGCCCTCGTCTCCGGGCCCGGTCCACGCGATGGTGAAGCCGCCCAGCAGACACGGCGCCACATTGTCCGGGTGTCCTTCGAGCCGCGCGGCGATTTGCAGCACGCCGGCGTCATCCATCCGCTCCCCGCCGTCGACCACCAGTGCCCGCGCGAGCTGCACACCGGCGACGATCGCGGCCGACGAGGAACCGAGGCCGCGCGCCTGCGGAATCCGGTTGACGCAGGAGACGGCGAGCCCCGCGGGGCGCCCGCCGAGGGCGTCGAAGGTCGCGTGCATCGCGCGTACGACGAGGTGCCGCTCGTCGGTCGGCAGCTCTCCGGCGCCCTCACCCGTCACGTCGACGTGGCAGCCACCGGCGGTGACCCGCGCCGTGACGTCGTCGTAGAGCGCCAGCGCCAGCCCCAGCGCGTCGAAGCCGGGGCCGAGGTTGGCGCTGGTCGCCGGCGTGCGCACCCGCACCGGCCCGGCGACGAAGGAGAGACCCATTCGCACATGCTAGGCCCTGCCGATCACGACGGGCTGTCTCACGTGGACAGGTCCGCCCGATGGGACGGCGGCCGGCCCTGACCGGCCAGGACATCGAGCCTGACCGGTCAGTCCTCGTCCGGCTCCGGCGCGGCGTCGACCAGCAGGTTGGCCACCGTCTGCGCCTTGCGCTCCTCGTCGAGTTCGACGACGTGCTCGTCGCGCAACCGGTCCAGCGCGGTGGAGACGGGCGGTCAGCGGCCAGGTCCAGTGCGGGCCGGCGTCCCGGATCGTGCCGAGGTAGCGGCCGAAGAACTGGACGTTGTCAGCGCACGGGCTCGGGCACCCGGTCGGCCAGCGAGAGCCGCCGCGTGGCGATCCGCCAACCGACGGCATAGACCAGCGTGATCAGGCCGCCACCGGCCAGGACCACCCGCTCGTCGACGATGTCGACCATCGACGCCACGATGAGCTGGCTGACCGACACGGCCAGCGTCGCGATCATCATGTCGGTGGCGAACACCCTCCCCCGCAACCGGTCAGGCACCTCCCCCTGCAGCGCGTAGTTGGACATCACCCAGTTGCCGCCGCCGGCCAGGTGCGCGACGAAAACCAGCGCCAGCACCAGCGGGAACCAGGGCGCCAGCGACACCCCGACGTAGGCGAGCCCGTAGGTGGACATCGAGATCGCCAACCCGGGCAGGAGCCAGGACCGGCGGCTCAACACGGGGCGCATCAGGATCGGCCCGACCAGTGCGCCCGCGCCGCGGACCGCGAAGAGCAGTCCGGCGCCGATCGGCCCCACGCCGTAGACCGCGGCCAGCAGCGGAAAGACGGTCAGCACGCCGTTGCCGAGCCCCACCGCCGACTTCACGGTGACCAGCGCGAGGACCCGCGGCCGGTGTCCGATGTAACCGAGCGCCTCGCGGATCGCCGCCCACGTCCGCTGGGCAGGCTCGGCGGTGTCCCGGGGCGCCTGCAGCGGACGGCGGATGCGCCACGCCAGCGCCACCGCGGCGGCCAGGCTGACCGCCGCGATCCAGAAGCAGGCGTACGGGCCGAAGCCCGCGCTGAGCACGCCACCGACCGAGGCGCCGACCACCGTCATCGTGCCCCAGGCCGATCCCGCGATCGCGTTCGCCGCTGGGAGGTCCGCCGGCTCGACGACGTTGGGAAGCGCCGCCTGCGCGGCCGGGGAGTAGAACGCCTTGGCCACGGCGACCCCACCGATCGCGACGATCGCGAGCCACGCGGTCGCGCCGGTGCGGACCCCGAGCAGCAGCAGGGCGGCGACCAGCGCGGCGACGTTCGCCACCATCATGATCTTCTTACGGTCCAGCCGGTCCGCGATCGTGCCGGTGTACGGCAGCAGCAGCGCGACGATGCCGGTGTCGGCGGCGAGCACGAGCGCGCCCCAGACCCCGCTGCCGCCGGTCAGCTCGGGAAGAAGCACCAGCAACGGCACCATCAGGAACCAGTCCGCGCCGAAGACCACCAGTTCGGCGAGGAAGAGGTTGCGGAAATCGGGGTTACGGGTAAGGACCGACAGTGCAGACGCCACGTACCGGGACCTTACAACCCGACTCAGGCGCGGCTCCCCTTCGCGGCGATGAGGTCGGACACCGTGACGAACTCGTAGCCCCGCCCGCGTAGCCCTTCGATCATGTCGGGCAGCCCGCGGAGCCCGACGAGTCGGTCGGTCGGGCCGACGTCGTGAGCGAGCAGGATCGTCCCCGGACGCGTCTTGTCGACGATGTCGCGGGCCTGCCCCGCCGGATCGCCGGGAAAGTGCGACTCGCGCATCTGCAGCGACCAGAGCACCACCCGGTAGCCCAGTTCGGCCGCGGCGAGCACCGCCCCGCCGCCCACATGCCCGTACGGCGGACGCAACAGCCTCGGATGCTGGCCGGTGGCCTGCTCGATCGCGTCGTGCGCGCGGGTCAGGTCGGCGCGCGCCCGGTCCGCGTCCGTGCGCGCGAGATCCCGGTGATCCCAACTGTGGTTGGCCACCTCGTGCCGACCCATCCGGCCGCGCACCACCGAGGCGTACCGGCGCGCCCGCCGACCGACCATGAAGAACGTCGCCGGCGCCCCGAAGCGTGCCAGCGTGTCGAGGACCATCGTGGTCCACTCCGGCCGCGGCCCGTCGTCGAAGGTGAGCGCGATGAGCTTCCGATCGGTCTCCACCGCCCAGGTCACCAGCAGTTCCCCGGTGCCGGGGCGGTGCGCCTCCACCATCGCGGCTCCCGCCGCGCCACCCCGGACCGGCAGTTTACGGTCGGTCACCTCGGCCGCCTCGGCGAAGGCCGCGGCACCGAGGCCCGCGCCGGCCGCCACGAGGCCCGCCCGGCGCAGCACCGCGCGCCGCGTCGCTCTGACTCCCTCATCCCCCATGGTCTGCTCCCGTTCTCTTCGGGGCATCCCAGACATCTGTTTCCCAAGAGACGCCCTTCATGCTGATGAACAGCATGAAGGGCGGCTCAATGACGGACCAGGATCGTATTGATCCGATTTATTCAGGTATCAGCCGTGGGTCGGCGGGATGGGAGATTTCGTGCTCCGCGGCAGCCGCAGCACCTCGAACTGGTCCGTCCCCTCCGCCAGCGCCGGGGCGGGCACCACCGGCCGCTCGGCAACCTCCACCGGCGCCACGTCGGGCTCCGGCGCGCCATCCGCGGCGGCCGCCCCGGTCACGTCGGGCCGGGGCGCGTCGCCCCGGCGCCGCCGCAGACGCTCCTTGGTGTGCTCCACCATCGTGTAGAGCGTCGGGACCAGCACCAGGGTCAGCAGCGTGGAGCTGATGAGACCGCCGATCACCACGATGGCGAGCGGCTGCGAGATGAAGCCACCCTCACCGGTGAGGCCCAACGCCATCGGCAGGAGCGCGAAGATCGTCGCGATCGCGGTCATCAGGATCGGACGCAACCGCCGTCGGCCACCCTCGATGACCGCCTCGCGTACGCCCATGCCCCCGGCCCGGTACTGGTTCACGAGGTCCATCAGCACGATCGCGTTGGTCACCACGATGCCGACGAGCATCAGGACGCCGATCAGCGCCGGCACGCCCAACGGCGTACCGGTGGCGAGCAGCAGCCCGATGGCGCCGGTCGCGGCGAACGGGATGGAGACGAGCAGGAGCAGCGGCTGAAGCAGGCTGCGGAAGGTGGCCACCATGATCACGAAGACGATCGCGATCGCGGCGAGCACCGCCAGCCCGAGGTCCGCGAACGCTTCGGCCTGGTCGGCGCTGACGCCACCGACGGTGTACGTGGCACCGGCCGGCAACGTCAGCTTGTCGAGCCGTTCGGTGAGGGCCGCCGTGGTGCTGCCCAGGTTGGAGCCGGTCGCCGTGCCACTGACCGTGACGCTGCGCTGGCCGTCGATCCGGGTCACCTGGACGGGACCCTTCACCTCGGTGACCTCCGCGACGTCGCCGAGCTTCACCGGCCCGATCGGGAGGGCGACCAGCTCGTCCACCGTGGCCGGTGCGCTGCCGCCGCCGAGCATCACCTTCTGCTGCTCCCCGTCGAGCGTCACCTGCCCGAGCGGGGCGCCACGGAAGGACTGCGCCACGAGCTGCCCGATCGCCGCTTCGGAGAGTCCGACCCGGGCCGCCGCGTCGCGCTTGACCGTCACCTGGATCCGCGGCGCGCTCTCCGCCAGGCTGCTCTTCACCTCGGTGACGTCGGGCGTGCCCTCCATCGCCCGACGTACCTGCTCCTCAGCACGGGCCAGCACTTCGGCGTCGGCTGCCTGGACGATCACCTGGAGCTCGTTGGCCGACGCCCCGCCGGGGCCGCCGCCACCGCCACCGACGGTGAGCTCGCCGGCGCCGAGTCCCTTGAACTCCTCGCGCAGCCGGTCCTGGAACTTCGCGCTGTCCACGTCGGCGTCGAGGGCGACCGAGAACTCGGCGGACGTGGCGGAGCCACCACCGAATCCGAAGATGCCTCCCCCACCGATCGTCACCTGGTAGGACTTCACGCCCTCGGTGCGCTTCAGCACTGCCTCGACCTTCTTCGCCGCGGCGTCGGTCGCCGGCAGGCTCGTGCCCGCCGGCAGCTTCTGACGGACGCTGAGCGTGTCCTGGCCCGAGTCGTCGATGAAGTTGGTCTCCAGCCGGGTCGAGAGCGCGAACGTGCCGAGCAGCACGACGAGGCCGATCGCGACCGTCGCCCAGCGGCGGGTGGTGGCGAAGTTGATCACAGGCAGATACGCCCGCTGCAGCGGACTGCGCAGCTCCTTCTCCTCCGCCGCGCGCCGCACCGCTTCGTCGTCCTCACCGCTCACCGGCTTGAGGAACCAGTACGCGAGGACCGGAATGATGGTCAGCGACACCAGCAGCGAGGCGAGCAGCGCCACCGTCACGGTGATCGCGAACGGCGCGAAGAGCTGCCCCACGAAACCACCGACGAGCGCGATCGGGGCGAACACGGCGACCGTCGTCAGGGTCGAGGCGGTCACCGCGCCGGAGACCTCGCGTACGCCGTCGAGGATCGCCTTGCGCTTGGCCTCTCCGTACGCCAGATGCCGTTTGATGTTTTCCAGCACGACGATGGAGTCATCGACCACCCGACCGACGGCGATGGTCAGCGCGCCGAGGGTGAGCAGGTTGAGCGAGTAGTCGCCGACCCAGAGCGCGATCAGCGCGACCAGGACCGAGAGCGGGATGGAGACCGCGGTGACCAGTGTGGAGCGCACCGACAGCAGGAACACCAGGATCACCACGACGGCCATCAGCAGGCCGAGCAGCCCTTCGGTCGTGAGGCTGTCGATCGACTTCTCGACGAACGGCGCCTGATCGAAGATCACGGTGAGCTCGGCGCCCGAGGCGGCGCCGAGGGCGCCCAGCCGGTCGCGGATCTCGTGCGAGATGGCGACGGCGTTGCCGTCCGGGGTCGCGGTGACCGAGATGCCGAGGCTGTTGGCGCCGTTCGTGCGGGTGAACGACGTCGGGTCGGCGAGCCGCTGCTCGACCGTCGCGATGTCGCCGAGCTCCACCGGCGCCCCCGGCCCGGTGGGGCTGAGGTAGATCGCGCGCAGCTCCTCCACGGACCCGATCCGGGTGCCGACCTGCACGGTCAGCGTCTCATCCCCTTGGGTGAGGGCCCCCGCGGGGATCGCTACGCCGTTGGCCTGCAGGGCCGCCCCGATCGCGGTGGGCGCGATCCGGGCGGCAGCGAGCTTGACCAGGTCCGGAATGATCATCACGATCCGGTCACGTGCCCCGGTCACCTCGGCGGCGCGGACGCCGTCGATGCTCTCGATCTCGGGGATGACCGTCTTCGCCAGCTTGTCCGCCAGCTCGCGCTCGTCGCCGCCACCGCCGGACGCCGCGAGGACGATGGCCGGCAGGTCGTCGGTGCTGCCGGCGAAGACGACGGGGTCCACGCTCGCCGGGAGCTGCGCGTCGATGCGGTTGAGCGCCGTCTGCAGCTTGTTGACCGCGTCGTCGAGGTCGGTGCCGAACTCGAACTCCACCTGGACGGTGGCGAAGCCCTCGCTGGAGGTCGACGTCACCTTACTGAGGCCCGGAAGCCCCTGGATGCTGTTCTCGATCGGCTCGGCGACCTGCGCCTCGACGATCTCCGACGCGGCGCCGGGATAGCCGGCGGAGATGAACGCGGCCGGAAACTCCAGCGACGGCAGCAGCTGTTGTTTCAGCGACGGGACGGCGAACGCCCCGAACGCGGTGATCACCACCGCCACGAGAGCGACGAGACCCCGGTTGGCGAGGCTGAGTCTGGCGAGCAAGGACATGAGCGGGGTCACTCCTGGCTAGTAGGTTAGCGCGGCGCAAACAGTTTGCCCGAAGCGAACAATTAGGCTGACGCGGGGGCCGCTGATAGCGTCCGGCGATCAGAACGTCGGTTGCGGCGACGGTGAGACGGGGAGACGTGATGACCGACCGCGAGCGACTGATCGAGCAGATCATGTCGGCGCAGCGGCGGATGCAGGTTCTCTTCGCCTACGACCGCTCCGACCCGCTCTTCGCCGCCAACCTGACCGTGCCGCAACTGAAGACGCTGCTCCTGCTCTTTCTGCGCGGAAGCGCTTCCGGGCAGGATCTCGGCCGGCTGCTCGGGGTCAGCCTGGCCACCGTCACGGGGATCGTCGACCGCCTCGTCGCCCAGCAGCTGGTGAGCCGCCGCGAGGATCCCCGCGACCGGCGGGTGCGGCTCGTCGAGCTGACCGGCGAGGGTCAGCGGTTGATGGAAGGCATCATCACGGCGGGAACGGAGCGGCAACGCCGACTGCTCGATCGCCTCAACGAGGCGGACCTCCGTACGGTCGAGCGCGCACTGACCATCATGATCGACGCCGCATCGACAGACCCCACCACCCCATAACCCCCCGCCCCGCCCCGCCGCCCCCGCCCGCCGCCCCTGCACGGTCGATCAAGGACGTATTCGCACGACTTGATCTCTATCCGTGTGAATACGCCCTTGATCGACATGAAAGTCCTTGATCGACGGGCACTGCGACGTCAGGCGAGATCCAGCGCGCGGGCGGCCGCCAGCACATCGTTCCTGATGGTGGTCGGTGCCGGGGCGGTGGAGATCGCCCACTCGGGATCCTTCAGACCGTGACCCGTCACGGTGCAGACCACGGTCGATCCGTGCGGCACCATGCCCGCGTCGGCCTGCTGCAGCAGCCCGGCCACGCTCGCCGCGCTCGCCAACTCGACGAAGACCCCGACCTCACGGGCGAGCAGGCGGTAGGCCGCGAGGATCTCCCGATCGGTCACCGCGGCGATCAATCCACCGGACGCGTCGCGCGCGTCTAGCGCCTTGGTCCAGCTCGCCGGGTTGCCGATCCGGATCGCGGTGGCGATCGTCGACGGCTCGCGTACGGCGGCGCCGTTCACGATCGGGGCGGCGCCGGCCGCTTGGAAGCCGTACATCCTGGGCGTTCTGGTGGCGTTGCCGGCGGCGACGTCCTCCTGGTAGCCCATCCAGTAGGCGGTGATGTTGCCGGCGTTGCCGACCGGCAGGCAGTGGATGTCCGGCGCGTCGCCGAGCGCCTCCACGATCTCGAACGCGCCCGTCTTCTGACCGTGCAGCCGGTCGATGTTGACGGAGTTGACCAGCGCGACGGGGTAGTCCTGGGAAAGCTTGGAGGCGAGCGCGAGGCAGTCGTCGAAGTTGCCGTTGACCTGCAGCAGTTTCGCGCCGTGGACGAGCGCCTGGGCAAGCTTGCCCAGCGCGATCTTGCCCTGCGGCACGAGCACCGCGCAGGTGAGGCCGGCGCGGGCCGCGTAGGCCGCCGCCGAGGCACTGGTATTGCCGGTCGAGGCGCAGATGATCGCCTTGTTGCCGGCCTCGACGGCCTTCGAGACCGCCAGGGTCATGCCACGGTCCTTGAACGACCCGGTGGGGTTGGCGCCCTCGACCTTGAGGTAGACGTCGCAGCCCAGTCGCGAGGAGAGCACCGGCGCGGGCAGGAGCGGTGTGTTCCCCTCGTGCAGGGTCACCACCGGCGTCGCGTCAGTGACGGGCAGCCGGTCCCGGTACGCCTCGATCAGACCTCGCCACATGCCGCTCTCCTCACCTGTCGCTTCACCGTCCGCGACCGCGGACCGATCCACCCGTCCCGCCTGACCAGCATCCATCGGCGCGGCCATGCGTACCCCCGAATAACCATCTGGCGGGACGTGATCCGCGCCTCAACCAGCCGGAACGGCGCCGGACCCTACTGGCCGCCCTCGACGCGGAGCACGCTGGCGATGGAGCGGACGATGTCCAGGCCGCGCAGCTCCTCGACCGTTGCGGCGAGTGCCGCCTCCGGCGCGCCGTGCGTGACGACGACCAGGATGGCGTCGTCCGCGCGACCCGACTGACGGACCGTCGCGATCGACACGTCGTGCTTGGCGAAGACCCCGGCCACAGTCGCCAGGACGCCGGCGCGGTCGGCCACGTCGAGGCTGATGTGGTAGCGGGTGGGAGCCTCCCCCATCGACCGGATCGGCAGGTGGGCGTAGGCCGACTCGCTCGCCGCACGCACCCCGGCGAGGCGGTTGCGGGCCACCGCCACGATGTCGCCCATCACCGCGCTGGCGGTCGGCGCGCCACCGGC
This sequence comes from Micromonospora sp. NPDC049679, assembly GCF_040659735.1. Taxonomy (NCBI): domain Bacteria; kingdom Bacillati; phylum Actinomycetota; class Actinomycetes; order Micromonosporales; family Micromonosporaceae; genus Micromonospora; species Micromonospora sp. NPDC049679. Next base: position 83,881 of record NZ_JBFANZ010000007.1, read on the forward strand.
GCCCCGGCCGTAGAACATGAGCTGCCCGGCGGCGGCCGCCTCGACGAAGACCGCGTTGAACGCGTCGCCGACGCTGGCGAGCGGGTGGGTGCGCGGGATCATCGCCGGGTGCACGCGGACGCTCACCGACTCCACGCCGGCCCGGTCCGGGCCGCGCTCGGCGATACAGAGCAGCTTGATCGTGCAGCCCATCGCCTTGGCGCTCGCCACATCCGCGGCGGTCACCTCGGTGATGCCCTCCCGGTAGACGTCGGCGGCGCCGACCCGGGTGTGGAAGGCGAGCGACGCCAGGATAGCCGCCTTGGCCGCCGCGTCGAAGCCCTCGATGTCGGCGGTCGGGTCGGCTTCGGCGTACCCGAGCTCGGTCGCCTCGTCGAGCGCCTCGGTGAACCCGGCCCCGGTGGCGTCCATCGCGGAGAGGATGAAGTTGGTGGTGCCGTTGACGATGCCGGTGACCCGGGTGATCGTGTCGCCGTGCAGCGATTCGCGCAGCGGACGCAGCAGCGGGATCGCGCCCGCCACGGACGCCTCGTAGTAGAGGTCGGCGCCACCCTCGGCGGCCGCGTCGTGCAGCGCCGCCCCGTCCTCCGCGAGCAGCGCCTTGTTCGCGGTCACCGCGCTCTTGCCGGCACGCAGCGCCTCGACCAGCCAGGTGCGCGCCGGCTCGATGCCGCCGACCACCTCGACCACGATGTCGACGTCGTCGCGCTTGACCAGGCCGAGCGGGTCGGTGGTGAACAGCGCCGGATCCACCGGCAGCGGCCCGCGGTCGCGGCCGAGTCGGCGTACGGCGATGCCGGCGAGTTCGATCGGTGCCCCGATCCGGGCGGCCAGATCGTCGGCCTGCTCGTGCAGCAGCCGGACGACCTCGGCACCGACCGTTCCGCAGCCCAGCAACGCCAGGCGGACCGGGTTAACCATGCTCACCCCACATCGAGTGCCAGTAGATCGTCTTCGGTCTCCCGCCGGACGATCACCCGTGCCTGGCCGTCGCGGACCGCGACGACCGGCGGACGCGGCACGTGGTTGTAGTTGCTCGCCATGCTCCGGCAGTACGCACCCGTGCCCGGCACTGCGAGAAGATCTCCGGGCTGCACGTCGGCGGGGAGAAATTCATCCTTCACCACCACATCCCCGGACTCACAATGCTTTCCCACCACGCGGGCGAGGATGGGCCCGGCGACCGAGGCGCGGGAGGCGAGCGTCGCCGAATAGGACGCGTCGTAGAGCGCCGTGCGGATGTTGTCGCTCATCCCACCGTCGACGCTGACGTAGGTGCGGATGCCGTCGACGTCCTTGACCGTGCCGACCTCGTAGAGGGTGAACACGGCCGGGCCGACGATCGCCCGCCCCGGCTCGATCGACAGCCGCGGCACGGCGAGATCGTGCAGCTCACACTCACTGTCGACGATCTTGTTCAGCCGCTTCGCGAGGTCGTACGGGGAGGCCGGGTCGTCCTGGGTGGTGTAGGCGATCCCGAAGCCGCCGCCCAGGTCCAGCTCGGGCAACTCCACACCGCGGGCGTCGCGGATCTGCGCCTGCAGGTCGAGCACCCGCCGCGCCGAGACCTCGAAGCCGCTCGTGTCGAAGATCTGCGAGCCGATGTGCGAGTGCAGGCCACGCAGGTCCAGCACGTCCTCGTCGATGATCCGCATGGCGGCCTCGAACGCGGCGCCGCCGGCGAGCGAGAAACCGAACTTCTGGTCCTCGTGGGCGGTGGCGATGAACTCGTGGGTGTGCGCCTCGACGCCGACGGTGACCCGGACCAGCACCTTCGGCCGTACGCCGCGCTCGCGCGCCAGCGCGCTCAACCGCTCGATCTCGGCGAAGGAGTCGACGATGATCCGGCCGAGCCCCGCGTCGAGCGCACGCGCCAGCTCGCCGGTCGACTTGTTGTTGCCGTGGAAGCCGATCCGCTCGGGCGGCATCCCGGCGCTGAGCGCCACCGCCAGCTCGCCACCGGTGCAGATGTCGAGATGCAGCCCCTCCTCCGCGATGACCCGTACGACGGCGCGGCAGAGGAACGCCTTGCCGGCGTAGTAGACGTCGTGGTCGGGGAAGGCCGCCCGGAACTCGCGGCAGCGGGTGCGCAGGTCGTCCTCGTCGAGCACGTACGCCGGCGTACCGAACTCTTCGGCCAGCTCGCGGACGCCGAGGCCGCCCACGGCGACGGCGCCGTCGGCGGACCGTGTGACGGTGCGCGGCCACAGGTGCGGCACGAGCGCGTTGACGTCCTGCGGCGGTCGCAGCCAGGCCGGTCGCGTGCCGATGTCGCCGTGCAGCGCGCCGGCTTCATGCGCTCGCATGTGCTACATCCTCTCCGGGGCCGAGACGCCGAGCAGCTCCAACCCGTTGGCGATCACCGTGCGGGTGGCGTCGTTGAGCCAGAGCCGCGCCCGGTGGAGATCGGTGATCTCTTCGTCCCCATGCGGAAGTATGCGGCAGTTGTCGTAAAAGCGGTGGTAGGACCCGGCCAGGTCTTCCAGATACCGGGCCACCCGGTGCGGCTCGCGCAGCTCGGCCGCCGAGGCGAGCACCGCCGGATAGTCGCCGAGCGCCTTGAGAAGGTCGTTCTCCTTCTCGTGCGCCAGCAGCTCCGGGCGGAACGCCGCCGCGTCACCGCGGGCGAGCCCCACCTCCGCCGCGTTGCGGCCCACGCTCGCCGTGCGGGCCGCGACGTACTGCACGTAATAGACCGGGTTGTCCCGGCTCGCCCGGGTCCACAGCTCCACGTCGATGTCGATCGGCGAGTCGCTGGAGTAGCGGGCGAGCGCGTAGCGGGCGGCGTCGACGCCGATCGCGTCGACCAGGTCCTCCAGCGTCACGACGGTGCCGGCCCGCTTGCTCATCCGCATGGGCTGCCCCTCGCGGACCAGGTTGACCATCTGCCCGATCAGGATCTCCAGGGTCTTGTCCGGGTCGTCACCGAAGCACGCGGCCATCGCCCGGAGCCGGCCGATGTAGCCGTGGTGATCGGCGCCGAGCATGATCACGACCCGGTCGAAGCCCCGCTCGCGCTTGTCGAGGTAGTAGGCGCAGTCGGCGGCGAAGTAGGTCCACTCGCCGTTGGACTTGCGCAGCACCCGGTCCTTGTCGTCACCGAAGTCGGTGCTGCGCAGCCAGATCGCGCCCTCGGACTCGAAGATGCGGCCCTGCTCGCGCAGCCGGTCGAGCGCCAGGTCGAGCTCGCCCCGGTCGTGCAGGTCCTTCTCGTTGAAGTAGGTGTCGAAGCGCACCCCGAAGTCGGCGAGCGAGTTCTTGATCTCGTCGAACATCAGCGCGACGCCCTCGACCCGGAAGACCTCCTGGGCGGCGGCCTCGTCGAGCTGCAGCACGTCGGGACGCTTGGCCACGACCGCGCCGGCGATGTCGGCGATGTACGCCCCGCCGTAGCCGTCCTCCGGCGCCGGCTCCCCCTTCGCCGCCGCGAGCAGCGAGCGGGCGAACCGGTCGATCTGCGAGCCGGCGTCGTTGAAGTAGTACTCCGTGCCGACCTCGGCGCCGGTCGCCCGCAGCAGCCGGGAGAGCGCGTCGCCGACCGCCGCCCACCGCACGCCACCGATGTGCACCGGGCCGGTCGGGTTCGCCGAGACGAACTCAAGATTGATCTTCTGGCCGGCGAACACCTCGCTGTGGCCGTACGCCTTGCCGGCCTCGACCACGGCGCGGGCGAGCTGGCCCGCGGCGGCCGGGTCGAGCCGGATGTTGAGGAAGCCGGGGCCGGCGATCTCGACGGACTTGATGCCGGGTATCCGGGTCAGCTGGTCGGCCAGGCCGGTGGCGAGCTCGCGCGGCGGCAGCCCCACCTTCTTGGCCAGTTGCAGGGCGACCGTCGACGCGTAGTCGCCGTGCTCCGGGTTGCGGGGTCGCTCCACCGCGGTCGTCTCCGGCAGCGCTGATTGATCGAGCCCACGCTCCTGGAACACGGCATGAGCGGCGGCGAGTACGGCCTCGGCGAGCTTGGCGGGAGTCACCGAAACATGTTACCGGGGGTAGACTCGGTCACTCGGCGGAGACCCTGCGCGTTGACGTGACCCGCCACCCCCGTGACCGACCGACCTGACGAGGCACCATGAGCATCAGCACCCCGGGCGGCGACCAGCGCCGTCCGTCCGTGGTCAGCACCGGCAAGAAGCCGGCGGCTGGCGCGAAGCCCGCGGCTGCCAAGCCCACGTCGGGCGCCAAGCCCGGAAGCGGCCGGCCCGGTGGCGGCAAGGGCCCGCGCAAGCCGATCACCCCGGTCAAGGTCAGCCAGGGGCGCAACTGGGGACCGATCGCGCTCTTCGTCGCGGTCGGCGTCCTCGCCGCCAGCATCATCGGTTACGGCGCGTGGGCGGCGTTCCAGGGCTCCAAGTCGTGGGAGGAGCGCGCCGCGGCCATCTCCGGGATCGAGAACTTCCGCAAGAAGGATCCGCAGCTGGTCCAGGGCGGAAACCACCAGAAGGGCCCGGTCAAGTACACCGTCGCTCCCCCGGTCGCCGGCCCGCACAACGACAGCTGGCAGAACTGCATGGGCGACGTCTACGACGCGCCCGTGGCCAGTGAGCACGCGGTGCACAGCCTGGAGCACGGCGCGGTGTGGATCACCTACCGCCCGGACCTGCCGAAGGACCAGGTGGAGAAGCTGGCCGACAAGGTCAGTGGCAAGGAAAAGATGATGCTGAGCCCGTACGAGGGGCTCGACAAGGCGATCTCGCTGCAGGCCTGGGGCTACCAGCTCAAGGTGGACAACGCCGACGACAGCCGGATCGACGAGTTCGTCAAGGCGCTGCGCGTCAACGCCTCCGTCGAGGGCCCGACGGCCACCTGCGCCCAGGGCATCACCGCCACCGGCACGGCGCCCCGCGACCTCCAGCCGCAGCAGCAACAGTAAGGACTTCATGGCCATCTCGGTGCAGACCGACGTGTCCCACGACGACGCCCCACGCGCCCCGCGCGTGGGGCGTCGCTACGGCACGCTCGCCCTGGCGCTCGCGATCGTCGTCGGCCTGCTCCTGGGATACGCCGGCGGCCTGCTCACGCCCCGCCTCACCCGCCCCGGCGACACCTCGGTCGAGGCCGGCTTCGCTCGCGACATGACGTCACACCACGCGCAGGCGGTGGAGATGGGGCTCATCGCCTTCCGCTCATCGAGCGACCCGAGCGTGCGCCAGGTCGCCGTGGACATCGCCACGGGCCAGCAGGGTGAGATCGGCACGATGCAGGGCTGGCTGCGCTCATGGGACCTGAGCCCGAACGGCTCCGAACCCCCCATGGCGTGGATGCCGGATGGCGCCGCGTCGGTGAAGAACGGACTGATGCCGGGGATGGCGACGCCGGAGCAACTGGCCCGGCTCCGTGCGGCCCAGGGGCGGGACCTCGACGTCCTCTTTCTCGACCTGATGATCAAGCATCATCTCGGCGGCATTCACATGGTTGACGAGATCATGGATCGCAGCACCGAGCCGCAGGTCGTGGAGACCGCAACCCGGATGAAGAACACCCAGCAGAACGAGCTCACCAACATGAATCAGCTCCGCGACCGCCTGAAGTCCTAATTTGCGTGGTTGTGCACTGTCAGTAGCCCGGCGGCCGCATAGCGCCACCGCGCCCGATCTCGGTCGTTGTGTCGGCGTGGGGGCTGTTCTGAGTGCTACGCGACAGCGGTCGGTGACGAGTTGGTGCCGGCGGCACACGATCGGCGGTGATGGTGGGCTGGCCGCCCGCCATCGCGAAACAGGGACCGGCGAGCCGGAGCCGCTCAGCCGCGAGCAGGAACTGGATCTGATCGACGTCCTGCGCGGCCGGTGGCCGGAGGAGTTCGGACTCGGCGATGAGCTGTGGAGCCGACACGGTGTGGCCGCGCTCGTCCACCGGCTCTACGGCCTCACGGTGAGCCCGAGCGAGGTCGGTCGTTACCTCCGCGCCTGGGGGCTCTGGGCGCGGGAGCCGACGGAGCGCGCCTGCGCGCTCTGCGCGAGCGCGGTGTCCCGGTGGATGGAGACCGACTACCCGGCGATCGCGCGGAGCGCGCAGGAGCACCGCGCCGAGCTGTTCTGGGTCGGCCGGACGCGACTGCACGGGGTGAGTCCCGCCGCCGACGTGCTCTCCGCCATCTCCACCCGCCGTCGAATGCGATTCATGATCATGACGCCGTCGGTGGACCCGCCGCTCCCCCGCGACTTCCTGCTCCGCCTCTCCGGCTCGGACGGCCGCACCGCGCACGTCGTGGTGGACGGCTCCTGGGCCCGGCGGGACCTGCCACGCCGGATCCCCCGGCAGATCGTGCTTCACCCGCTGCCGAGTTGCGCACGCGGTGGGTGAGCCGGCGGACGCCCCGGCGCCCGCGGGCTGATCGGGGCGCGGGGTCGATGGGCCGGAGGTGCGGCAACACCACCGATACCGATTCGGCCCCGCGCCTGGACGCCTGATACTCTTCATCGGTCGCTGAGCCCCCGTAGCTCAGGGGATAGAGCACCGCCCTCCGGAGGCGGTGGCGCAGGTTCGAATCCTGCCGGGGGCACCGAGGACACAGGCACGGTCGTCAAGATCACGAACACTGGTGATCGCGGCGACCGTTTCGCTTTCCGTCGATCCTGATGCCGCCGTGCGCACGTCCGCCGAGCGCAGCACCGGCACTCCCCGTCACCGGTGCGGCGACGGCGCCGATCCGCCCGGACAGGCGGCGGCGCGATCGAGGAGCAGCGTGCGCTCGCGTCCGTTCCGGGTGAGCGACGCCGCACGCTCGAACTCCTCGCGCGCCTCGTCATAGCGGCCGAGCTTCGCCAGCAGATCGCCGCGCACGCTCGGCAGGAGATGGTAGGTCTTGAGCGACGGCTCCGCGGTGAGCACGTCGACGAGTTCGAGGCCCGCGGCTGGACCGAACGCCATCGCGAGCGCCACCGCGCGGTTGAGCTCCACGACGGGTGACGGCGCGCGTTCCGAGAGCGCCGCATAGAGCGCGGCGATCCGCGACCAGTCCGTCTCCTCCGGAGTGCGCGCCCGCGCGTGACACGCGGCGATCGCCGCCTGCGTCGCGTACGGGCCGAGGCCCTCGCCGCGCGCCACGGTGAGTGCCTCGGCGCGTTCGAGCGCTGCGAGCCCGCGGCGGATGAGGAGCTGGTCCCAGCGTGCGCGGTCCTGGTCGAGCAGCAGGACCGGCTCTCCCGACGGGCCGACGCGCGCCCCCGACCGCGACGCCTGGATCTCCATCAGTCCGACCAGGCCGTGCACCTCGGGCTCGTGCGGCATGAGCCCGGCGAGTACGCGGCCGAGCCGCAGCGCCTCTTCGCAGAGCGCCGGCCGCATCCAGTCGTCGCCGGCGGTCGCCGAGTAGCCCTCGTTGAACACGAGGTAGATGACCCCGAGCACGGACGACAGGCGCTCGGCCAACTCGGGCCGCTGCGGGACCTCGAACGGGACACGCGCCTCGGCGAGGGTCCGCTTGGCCCGGACGATCCGCTGGGCGATGGTCGACTCCGCGACCAGGAACGCCCGGGCGATCTCCTCGGTCTTCAGCCCGCCCAGCAAGCGCAGCGTGAGTGCGACGCGCGCCTCGGTGGAGAGGACCGGATGGCAGGCGGTGAACACGAGACGCAGCAGGTCGTCTTCGATGTCGCCCTCAAGCGCCGCGCTGAGCTCCGGCGCCGGCGCCTGCTGATCGATCTCCAGCTCATGACCGAGCTCCACCAGCTTGCGGTCGAACCGCTGCTTACGGCGCAGCTGATCGATCGCCCGGCGCTTGGCGACGGCCATGAGCCAGGCGCCCGGATTATCCGGGACGCCCGACTCCGGCCACTGCTCCAGCGCGGCGACGAGAGCGTCCTGCGCCAGATCCTCGGCAAGCCCCACATCGCGTACCTGCCGGGCGAGTCCGGCGATCAGCCTGGCCGACTCGATCCGCCAGATTGCGTCGATCACGCGATGGGTCTCGGAAGCCGCCACGACAACCGATCACAGCAGCTTCCCCCGCGACACCGCAAGACCGACGCGCGCCCGCCCGACTATCCGTGCTGTGCCGCCGTCTGCGCGCGCAGCCGCTCCTCCTGCTCCCGCAGCTCGGGCGTGAACTCGTCACCGAAGTCGTCGGCCTCGAAAACCTGGCGGATCTCGATCTCCTCCGCCTCGTTCGGGTCCCTGGGGATCCGCTTGACCCACTCGATCGCTTCTTCCTTCGACTTCACCTGGATCAGCCAGAAGCCGGCGAGCAGTTCCTTCGTCTCGGTGAACGGCCCGTCGATCACGGTGGTCTTTGCGCCCTCGAACCGGACGCGCGCGCCCTTGGCGCTCGGGTGCAGCCCCTCCCCCGCGAGCAGCACGCCGGCCTTGACCAGCTCCTCGTTGTACTTCCCCATCGCGGTGAGCAGCTCCTCGCTGGGCATGACCCCGGCCTCGGAGTCCTGGTTGGCCTTGATCAGAACCATGAACCGCATCGTGGTGTCTCCTTCTGTGTCGGCTTCGCAGCCGGATCGTCGGACTGTGTCGGCCGGCTCAACCCGGCCTCTATCTACGCGTCGAACGGGAACCGGCCGGATCGACACGGCGGGCAGAGATTTTTTTGGGCGCTCGCGAGGGCACTGCTCAACACCGGCGGGACGGCTCGGCGACCGGCGCGGTGAGGTCGTCGACCCGTCGGGTGGTGAGCCCAGGGCCAGTCTGCACCGGGAAACGCTCGCGCACCCGGTATTCGTACCCGCCGATCATCACGGCGGTCACCTACCGGCACCATCTCCAGCGCGCGATGCGGACGTCTCCGTCCACATACCGTCGATCGTTCCGGATGGCAACCGGCGTGACGGGCGGCTCATCCGAACGGGAGTGAGCCCTGTTACGGGTTGACGCGGTTGGCGGCGCGCGCGGCGAGCCCGTCGACGAGCAGCGCGAGCCCGAAGGCGAACCGTTCCTCGACCGCCGGGTTCCAGATGTGCCGGCCCAGCGCGGCGGCTCCCGGGTAACGCGCCGGGTCGAGGGCGTCGAAGCGGGCGTGCACCTCGGCCAGGGCCTCCGGGTCGAACGCGCGGGTGACGTTACGCCCGTCGAACGCCCAGGTCGCCTCGAAGCCGATCACGTAGTGGACGAGCGTGAACCACGCGTGCCCGGCCTCCTCTTCGGAGAGTCCGGCGCGCAGCAGCGCCCGCGCCCACGCGTCCAGGGTCCGGGTCGAGTTCTCGCCCAGCGGGTCGTGCGTCTTGAGCAGGCCCGCCAGGCCGGAGTGCGCGTGCAGCGCGGCGCGGAACCGGTGGGCGAGCTCGGTGAGCTGGTCGCGCCACGACAGGTCCGGGTCGATGTCGGTGTCGAAGTCGCCGAGTACCCGTTCGAGCAGGGCTTCGAGAAGCGCGTCCTTACCGGGCACGTGTTTGTAGAGGGCGCTCTGGGCGACCCCGAGGCGGGTGGCGAGGGCCCGCATCTGCAGCCCGTCTGCGCCATCGGCGTCAACGAGCTGAAGGGCCGCGTCGACGATGCGCGCCATGGTGAGCCCGGCGATGCGGGGTGGCGCCGATCGGGGCTGCCGGGTGCCGGGCTGTCGCACCGCGGGAGCACCGTGTAATGGTGCCGTCACGGCGCGGAGTCGGTTAGGCGACAATTGCACCTCCTTGACGGTGAACCCCGCTCACCATACTGTGCGCAAGCTTGGTGAACGTGGTTCTGCGAACTCCCCCGCGGACAGCGACTCACAGGATAACCAAAGAAAGAGACCCCCCTCGCATGATCCCGATCAATATCCCGCCACCCAACGTGGTCACTCACCGTGCCCACGACATGACCGTTCGGAGCGCGGACCGCCCGGAGTCCCGCCCGTGACCCGCCGCGACCGCAGCGCCGCCGGCGAGGCACGGCGGCGGTGGCCGTACACCGGGATGCTGTCCTATGTGGCAGCCGCCATCGCGCTCGCGCTCGGGCTCGCGGTCTGGCAGACGCTGCCGGCCGAGGCGAGTGACGCGTACGGGATGAAGGCCTGCGACCGCCTCGGCGCCTCGACCGGTTGGCCGCCCGCGCCCGTCGCGAAGTCGGTCTGGTCCGCCGGGCGGCACGCCAAGACGGACGCGATCCGGGAATACGCCGAGCGGCTGCACGCCGCCGCGCCGACCGAGACCGCCATCGCCCCGCCGGGGTGGGAGAAGCTGCTCTTCGGCATGATCGATACGTGCACGGCAGCCGGTTGGCAGCCCCCGACACCCACCACCACGCCAACGGAGTAGCACGATGGCGATCAACGACCCCCGCGTACGGCCCGCGGGTCCGGCGGACCTGGCGGCGATCGCCGCCATCTACGCGCACTACGTGACCACCAGCGTGGCGACGTTCGACGAGACCGCGCCGACGGCCGGGGACTGGGAGCGCAAGGCCGCCGACCTCGCCGAGCGGAGCCTGCCGCTGCTCGTCGCCGAAAGCGACGGCCAGGTCGTCGGCTACGCGTACGCCGGGCCGTGGCGGCCGAAGCCGGCCTACCGGCACACCGTCGAGGACAGCATCTACCTGGCTCCCGGACACACCGGCGAGGGGCTCGGGCGGGCGCTGCTGGAAACCCTGCTGGAGCGCTGCGCGCAGGCCGGCGCGCGACAGGTGATCGCGGTCATCACGGACAGCGGCGAGCCCGGCTCGCTCGCCCTGCACCGGCGACTCGGTTTCGTCGACGCCGGCCGGCTCACCGCCGTGGGGTTCAAGCACGGCCGCTGGGTCGACACGCTGCTGCTGCAGCGCGATCTCACGCATTGGCCGACGGGCTGACGATCGGCGTTACCGTCTCCTCATCGACCACCCCGCACCTCAGGGCGGTTTCGAAGGCTCGCCCGAGAGGTCACGCCCTGACCCGTCAGGGCTCCCGCAGCCGCCATCCCGCGGCGACCACCGGTTCACGGACCGGCAGGGGCACCCCGCCCCGATCGCGCCGCAGCAGCAACGACAGCAGCGCCGCGCCCACCGAGAGACCGCCGGCCACATACCAGGCGACGGCGTACGCGCCGAGCTGGTCGCGGATGACGCCCGCGCCGGTCGCCGCGACGGCGGCACCGATCTGGTGCGACGCGTAGACCCAGCCGAAGACGATCGCGCCGTTCGCGCCGAAGTACTCCCGGCAGAGCGCGACCGTCGGCGGGACGGTCGCGACCCAGTCCAGCCCGTAGAAGATGATGAAGACCAGCATGCTCGGATGCGCGCTCGCCGCGAAGAGGCTCGGCAGCACGAGCAGGGACGCGCCGCGCAGCGCGTAGTAGGCGCCGAGCAGCAGCCGGCTGTCGACCCGGTCGGTGAGCCAACCCGACGCGATCGTGCCGGCGATGTCGAAGAGCCCGACCAGGGCGAGCAGCCCGGCCGCCGTGGTCTGGGGCATCCCGTGGTCGTGCGCGGCGGGGATGAAATGGGTGCCGACCAGGCCGTTGGTGGTCGCGCCGCAGATCGCGAACCCGCCGGCCAGCAGCCAGAACGGCCGGGTCCGGGCGGCCGCGCCGAGCGCGCCGAGCGCCCGCGCCGCGGCGCCGCGCCCGTCCTGGGCCGCCGGGGGCATCGGCTCGGTGGCGCCGTAGGCGAGCACCCCGAGGTCGGCCGGGTGGTCGCGCAGCAGGAACCAGACCAGGGGTACGACCGCCAGCGCCGCCCCGGCGACGATGAGCGCCGCGCTCCGCCAACCGTGGTCGCGCACCACGACGGCGAGCACCGGGAGGAACACGAGTTGGCCGGCGGCGCTCCCCGCCGTGAGCACCCCGGTCACGAGTCCCCGCCGACCGACGAACCATCGGCCGGTCACGGTGGCCACGAAGGAGAGGGCCATCGAGCCGGTGCCGAGCCCGACCAGCACCCCCCAGCAGAGGATGAGCTGCCAACTGGCGGTCATGAAGACGGTCAGCCCGCTGCCGGCCGCGACCAGCAGCAGCGCGCTGGCGACGACGCGGCGCAGCCCGAAGCGTTCCATGAGCGCGGCGGCGAACGGCGCGGTGAGCCCGAACAGCACGAGGTTGACCGAGACCGCGGCGGAGATGACGCCGAGCGGCCAGCGGAACTCCGCGTGCAGCGGATGGAGCAGGACGGCCGGGGTGGCCCGGAAGCCGGCCGCGCCGACCAGCGCCACGAAGGCGACGGCGGCGACGATCCAGGCGGGGTGCAGACGGTGCGTACGGCTCACCGCACCAGTGTTGATCAGATGGTCGCCGGAGAGCGAGTGGCCCGCCGGCCATGATGCGCAAGAATCAGGCCATGTCCTCGTCCACCCGCCACACCATCGCCGTACTCGCCCTCGACGGCGTGGTCGCACTCGATCTCGGCACCCCCGCCCAGGTCTTCGGCGCCGCCCGCGACGCGGCCGGCCGGGCCCTCTACGCCGTCACCACCTGCGCCGTCGACGGCGCCCCGGTGCGCACCACCGCCGGATTCCAGGTGCTGCCCGATCACGGTCTGGAGGCCACGACCACCGCCGACACGGTGATCGTCCCCGGCGTACACGGAGGTCCGTCACTCACCGACGGGACCGTGCACCCGGCCGTCGCGGCGGCGCTGCGCGCCGCGCACCGTCGCGGGGCGCGGGTGATGTCCATCTGCACCGGCGCATCGGTGCTCGCCGCCGCCGGCCTGCTCGACGGCCGGCCGGCGACCACCCACTGGTGGTACGCCGACCTGTTCCGCCGCCTCTACCCCGAGGTCCACCTCGATCCCGACGTGCTCTTCGTCGACGACGGCGACCTGCTCACCTCGGCCGGGGTGGCCGCCGGGATCGATCTCTGCCTGCACGTGGTGCGCCGCGACCACGGCAGCGAGGTGGCCAACCGGGCGGCCCGGCGCTGCGTGGTGCCGCCGTGGCGGGACGGCGGCCAGGCCCAGTACATCGAGCGCCCGCTGCCCGGCCCCGTCGGCGCGTCCACCGCGCCGACCCGCGAGTGGATGCTGCGCCGCCTCGGCGAGCCGCTGACCCTGCGCGCGATGGCCGACCACGCCACCATGAGCGTACGGAGCTTCACCCGCCGCTTCCGGGAGGAGACCGGGCTCAGCCCCGCCCGCTGGCTGCTGCGGCAGCGCACCGACCACGCCCGGCTGCTGCTGGAGACGACCGATCTCGGGGTCGACCAGATCGCCCGGCAGGCCGGCTTCGGCACCGCTGCGTCGCTGCGTCAGCAACTGCACAGCGCGATCGGCGTCGCCCCGACGACGTACCGCCGCACCTTCCGCCCCCCGCTCCCCCGCGATCTTGCAGTTGTGGCCCCCGATTCGTCCGCTATTGCGGCAGATGCCGCAGCCACAACTGCAAGATCGACGTGAGTTACCCGCAGGGGGCGCCGTTGAGGGTGAATGCGATCGGCGCGGGGTGGGGGCCGCCGGGCGTACCGAGGAAGCCGAAACTGACCGACGCGCCCGGCGCGACCGTGCCGTTCCAGCTCGCGTTCCTGGCCGTCACGGTGGCGCCCTGCTGGCTGCCGACCGCGTTCCACCAGTTGCCCGCCCGCTGCGGCCCGGGGAACGTCCACCCCACCACCCAGCCGTTGACCGGCCGGCTGCCCCTGTTGGTCAGGGTCACCGTCGCGGTGAAGCCCGTACCCCATTGACTGTCCACCTTGTACGTGACGGAGCAGGCCGCCCTCGTGCCGAACGAAATCCGGTGGAGCTGCCCCGGCAGGTCGTTGGCCAGGTAGAACTCGCCGTTCGCGTCAACCCCCAGCGTCGTCGGCTGGATGGTCAGCTCACCGAGCCGCTGACTCGCGTAGCCGCCGTCGCCCGTGGGGCGAATCGCGAACGCCGTACCGGAGCAGTAGTCGCTGGCGAGGTAGGTGCCGGCGGCGACGTCGGCGAACTGGCGACCGCGGTAGACGTGCCCGCCGATGATCGCGCAGCCGTCGAGCGAGGTGCGGTAGGCGAAGACCGGCTCGACGTACGCGGCGCCGGGCTGGCAGCGCGCCGGGTTGAAGACCTGGGGACCTTCCCGGCAGGACCAGCCGAGATTCGCGCCGGCGATACCGCGGGCCAGGTGGTCCACTTCCTCGTACGTCCCCTGCCCGACGTCCGCGATCCACAGCGAGCCGTCCTGCGCGTCGAACGAGAACTTCCACGGGTTGCGAAGCCCGTACGCCCAGATTTCCGGGCGGACCCCGGACGTCGAGGCGAAGGGGTTGCCGGCGGGGACGCAGTACGGGCGGCCCGCGCAGTTGACGTCGATCCGCAGGATCTTGCCGAGCAGCGTGCCGAGGTTCTGCCCGGTGTTCAACACGTCGTCGGCGCCACCGCCGTCGCCCAGGCTCCAGTAGAGGTAGCCGTCCGGGCCGAAGGCGAGCTGGCCGCCATTGTGGTTGGAGTATTCGGCGTGCGGCTGGGTCAGCACAATCTGCTCGCGGGCGGGCGGCACCGGTTGCTGGTCCGGGCGGTCGAGCGCGAAACGGGACAGCGTCAGGGTGCCGCCGGGCAGCGCCGTGTACGCCACGTAGAGCGTGCGGGTCTGCGCGAAGTTCGGCGAGGTGACGATGCCGAGCAGGCCGCGCTCGTTGCCGGAGGTGTCGACGCGGTCGGTGATGTCCAGCAGCGGGTTCGCCGCGAGCCCGGTCTCGGGATGATAGGCGCGCACCGTGCCGGCCTTCTCGGTGATCAGCAACCGTCCGCTGCCATCGTCGGGAGCGATCATCGCGGTCGGCCGCTGCAGCCCGGAGGCGACCTGCGTGGTGGTGACGGTGAGCTGATCGAGCGGCACCGCGGCCGCGGGCACGGCGGCAGCTCCGGCCGCGCGGGGCGCGGCGGGGGCGGGAACCGCGGCGACGGCCGGAGGCGCGGCAGCCAGCGGCGTTCGTGCCGTGGCCGGCGCGCCGGAGAGGACGAGCGGGGCGAGGAGCGCGACGGCTCCGGTGGCGTACAGCCGGCCGATAGATCGACTCATATCGACTCCCATCGTTGGGAGGAAGTTAGCGGCTCCACCGGACCGCGCCAACCGCCGCCCAGATCGTGGGAACGCTCCCACCCGTCCGACCGACCACGCCGCTTCCGTCGATCAAGGAGTTACGCGTCGATCAAGGGCGTATTCACACGATTGGAGATCAAAGCACGCGCATATGCCCTTGATCGACGGGCCGACGGGCCGACGGACCGAGGGGGGTTAGGCGTAGTGGCGGCGGAGGGCGCGGAGTTGGTTCGTATGGGCGGGCAGGTGGAGCCGGCCGTGCAGGTCGAGTACCCGCCCCCACGGGAGCGGCTCGTCGACGCGCAGCTCGAACCCGTCCCGGATCAACGTGTGCACCAGCGTCTCGCCGTGGATGCCGAGGCGTCCGATCAGCCCACAGACCTGCTGGCTGCTCCCGCGCAGCAGCTCCGCCAGCCCGGCGAGCCCGCCGTGCTCGGCGATCAGCGCGTTGAGCTGCGGATTGTGCACCTCGTTGTGGTTGTAGTACACCCACGGCGAGCCGGCCAGCACGGCGTCGGTCGTGCGGATGAGCAACTCGTCGTTGGCCGCCACGTGCGCCGCCACCTGCTCGGCGCTCCACTCCCCCGACGGCGGGGGCGCGAAGTCGCCGGCCTCGATCTCGGCGAGCAGGACGTCGTACGCCCGGCGCAGCCCGGCCGCATCCATGCCGCGAGTCTAAGCACGTCCCCGTGACCGCCGGGACGGATCAGCGACCGCGGCGGCCCCGGCGGGCGCGGATGTAGTCGGCGACCACGTAGCGACCCAGCTCGTCGGTGTCCGGGGTGAAGACCCGGCCGCCGCTGCGCCGCGCCACCGCGTCGACGAACCGGCGCAGCCCGGGGTCCTCGCCGAGCATGAACAGGTTGAGCGCCGCGCCGGCCCGGGTGAGCTCATCGACCTCGACCACCGTCGCCTGCACGGTCTCGCGCAGCGGCGGCCAGCAGAACACCGCCTCCCCGCCGGCGTCGATGTGCGCGGTGGGCTCCCCGTCGGTGACGACCAGGACGACCGGCTCCGACCCGGCGTGACGGCGCAGGTGCCGGCCGGCGAGGCGCAGCGCGTGCTGCAGGTTGGTGCCCTGCACCAGCTCCGGTTCGACGGCGGCGAGCGCGGTCTGGGACAGCGGAAGGGCGTGCCGTCCGAAGCCGATGATCTGCAACGCGTCCTGCGGGAAGCGGGTGGCGACGAGATGCGACAGCGCGAGCGCCGTCTGCTTCATCGGCCCCCAGCGCCCTTCCGAGATCATCGAGTACGACAGGTCGACGCAGAGCGCCACCGCCGCGGAGGCGCGTCGCTCGGTCTCCACCACCTCGAAGTCCTCGACCGCGAGCGCGACCGGGGTCGTCGCGCCCGAGCGGCGTACCGCGTTGCCGATCGTGCGGACCACGTCGAGGGGCTGCTCGTCGCCGTACCGCCACGGCCGGGACGCCCCGGTGGTCTCGCCGGCCGCACCCGCGGAGCGGAGGTCGTGCTGTCCGCGTCGGCCCCCGTTGAGGTCGGCGAAGACGGTGCGCAGGGCGGTGCCGCCCAGCCGCCGAAGCGCCTTCGGGCTGAGCGTGAGGCCGTCGGCGTCGCGGGTGACCCAGCCCTGGCGGCGCAGCTCCCGCTCCAGCTCCCGGAGCCGGCGTACGTCGTCCGCGGCGTCCCGGCCCAGCTGGCGCGAGACCGCCTCCACGTCGACGTCGTCGAGCGTCGCGCCGGGATGCTCCTGGCCGAGCTGGTCGAGCAGATCGTCGAGGTCGCCGATCTCCTCCAGCGCGACGGCCGCGTCGCCGTACCCCAGCTCGTCGCGGCCGCGGACCTGCTCCCCGCGGCCCCAGACCAGGTCGGGGCGGAGCGCCCGCAGGTTGTCGGTGAGCTCGGCCATCTGCGGGCCGAGCTCACCGAGGGACTCGGCCATCAGCCGGGAGAGTTCGTCGCGCTGCTGCGGCGACAGGGAGCGCATCAGCCGCTCGCCGGCGGCGGCGCGCCGGGCGAGGGTGTCGACGAGCTCGTCGACCGAGCCCGGCTTCTCCGGAAAGAACTCGCCGTGCCGGCGCATGAACTCGGCGAACGCGTCGGTGGTCTCCCCGCCGCGCGCATGCCGGGCGAGCAGGTCGTTCAGGTCGCGCACCATCTCACCGACGCGCCGCTGCGCCGCCGGGTCGGGGTTGCGCAGGGCGTCGCGCAGCCCCGCGAACCGCTGTTCCAGCACATCGCGTCGGAGCCCGTCGAGAATCTGCTGGTACGACCGGCGCGCGTCCTCGCTCACCCAGTCGTATCCGGCGAGCTCCTCCACGGCCCGCGCGGTGGAACGGGGCAGGTTGTCCAGCATCGCCTCGGCGAAGCGCGCGGCGTCGTCCTCCGTCCGCTGGGCCAACTCGTCGCGCTCGGCGGCGAGCGCCTGGTCGAGCAGGGCCGCGGCGCGGGTGACGGCGCCGTCGAGCTCGCCACGGCGCATCGCCTCGCGCCGCAGCCGGCGCGCGCGGGCAGCCAGCTCGTCCAGGCCGCGGCCACCCTGCGGGCCACGCCGCAGCAGGTCACGCAGCGCCTCGCGGAGGTTGCCGCCGGCGAGCACCTCGGCGCCCACCGCGTCGACGGCGCCGCGCACGTCGTACGGCGGGGCGAGCGGGTCGGGGCCGCCGCGCCATGAGCCGTACCGGTAGCGGTTGACGGGCATGTCAGTTCCGCCCGCCGTAGCGGGTGCGCCCGTCGTCGGTGAGGTCCTTGGCGAGCCGGCGGGTCAGGTGCAGCCCTTCGAGGACGAACTCGATCCCGGCGGCGGCCTCGCCCGGGGTGGGGGCGTCGCCGAGGTCGAGCCGGTCGAGGACCTTCGCCAGGCCCGGCACGGTGCCCACCTGGCGGAGCAGTTCCTCCGCGCCGACCAGCTCGCCGGTCTCGATCACCGCGCCGTCGCCGACGAGGCTGGTGAAGCCGGAGAGGTCGAGCCCGGTGAGGCGGTCGCGGAAGGTCTCGGCGGTGGCGGTCCGCAGCAGATGCGCGAGGATCTCGATCTCCCGTCCCTCCTCGCCGCTTTCGAACTCGACCTTGCCACGCAGGGTGCTCGCCACCGACACGGCGTCGCCGACCCGGGCGACCGGCTCGGCCTCGCCGACGAGCCCGGCGCGGCGCAGCGCGGAGGCGGCGACGGTCTCCGCCGCCGCGATCGCGAACCGCGCGGAGACTCCGGAGCGGGCGTCGACCGACGGGGACTCGCGCACCGCCCGCGCGAACCGGACGACGACCTCGAGCACGTGGTCGGGGACCGGGGCGACGAGCGCCGCCTCCTGGCGGACCAGCGCCAGCTCCAGCTCGAGGTCCACGGGATAGTGGGTGCGGATCTCCGCCCCGAACCGGTCCTTCAGCGGCGTGATGATGCGCCCCCGGTTGGTGTAGTCCTCCGGGTTGGCACTCGCCACGAGCAGCAGGTCCAGCGGGAGGCGCAGCTGGTATCCGCGCACCTGGATGTCGCGTTCCTCCAGCACGTTGAGGAGCGCGACCTGGATCCGCTCGGCGAGGTCGGGCAGCTCGTTGACGGCGAAGATGCCCCGGTTGGTCCGGGGCACGAGTCCGAAGTGGATGGTCTCGGGATCGCCGAGGGTGCGGCCTTCGGCGACCCGGATCGGGTCGACGTCGCCGATCAGGTCGCCGACGCTGGTGTCCGGGGTGGCGAGCTTCTCGCCGTACCGCATCGAGCGGTGCAGCCAGCCGACCGGCAGGTCGTCGCCGGCCTCGGCGGCACGCCGACGCGCGGCCGGCGAGATCGGGTGCAGGGGGTGCTCGTTGAGCTCGGAGCCGGCGATGACCGGCGTCCACTCGTCGAGCAGCGACACCAGGGACCGGATCAGCCGCGTTTTGCCCTGGCCGCGCTCGCCGAGCAGCACCATGTCGTGGCCGGCGAGCAGCGCACGCTCCACCTCTGGCAGTACGGTGTCGTCATAGCCGACGATGCCGGGAAAGCGGATCGAGCCCTCCCGCATCCGGGCGAGCAGGTTCTCGCGCAGCTCCTGCTTCACGGTGCGATAACGATGGCCTGCCGCCCGCAGCTCGCCGACCGTACGCGGTAGGTCGGCGGGTGGGGTGGGGAGGGCCGGGTCTGCGGTTGCTGTCACCCGTCGACGCTAGCGCGCCGCTCCGGATGCCCGCCCAGTTCACGCCAGGGCCGCCGGAATGATCCGAACGCCTACCGTTCCGGGCACATTTATGGAATAGATGGGCAACACTATCAGTAGCACTACTAGCACGGAGAGTAGGCGATACTGAACCTATGCCCCCCTCCACTCCTACCCCCACCGCCGCCCCCACCGCCGACCCCGGCCAGATCGCCAATCTCGTGATCACCTGGTCCGGCGTGATCCTCGCGGCATTCGCGCTGCTCGTCGCGATCATGACGGTCCTTTTCGTGGTCGCCGGCTTCGTCGGCATCCGCGAGCTGCGCTCCATCCGGCAGGTCGGGCAGCGAGCGCGGCGCGAACTCGACCAGCAGAAGGCCGTGGCGCAGGAGATCGTGGCCCAGGCCGACCGCGCGGTGCACGGCGCCGAAACCCTCTCGGAGCAGGCCAACACCCTGGTCGGCCGGGTGCAGACCGCGGTCGCCCGCGCCGACCAGCAGTCGGAGCAGGTGCACCTGCTCATCGAGGACATGCAGTCGCGGCTGAGCGACTTCGACCAGCGGCTGACCACGCAGGTCGAGGTCTCGTACCTGTTCAACCAGGGTGAAGCCGCCTACCGGGAAGGCCACTACGAAACCTCCGTCGAGTTCCTGCGCCGGGCGATCGAGCTCGATCCGAGGAATCCGCGGGTGCGTTACCGGCTCGGCCGCTCCCTCACCAACCTCGGCGAGGAGAACGCCGCCGGGGAGGAGTTGGAGACGGCGCTGACGTACAAGCTGCCGACGGACGCGGGCGAACGGGCGCTCGCGCTGCTGCACCGCTACTCCGATCCCGACCGGGCACTGACCCACGCCCGCCACGCCATCCAGTACGGGCCGGGCAGCGCGGGGAACTGGAACTGCCTGGGCCTGATCCTGCGCGACAACGGCGACTTCGTGGGCGCGCGGGACGCGCACCAGCAGGCCAACCAGCTCGACGGCGAGCAGGTCGTCACCCCGTTCTACCTGGCGCTGCTCGCCGCGCAGGCGCAGGCGCTGCCGCATGCCCGGGACCGTTCCGCCGAGGCGATCCGCCGGCTGGACTCGGGCCAGGGCCGGGCGAGCATCAAGCCGATGTGGGCCGCCCTCATCCGCTGGGCCGATCTGCTGATGCGCGGTTCATACGCCGAAGCGGACACCTTCGCCGAGATCCTGTACGAGACTTGCCCGTCCACCAGACGCGCGCGGGAGATCTGTGATCACATGGACTTCTTGCTACGCTCCCTCGGTCGCGAGGAGTACCGCGAGCGTTACGTCGCTCGGATCGAGCAGCACTGGCTGAGCGACCACCCCCCGGGATAGGCGGTCCCAGGGGGCACGTGACACTAGGACAGGGTTGGTGGGTCTGGGTTTCGGCGGTCTCCTTCGGCGCCTTGCGGCCTCCACTCTCGGCCTGCACGGGGTACGCCTGTGCGAATCCACCGGATCCGCCCCTCGCCTCCGGCTCGGCAACCGCGAGCCGGTCCGGTTCATGGACGTCATCTCCCTGCCGTTGACCACCGAGGATCTCAACGCCCGCCAGATCCGCGAGGTCAACAAGCTGCGCCGGCAACTGATGGTCGGCGACCAGTCGGCGCAGTACGCGACGAATCACCGGGTGAAGAGCGCGATGGCCGCGGCCGTCAACGGCACCGGCGCCCGTTCCGTACTCGACTGGGGCTGCGGCTACCACCCGATGCGCGGGTTACTCGACCGGCGCGAGCACTTCGTCGGCGTGGATCTCGACCCCGACGTGGTGGCGGACAACCTCCGGCACGGCGTCGCCTGCCTGCCCGCCCACGCCGTACCGAAAATGCTGGCGGGCATGGCGTTCGACGCCATCGTGAGCGTGTTCGTCTTCCATTTCCGGATGCCGACCCAGCACATCGAGTGCATGGTGCGGTTGATCGGCGCGAACGGCTTCATTCTGGCCAATGTCTACCGCCGTTCACCGGAGTCGCGGCTGCGGCTGATGGGCGCTTTCCAGGAACGCGGTCTGCAGGTGTGGTCGCGCACCGATCCGACGAACAGCGCGGCGGATCACGAGTTCTGGTTCATCGCCTCCCCCCGCCGCGCGCATGAGGTCGGCGAGGCGGTGCTGGCCACGACCGTGGAGCGGATGCTGGAGCCGGCGCCCGTCCGCCCGTGATCGGCTTCCCACTCGGCCGGTGATCCGGCTCCCGCTCCCCAGGGATCTGTCAGCTTCCAGCGGTATGGTCCCTCACCGCCCCGCGTCGCCGGTGATCCGGCGCCAGGGTCGAGGTGACGCCTCATCGACGTCCCGGGTGTCCCGAAAGTTCCCCATATGGCCTCTCCCCTCGTTCGCCAGGAGTTCTCCGCATGCCGTCCCCGAGTCGCCGGCGCCCGCCCACCCCTACCGCTCAGCGACGCCGCGGCCCCCGCTGGCCCCGCGTGCTGGTCGCTCTCGGTGCGGCGTTGATAATGATCAGCGGTACGGCGATCGTCGGCAGCAAAGTCCTCATCGACCGTTACACCGGCGGGGTCGCGCAGGACAACCTGCTGGCGGGGGCGGCGAAGGCCGCCACGCCCGGCAAGCCGCTCACCGGACCGGTCAACATGCTGCTGCTCGGCGTGGACGAGCGGGCGCGCAACCCCGGTGACGTGCGGTCGGACACGATCATGATCTTGCACGTCCCGGCCTCGCACGACCAGGCGTACCTGGTCTCGGTGCCCCGTGACACCTGGGTCGACGCGCCGCCATTCCCGCGCAGCGGCTTCACCGGCGGCGCCGCCAAGTTGACCGACGTGTTCCACGCCGGTGCGCAGGGCGGCGGCGGCCGGGCCGGCGGCGCCCAACTGGTGGCGTTGACCATCAAGCAGATCACCGGAATCGAGTTCAACGGCGCGGCGATCATCGACTTCAACGGGTTCAAGAACGTTGTCGACGCGCTCGGCGGGGTCGACCTCTGCGTCGACTACCGGGTGAAGTCGCAACACATGCGCATGGTCAACGGAAAGCCGATGTGGTTGGCCGACGCCCGCCAGTACGGCGGAGGCGAGGAGATCTGGCACGAAAAGGGCTGCCGGCACATGCCCGGCTGGTCCGCGCTGGACTACTCGCGGCAGCGTTACGGACTGCCCAACGGTGACTACGACCGGCAGCGCCACCAGCAGCAACTGGTCAAGGCGATCGGCAAGGAGGCGATGAGTGCGGGCGTCATCAGCAACCCGGCGAAGCTCGACCGGGTCATCACGGCGGCCGGCAACGCGTTCATCCTGGACACCGGCGGCGTGCCGATGGCCGATTTCATCTTCACGCTCAAGGGAATGGCCGCCAACGACGTGCTGCTGGTGAAGACGAACGGCGGCACGTTCAACCCCGTCGCCACGGCCAGCAGCGAGGTCGAGGGACTGAGCGCGGAAAGCCTGGAGATGTTCACCGCCCTGAAGCAGGGCCACCTCGACCAGTACGTGATCGAGCGCCCCGAACTGGTCTCGCGGGACGGTTAGATCCGGGCCGCACGGTGCGCCGGCGGTGCGCCGACCCGGCGGAGGACAACGGGGACGGTCGGCGGCGTATCCATCGACTCAGCGGGGTAATAGTGTCATACGTCGATCGAAGAGGTGGGCGGATGGCGAACCGACGGATCTTCCAACGAAGCACACTGCTCGGCGGCCTCGTGGCGGCACTCGCGCTCAGCGGGTGCACCGGCGTGGGCGTCAGCTCGGCCCCCGACTCCGGTTCGGGGTCCTACCAGGTGTGGGGGCTCAACGAGGCCTCCAGCACGCTCAGCGGCTCCGACCGGAGCGTGGTGCTCAACGGCGACAACACCAACGGCAGCAAGGAGTTCTTCACCGCCGACGGGACGTGGAGCGCGGAGGGCTTCGTCCTGGACGACACCGCGGCGACGGCCGTGCGCGCCCTGACCGGCAAGCTCCCCGAGCGCACCGGTGACCCGCAGTGCCGCCGGCTGGTGCTCGTGGACGACGATCTGCTCGCGCGCAGCGCCGTCGCGGTCGTCGCCCCGGACGAGATCAGCGCCGACGGCCCGGTGGTCGCCGCGAAGCTGGACTGACGCCGGACGGCGAGCGCCGGCCAGCGACGGCCGTCGACCGCTCGGCTCATCCGGCCGGCCGCCGGTCGCGTTCGGCGATTGATACCCGTCGCCATCCGTCGATGCCGTCGATACAGTCGTGACCAGCACACATCGACGCATCTACACCCTCCGTCAGCACCGGTCGCACCCCGCCAGCACCGCGCCGACGCGGTTGCCGCGCACGCGATGCTGTCGCGACGGCGGAAAGGACGGCCGTGTCATGAGCAACCCCGCCGGAGTCGAGATCACCGGGCCGCTGCACGACCGGTACGAGGAGATCCTCACGCCCGACGCGCTCGGGCTCCTCGCCGAACTACACCGGACGTTCGACGGTCGGCGGCGGGCACTGCTGGCCGGGCGGGCCGAGCGGGAGGCCTCCCTCGCCGCCGGCGGGACGCTGGACTTCCTCCCCGAGACGAGAAACGTCCGCGAGGGCGACTGGCGGGTCGCCGATCCCGCCCCGGGCCTGGTGGACCGCCGGGTGGAGATCACCGGGCCGACCGACGCGAAGATGACGATCAACGCTCTCAACTCCGGGGCCAAGGTGTGGCTCGCCGACCACGAGGACGCCAACACCCCGCTCTGGGAGAACGTCATCTCCGGTCAGCTCAACCTGCGCGACGCGATCGGGCGGAAACTGGAGTTCAGCTCGCCGGACGGGAAGCACTACCGCCTGGGCGACGGCGAGCTCGCGACGATCGTGGTCCGGCCCCGGGGCTGGCACCTGACCGAGAAGCACATCCTGGTCGACGGTGAGCGCAGCTCCGGCAGCCTCGTCGACTTCGGGCTCTACTTCTTCCACTGCGCGCAGGCGCAGATCGACGCCGGCGCCGGCCCCTACTTCTACCTGCCGAAGATGGAGAGCCACCTGGAGGCGCGGCTCTGGAACGACGTGTTCCTGTTCGCGCAGGAGCGGCTGGGCCTTCCCGCCGGCACCATCCGCGCCACCGTGCTCATCGAGACCTTCCCCGCGGCGTTCGAGATGGAGGAGATCCTCTACGAACTGCGGGAGCACTCGGCAGGGCTCAACGCGGGGCGCTGGGACTTCATGTTCAGCGTCATCAAGAAGTTCCGTACCCGGGGCCACGATTTTCTCCTGCCCGACCGCAACGCGGTGACGATGACCGCCCCGTTCATGCGCGCGTACACCGAACTGCTCGTGCGCACCTGTCACCGGCGCGGCGCGCACGCGATCGGCGGCATGGCGGCGTTCATCCCGAGCCGGCGCGACCCGCAGGTCAACGAGGCGGCGCTGGCGAAGGTGCGCGACGACAAGACGCGCGAGGCGGGCGACGGCTTCGACGGGTCGTGGGTGGCCCACCCCGACCTGGTGCCGGTCTGCCGTGAGGTCTTCGACGGCGTGCTCGGCGACCGGCCGAACCAGCTCGACCGCACGCGCGACGACGTCGCGGTGACCGCGGCGCAGTTGCTGGCCGTGCGGGAGACGCCCGGCCAGATGACCGAGGCGGGGCTGCGCAACGCGGTCAGCGTCGGCATCCAGTACCTGGCGAGCTGGCTGCGCGGCTCCGGCGCCGTCGCGATCTTCAACATGATGGAGGACGCGGCGACCGCCGAGATCTCCCGGTCGCAGGTGTGGCAGTGGCTGCACAACGACGTGACCCTGGCTGACTCCGGCGAGAAGGTGACCCGCGCGCTGGTGGAGCGGATCGCCGACGAGGAGATCGCGAAGCTGACCGACGGCGGCGCCGCGGCGTTCGACGAGGCGCGCGCGCTGTTCATGGAGGTGGCGGTCGCCGACGACTTCGTGGACTTCCTGACGCTCCCGGCGTACGAGCGGATGCCGTAACCCGATGCGCTGATACGACCATGCCTTGAGGGGAGGCCGGCGATGACCACGACGGACATCAGCGTTCTCGCCGCGATGTTGCGGGCGGCGATCGGCGACGGGCAGGTGATCAGCGACCGGCAGGAGCTTCGCACGTACGAGTGCGACGGGCTCGCGCAGTACAAGGTCATCCCCGCTCTCGTCGCGCTCCCCCGCTCGGCGCAGGAATGCGCGGCGGTCGTGCGGGCCTGCGTCGAGGCGGCGGTGCCGTTCGTGGCTCGGGGCTCCGGCACCGGCCTTTCCGGCGGCGCTCTCCCGCACGCCGACGGGGTGCTCATCGTGACGTCGCAGCTGCGCGCCATCCGGGAGATCGCGCCCCAGGACGAACGGGCGGTGGTCGAACCGGGCGTCATCAACCTGCAGGTGACCCGCGCCGCCACCCCGTACGGCTACTACTACGCGCCGGACCCGTCGAGCCAGCAGATCTGCTCGATCGGCGGCAACGTCGCGGAGAACTCCGGCGGCGCGCACTGCCTCAAGTACGGCTTCACCACCAACCACGTCACCGGCCTGCAGGTGGTCACGCCGGACGGCGACCTCGTCCGGCTCGGCGGGCGGGCCCCGGACGCGCCCGGCTACGACCTGCTCGGCGCGTTCGTCGGGTCGGAGGGGACGCTGGGCATCGCCACCGAGGTGACCGTACGGCTGGTGCGGCTCCCCGAGTCGGTGCGCACGCTGCTCGCGGCTTTCCGCGGCACCGACGAGGCGGGCGCCGCGACCTCGGCGATCATCGGCGCGGGCGTGGTGCCGGCCGCGATCGAGATGATGGACGCGCTGGCGATCGAGGCCGCGGAGGCGGCGGTGCACTGCGGTTACCCGCAGGGCGCCGGCGCGGTGCTGGTGGTCGAGCTGGACGGACCGGCGCCGGAGGTGGCGGCGCAGTTCACGCAGGTCGAGGGCTTCTGCCGGAGCAACGGGGCGTTCGAGATCCGGGTCGCCGCCGACGAGGCGGAGCGGGCGCTGTTCTGGAAGGGCCGCAAGTCGGCGTTCGCGGCGGTCGGGCGGATCAGCCCGGACTACATCGTGCAGGACGGGGTCATCCCCCGCACCGCCCTTCCCGAGGTGCTGCGCCGGATCGCCGAGATCTCCCGCGAGCGTGGGGTACGGGTCGCCAACGTCTTCCATGCCGGTGACGGCAACCTGCATCCGCTGGTGCTCTTCGACGACAGCGTCGAAGGCCAGGCCGAGCAGGCGGAGGAGGTCTCCGGCGCGATCATCGACCTCTGCGTCGAGTACGGCGGCTCGATCACCGGCGAGCACGGGGTCGGGATGGACAAGGCGAAGTACATGCCGCGCATGTACAGCGACGACGACCTGGACACGATGCAACTGGTCCGCTGCGCGTTCGATCCGCGCGGGCTCGCCAACCCCGGCAAGGTCTTCCCGACGCCGCGGCTCTGCGGCGAGGTGCCGGGGCGGCACAAAGGGGCACATCCGTTGCAGGAGGCCGGCGTGGCGGAGGTGTTCTGACGATGCCCGACGCCGCCCTCGCCGCGCTCCGCGGCGCCTCGCACGAGGCCAGCAGCCGCACCAACCACACCGACGGCGTGTGGCTCGCCGACGACGAGCCGGTCCTGCCGGGGATACGGCCGCGCTACGTGGCGGCGCCCGGCTCCACCGCGGAAGCGGCCGCGGTGCTGCGGGCGGCCGCCGCGCACGACCTCGCCGTCGTGGTCTGCGGCGGGATGACGAAGCAGGACTGGGCGGCCCCGCCGCGCCGCTGCGACCTGGTGCTCAGCACCCGCCGGCTGATCGGCGTGGTCGAGCACGTCGCCGGCGACCTGATCGCGGTGGTGCGGGCCGGCACCCTGGTGACGGAGCTGCGGCAACTGCTCGCGCCCGCCGGACAGCAGCTCGCGCTCGACGCCCCGCTGCCGGGCGCGACCGTCGGCGGCACGGTGGCGGTGAGTACCAGCGGTCCGCGCCGGATGCTCTACGGCACCGTCCGCGACCTGCTCATCGGCGTCACCGTGGTGCGGCCCGACGGGGTGGTGGCCCACGCCGGGGGCAAGGTGGTGAAGAACGTTGCCGGCTACGACCTCGGCAAGCTCATCACCGGCTCGTACGGCACGCTCGGCCTGGTCACCGAGTGCGCCTTCCGGCTGCACCCCTCCCCCGCCGCCAGCGCGTACGTGTCGCGCCGCGTCGCCGACCCGGCCGCCGCCGGCCGGCTCGTCGCCGACGTGCTCGGCGCGCAGGTGGTGCCGAGCGCGTTGGAGGTCGACGCCCCGCCCGAGGGCGGGTTCGAGGTGGTCGTGCTGCTGGAAGGGACGGCGGAGGGGGTCGCGGGACGGGCGGTGCGGACGATCCGGCTGCTCGGCGGGGACGCGGCGATCTCGGACGCGGCGCCGGGCTGGTGGTCGGCGTACCCGTGGGGGTCGGGCGACGTGGGGCTGAAGCTCACCGCGGCGCTCTCCGGGGTGCCGGCGCTCCTCGGGGCGGCCCTCGCCGCGCGCGAGCGGCACGGCGTGCCGCTGCGGCTGCGTGGCTCGGCCGGCACCGGCGTCCTCTACGTCGGGCTGCCCGGCACGGCCGCGCCGCAGACCGTGGCCGGCGTCGTCGACGCGCTGCGCGCCGCCGCGCGCGACGTCAGCGGGCACGCGGTGGTGCTGACCGCCCCGGCCGCGGTCCGCGAGCACGTCGACCTGTGGGGACCGGTCGAGGGCCTGGAGCTGATGCGCCGGATCAAGCAGCAGTTCGACCCCGACGCGCGGTTCGCGCCCGGACGCTTCGTGGGAGGGATCTGAGATGACCGCGGGCATTCCCACCCAGGGCGGCGTCGACGCGACGAAGGGCAGCGCGCCGGCGAGCGCGCCGCGCGATGTCCTCGGCACCCTCGCTGCGCCGTCCGGCCCGCCCGCGTTCGACGACCACCACCCGCCCCGGCCCGAGCTGGTCTCCGACTGCGTCCACTGCGGCTTCTGCCTGCCGTCCTGCCCGACGTACGTGCTGTGGGGCGAGGAGATGGACTCGCCGCGCGGGCGCATCTACCTGATGAAACAGGGGCTCGACGGCGAGCCGCTGTCGGACTCGATGGTGCAGCACTTCGACGCCTGTCTCGGCTGCATGGCGTGCGTCACCGCCTGCCCGTCGGGAGTCCGGTACGACCGGCTCATCGAGGACACCCGGCAGCAGGTGGAGCGGCGGCACGCCCGGTCGCGCCGGGAACGGCTCCTGCGCGGGGCGATCTTCCGGCTCTTCCCGTACCCGAAGCGGCTGCGGCTGCTGCGCGCCCCGCTGCGGGCGTACCAGGCGACCGGCCTGCGCCGGCTGGTCGCCCGGACCGGGTTGCTCCCCCGGCTGGCGCCGACGCTCTCCGCGCTGGAGTCGCTGGCGCCCCGGTTGACCCGCCCGGAACGGCTGCCCCAGCGGGTGCCCGCGACCGGCCCGCGACGCGCGGTGGTCGGCATGCTCACCGGCTGCGTGCAGAGCGCGTTCTTCCCCGACGTCAACGCCGCGACCGCCCGGATCCTCGCCGCCGAGGGCTGCGAGGTGGTGGTGCTGCCGGACCGGCAGGGCTGCTGCGGCGCACTGAGCGTCCACAATGGTCGCGAGGCGGAGGCGCAACGCTTCGCGCGGAGGCTGATCGACGCGCTCGGCGCGGAGAGCCTCGACTACTTCGTGGTCAACGCGGCCGGATGCGGCTCGACGCTGAAGGAGTACGGCACGCTGCTCGCCGACGACCCGGCGTACGCCGAGCGGGCGGCGGCGTTCAGCGCGACGGTGCGCGACCTGTCGGAGCTCCTCGCCGAGCTCGGTCCGGTGGCGCCGCGGCACCCGCTGCCGGTGACCGTCGCCTACCACGACGCCTGCCACCTGGCGCACGCCCAGGGGGTACGGGCCCAGCCCCGCGCGCTGCTCGCCGGCATCCCCGCCCTGACCGTGCGGGAGATCGCGGACGCCGACATCTGCTGCGGCTCGGCCGGCGTCTGGAACGTGCTCAACCCGGAGCCGGCCGCGCAGCTCGGCGAGCGCAAGGCCCGCGACGTGCTCGCGACCGGCGCCGAGCTGCTCGTCACCGCGAACCCCGGCTGCCTCATGCAGGTCGCGGCGTCGGTCCAGCGGATCGGCGGCACCCTCTCCCTCGCCCACACCGCCCAGGTGCTCGACGCGTCGATCCGCGGCCTGCCCGTCACGCACCTGCTCACCCGCTCCACCCGTTCCGCCTCCTCCCGTCCCCCCTCAGCGACGAGGTGACCCATGCTGGAGCAGTACACGATCATCACCGACCCGGTCGGTGATTCCGTCGCCCTATCCGCGATCTTCGCCGCCTTGCCGCTGCTGACCCTCTTCGTCCTGCTCGGCGCGCTGCGCATGAAGGCCTGGCTCGCCGGGCTCATCTCCCTCGCGGTCGCGCTGCTGGTCGCCGTTCTCGTCTACGCGATGCCGGCTGGGCAGGCGCTGCTCTCCGCGACCGAGGGCGCGGCGTTCGGCTTCTTCCCGATCCTGTGGATCGTCATCAACGCGATCTGGGTCTACAACCTCACCGTCGAGAGCGGACACTTCGACGTGCTGCGCCGCTCCTTCGAACGGGTCAGCCCCGACATGCGGATCCAGGCCATCATCATCGCGTTCTGCTTCGGCGCACTGCTGGAGGCGCTGGCCGGCTTCGGCACACCCGTGGCGATCACCGTGGTCATGCTGATGGCGCTCGGCTTCCGCCCGATCCACGCCGCCTCCGTCGCGCTCATCGCCAACACCGCGCCGGTGGCGTTCGGTGCGCTCGCCACCCCGATCGTCACGCTCGCCACCGTCACGAGCGGGGCCAGCGACGATGCCCGGCTCACCGTCGAGACCCTCGGCGCGATGGTCGGCCGACAGACCCCGATCCTCGCGGTCGTCGTGCCGCTCGTGCTCGTCGCCGTCGTCGACGGCCGGCGCGGAGTCCGGCAGACCTGGCCGGCCGCGCTCGTCGCCGGGATCTCCTTCGGCATCGCGCAGTTCGTCGCCGCCAACTACATCTCGGTGCCGCTCACCGACATCGTCGCGTCGCTGGTCTCCGCCGCCGCGGTCGTGGCGCTGGTGCGGGTCTGGCGTCCGGCCGAGTCGCCCAACCTGCACAGCGAGCGGACGACGACCAGCGCCGCCGTGCCGGCGGCCCGCAGCGGGGACCGGGACGTCGCCGCGCGCAGCACGGTCACCACGGGCGGCGGCGGGTCGACCGCGGGTGACGTCATCGGGGACGCGCCGGGCGAGCAGAGCGCCGTGGACCGGGACGCACCGGTCACGGCCGCCGGCGGCGGCGACCGGCCCGGCGTACGCACGCGGGACAGCGGAGCGGAGGTGGCGCGGGCCTACACGCCGTACCTGATCATCATCGCCATCTTCTCGATCGCGAACCTCGGCGCGGTCAAGGACGCGCTGGCGGGCGAGCCGTGGACGGTGAAGTTCGCCTGGCCGGGGCTGGACGTCGTCAACAGCGCCGGTGCGCCGGTCTCGTCGATCACCTTCACCCTCAACTGGCTGCCGGCGGCCGGCAGCCTGATGATCCTCGCCGGCATCCTCACCGCGCTGGTGCTGCGCATCTCCGCCCGTCGCGCCCTGCGGGCCTACCTCGCCACCTACGTCGAACTGCGGTACGCGATCGTCACGGTGATGGCGGTGCTGGCCCTGGCCTACGTGCTCAACCAGTCCGGGCAGACCAACACCCTCGGCGCGTTCCTGGCGCAGGCCGGTGGCGGTTTCGTCTTCCTCTCCGCGATCCTCGGTTGGATCGGCGTCGCGGTGACCGGATCGGACACGTCGGCGAACGCCCTCTTCGGCGCGCTGCAGGTGCAGACGGCGGCGCGGGCGGGGCTCGACCCGCTGCTGCTGGCGGCGGCGAACTCCTCCGGCGGCGTGATGGGCAAGATGATCAGCCCGCAGAACCTGGCGATCGCCGCCGCCGCGGTCGGCATGGCCGGCCGCGAGGGCGAGATCTTCCGCAAGGTGTTCGGGTGGAGCCTGCTCCTGCTGCTGTTCATGTGCGTGATCGTGGCGCTGCAGGGCTCACCCGTGCTCGGTTGGATGGTGCCCTGACCGCCGCGGAAAAACCGGCGGCGCGGGTCAGCCGGTCGCGGCGGCGGCGTCGACGGTCGTGGAGTAGCTCCGCAGGGGCCACTCCCGACCGTCGAGCCAGCTTTCGAACGGCCCCGGACGGGCGATGCCGTAGCCCTGCGCGTAATCCACACCGACCGTGCGCAGGCAGCTCAGGATCTCGTCGTTCTCGACGAACTCGGCGATGGTGCGCAGCCCCAACTGGTGGCCGATCCCGTTGACCGCCTCCACCATGTACCGGTCGACCGGGTCGTGGGTGATACCCCGGACGAAGTTGCCGTCGATCTTCAGGTAGTCGACGGGCAGGCTCTTGAGGTAGGCGAACGACGACAGGCCGGCACCGAAGTCGTCGAGCGCGAAGTGGAACCCCATGCCACGGAGCTGGCTGATGAAGTCGGCCGCGGCGGCGAGATCGGCGATCGCGACGGTCTCGGTGATCTCGAAGCAGATGAGGTTCGGCGCGACACCGGTCACCATCAACTGCTCGCGGATGTGCGCGAGAAAGCCGCAGTCCCCGATGGACGGGCCGGAGAGGTTGATCGAGTAGCGGTCACCGTTCACCTCCCGGCCCGCATAGCGGCGGGCGAGGGTGGAGAAGGCGGAGGTCACCACCCAGCGGTCCAGCGCCGGCAGCAGGTCGTAGCGTTCGGCGGCGGGCAGGAAGAGTCCCGGGGCGACGATGCTCCCATCGGTGTCGCGCAGCCGCAGCAGCAGCTCGCCGAAGGTCCCGTAACCGTGGCCGGTCACCGGACTGATGGGCTGGAAGTAGAGCTCGAGCCGCTCTTCGCGCAGCGCGGCCATCACCCTGCCGGCCCAGTGCATCGCGTTGCGGTGACGGGCCAGGGCACCGTCGTCGGGCTCGTAGACCTCGACCCGGTTGCGCCCCTTGTTCTTGGCGGTGTAGCACGCCGCCTCGGCGGCCTCGATGACGTCCTGCGGTCCCGGGGTCAGCGGCGTGACGGCGACGACGCCGACGCTCGCGGTGACCTCGAATGTCCGGTCCGCGAACGCGAACCGGCCCTGCGCGAGCCGGGTCCGGATCCGTTCGGCGACGGCCACCGCGGCCGGGAGGGTGTGTCCGGAGAGGAGCAGCGCGAATCGGTCGCCGCCGAGGCGGGCAAGGTCGGGGCCGTCGGGGTCCAGCTCCCGGATGGCGGCGGCGACCTGGCACAGCAGGGCGTCACCAGCGGCCTGGCCACCCGCCTCACTCACGATCTTGAAGCGGTCCAGATTCAGTACGCAGACCGCGTTCTGCGCATCGCCTGCCGGGAGAACCTCCGCGACCCGGCGTTCGAACTCCGTTCGGTTCAGCGCCCCGGTCAGCGCGTCGTGGCTGCTCTGGTACGCCAGTTCGGCGGCGGCCCGATGCTGGGCGTCCCGGGCGGTCTCGGTCAGTCGCCAGTTCACCAGCGACGCGACCGCGGCGGCACCGATGAACGTCGCGTGGATGGCCGCCCATTTGATCGGCTGATGCTGGGCGTCGGGATGGCTGTAGACCAGATGCGACGCGATCACGCCCACCACCGCGTGTTCGATCAACACGAATGCCGAGGCCACCAGGAACGTCAGCCAGTCCTGGTAGAACGTCATCACGAACATCATGACGAAGAAGTGGAAGTGCGCCTCGGTCAGCCCGTCCGCCAGGTGGACCAGGATCGCGGAGGATCCGACCAGCCCCAGGGTCGCGACGACCGAGCGCAACCGGCGGCCGATCTGGCGCCGGGCCGCCACCACGAGGATGACCATGAGGGGCGCCACGTCCAGGGCCGCATGCCCCGGCCCGCCGCCGCGCCACAACGCGAATGCGAACAGGCCGAGCGCGTGCAGTCCGATCAGCCAGAGGATCACGCGGTGGCGCATCGACCACTCGGTGGGCGTCAGCGGCAGTCCTCTCGGAAGCGCCCCGCGCACAGCGTCGATCAGTCCATTCACTGCCCTCTGATCGGCGCATCAGGGGAAAAATAAAGCAATGTCGGATAACATCCAATCCGACCGCCCCACCCTGCCGGGAGCGGCCGGATCGGACGGCCGCACGACCTACGACAACACGGTGGGCATCAGGATCGAGAACGTCCCGTCGTCGTCCGGGAGCCGCACCGCGAGCGGCCTGATCGGCCCGTCCAGTTCGAGCACCAGCTGGCCCCGCCCACCCGCGGCCAACGCTTCGAGCAGGAACTCCCGGTTGACCCCGACGTGCGTCTCCGCTCCGCCCTGCGGCTCCGCGCCGGCGACCGTCAGCGTGCCGGCGGGCTCGACGGCGAGGACGACCACCTCGCACTGCACCCCCTCGTGCTCGCGCACGACCGTGCGGGTGGGCGCGTCGGCGAGAGACGCCCGCAGCGCCGCGACATCCACGGCGACCCGCCGGGCCGTGTCGGTCGTCCCCCGGTCCCGGAGCGCCCGGCGGTAGTCGGGGAAATCGTGCTCCACCCCCTCCGCGCCCACCTGCCGCCGATCGGCCCGCACCGTGATCCCGTCCGCGTCGACGGTGACGGCGGCCGTACCGGCGGCCGGCAGCAGAGCCCGGACCCCGTCGACGAACGCGGCCGGCGCGATCAGGCTCGTCGGGGGGCCGACGACGCCCGTGACGGGGACCTCGGCGATCGCCATCCGGTAGCGGTCGGTCGCCACGAGGCGCAGCACGCTCGCCTCGACCTCGATGAGGACCCCGGTCAGCATGGGGAACGCGGGATCGTCGCCGACCGCGAACCGGACGGCGTCGATCCCGGCGGCCAGCTCCGCGGCGGTCGCGGTGAGCCGGACCGGCGTACGGGCGATTGTCATGACGTTCTCCTCCTGGTCGAGCACGGCGTGGACCCGGGAGAGCTCACGGCGGGCATCGGCGAGCCCTGCCTCCAACCGGCACAGGTGCCCGTCCAGCAGCCGGCGCACGGCCCCGGCGTCGGGCCACTGCTCCAGCACCCGGGCGATGTCGGCCAGCGGCATCCCGACCCGGCGCAGCCGGGCCACCACCCGGGCGGGCCGCAGCTGCTCGGGGCCGTACCAGCGGTAGCCGGTCTCCGGATGCACCATGGCCGGCACCAGGACCCCGGCGCCGTCGTAGAACCGCAGGGCGCTCACGCTCAGCCCGCTGGCGCGGGCCATCTGGCCGATGCTGCGCATCTCGCTCTCCACTCCGGTGATCCTGTGGCCTCGACCGGGTCGAGGGTCAAACGGACGGCGTTTTTCCTCAGCTCGGTCCGCCGCCGGCCGAAAGGCCAAGGTCAGCGCTCTGCGCCGGGGCACCGCGCCCTGCGTTCACGCGTCTCGGAGGACAGGTCATGGTCGACGGTGTCAGGCACAGCGAGATCTCGCTGCCCGCCATCAACGCGCTGGTCGAGGTGAGCGTCTTCGGCGGAGACTCGTACAAGTCGCGGGTGGAGGACGCCGGAGACGGCGTGCTCGCCATCGCCGCGCCGCTCAACCTGCGGGTCACCGAGGTGCCCGATGTCGGCGACCAGATCACGGTGCGGTGGCCGGCCGGGGAGCGCGGCCGCTACGCCGCGGCGGGTCACCTCATCGAGGTCGTGGGCGGGGCCCTCCCGCGCTGGGTGATGCGGCCCGACGGGCCGCCCAAACTGGAGCAGAGCCGCTCCTACGTCCGGGGCGGCGGCAACGAGCTGGTCCAGGTCCGCCGGCTGAGCCCCAGCGGAGACACGGTGGAAGGCCGGGTCATCGACATCAGCGAGGGCGGGGTCCGGGCACGCTTCGACGAGATCGAGCTGGCGGGCGGCGACGAGGTGGAAGTCCGCGTCGAACTCGGCGAGGACATCCTCTCCGTCGAGGGACGGGTTCTGCGGGTGTGGCAGGAAGAGGACGGGGAGCAGACGTTGCTGGTGCTGGTCTTCGAGCCGCACGAGCGCGACGCGCGGGTGATCCGCCGGTACGTGCTCCGGCACCAGCTCATGCTCCGCAACGGCCGGCTGAACGACTGACCACGCCCCGCCATCCCCGGTTTCCCCCCGTGTCCCGGCCGTGCCGCGGACCACACGCTCGCGCCGGCACGACCGCTGCGTGACCAGCCTGCCACCGCCCGCAGCGACGGCCGTAGCGGACCCGGCGGGCTCTACCGAGGAGTGCGCGACGGTTGATAGCGTCACCGGACTGACTCATGCCGGTCAGCGTCAGCGCTCGCGTGGCCCGGAGCGTCGGCGGCCGGCCGAGCAGCTGCCGCAGGCCGACCGGAGAGGGATCCTTGCTGACCACGCTTGAGGGCCACTACCTGCGGTCCATGGTGCTCGAAAGCCGTCGTTTGCAGCGCCACCTCGAAGCGGAGGGCGCGGCCCGCGACGCGATGTCCTACTTCGGGCTCGTCGAGGCGGCGTTCGGCGCCGCCGTCGCACAGCTCGGTCGCGGCCGGTTCGGCCCCGATCAGCTCCAGCGTTTCGCCGAGGACGCGGCCGCATGGTCCCGTCGCCTCTACGCGGTCACCGCCGACGAGGTCTCCCGGAGCATCCGGTACGAGTTCGGCGATCAGGTGGCGGTGAACGACATCGGTGGCCGGCTGGAGCTCGCGGCGAAGACCGCGGTGATCGCCACGAACGTTCGCCGCCGCCGGCTGGGCCTGAACGATCTGGACAATCTGATCAGGAACGCGGAGCTCCTCGCCGAGGAGTGGGGGTTCGACGCGACGCCGTACCGTCCCGAACCGCTGGCCCGCCTCGGCCTGGTGCTTGCGCAGGCACGGTGGTCCGTGTCGCAGCTGCGACGGGGACGGCAGGACGAGCGGCCCGCTGCGCTCCCCCGCCACTCCCGCGCGCGCTGATCCGGCGGCAGCCCGACCCGTTCCCACCGATCGACTCAGACGCCTCGCGCCGCGGCCGATGGGTCGTCCGTGTCCCCCCGGAGTCTCTCACTGCCCGCTGCGCGGGTCGGTCGCGCACCGTTGATCGCCGCGGCGGTGACGCCGCTCGTCGCCCTGGCGATCTACACCGTCTCGGACCACCAACTCGGGTCGGTGCCGGCGTTCCTGCCGGCGTTTCTCGCGATCGTGTTCGCATTCGACCTGCTGACCGCTTTCCTGCTGCTCACCCAGTTCCTGGCCGGCGGTACGGGGCGGCTGCTCGTCCTCGCCTGCGCGTACCTCTGGTCGGCCGCGGTGATCGTGCCGCACGCCCTGGTGTTTCCCGGTCTCTTCGCGCCGCAGGGCCTGCTCGGCGCGACGCCGAGCAGCTCGCCATGGCTGTGGACGGCGTGGCACGTCGGCTTTCCTCTGTTGATCGGGGCCGCGCTGGCGCCCTGGCCGGGCCGTTACTCCGGCCGGCTCCCCACTGGACGCCGACGGGTGGCGATCGCCTGGTCGGCCTGCTCCGTCGTCATCGCCGCGGTCGCCGCAACGGCCTGGCTGGTCACCGCCGAGGCCCACCGGATCCCGGTGATCATCCAGAACGGCGACTTCAGCATCCTGACCCACCGGTTCGGGGCGTACATCATCGGCGCGAACCTGGTCGCGCTCGCCCTGGCCGCGTTGCGGTTCCGCGGCGACGGGCTCCCCGGTCTGGAGGCGTGGGCGATCATCGCGGTCTGTGCCTCCTGCGGCGACGTGGTGCTGACCCTGATCGCCCGCGTCCGCAGCTCCGCGGGCTGGTACGGCGCCCGCGTGCTGGCGCTGGTGGCCGCCCTGGTCGTGCTGGCCGCGCTGCTGCGCGAGATCACCCTGCTCTACCAACGCGTCCGCCGCAGCGCGGTCGAACTGACCGATCAGAACGCCCAGCTGCAGCACGCCAACGCGCTCCGCGACCACCTCGTCGCCGTCGTCTCCCACGAGCTGCGCAATCCGCTCACCGCGGCGGCCGGCTTCGTCGAGATCCTCGAAGAGAACCACCGGACGCTCTCCGACACCATGACCGACGAGCTGCTCGGCCGCACGGCCGGTCTGCTCACCCGGATGAGCCTGCTGACCGAGGACCTGCTGACCGTGTCGACAAGGGACAGTGGGCGTCTCGACGTCTCCCCGGTCCGCGTCGGTCTCGCCGCCGAACTGCGCGACAGCGCCCGCTCGTTTCCCGGCGCCACCATCACCATCGACTGTCCCGACGGGCTGGCGCTCGACGCCGACCCGCTGCGGCTGCAGCAGATGGTCTGCAACTACATCCGCAACGCCATCAAGTACGGCGCCCAGCCCGTGGAACTCTCCGGAAGGCGCGAGGGGGACGTGGTGCGCATCCGGGTCCGCGACCACGGCGCGGGCGTGCCGGCCGAATTCGTGCCCCAGCTCTTCGAGCGGTTCAGTCGGGCCGACGCGGCGCGCACCAGTCACATGCCCGGCTCCGGGCTCGGACTGTCGATCGTCGCCACGCTCGCCACCGCACACGGCGGGCGCGCCTGGTACGACCCGACCGGCCCCGGCGCGTGCTTCGTCATCGACCTCCCCGCGCCGTCGGCACAACACGAGGTCACGGGCGTGCCATCCCCGCGGTGACCTCTTGTATGCGGACATTGATCGATCGGTCATCACATCCGGCGCACACGCGACCCGCCACAGGGCGGACGGGACGGGCTGCTCCTGCCGCAGCGGCTCGCCCACGTGCCGCAGGCTCCGCCGCGTCGGAGCTCTTCGCCGTGGTGGGCGAGATCGTCGCCGGCTCCGCCGCCCCTGACCCCGCGTCGACCCGTCCGTCGGTCAGTAACCGATGGGGAGGGCGCCCGGGCAGAGCAGCGGAACGACGGCCGCGAGGTCGGACAGCACCAGCATCGCGGGTGGATCGTCGGGGGCGTGCGCGTGCTCGCCGGTGCGTACCCGGATCGAGCGTGCCCCGACCGCGGCCGCGACCGCCATGTCCTTGCCCGGCCGGTCCCCCACCACGACCAGGTCCTGCGCGGGGAGGCCGAGCAGCTCGGCCACCCGCCGCAGCCCTTCCGGGTTCGGCTTGCGGGCCGCCCGCCCACCCAACTCGTCGGTGATGACCACCGCGTCGAAGGCGTCGGCCAGGCCGGTCGCGGCGAGCTTGGCCCGCTGGATGGTGGGGTTGCCGTCGGTCAGGCAGGCCAGTGGATAGCGCACCCGCAGCGCGGCGAGCGCCGCGGGCACGCCCGGATAGGTCGGCAGGCGCCGTGGCCGGTACGCGGTGAACGCGGCGACCAGGGCGGGGAGCAGCTCCGCGGCGCGCCCCGGCGGCACGCCGCACCCGGCGAGCGCCCGGTCGATCGTGCCGCCCCGGTCGGAGCCGGCGGCCAGTTCGGCGCGGAGCGCCCGGCTGAGCGCGCCGCCGTCGAGCCCGGCGCGGGCGGCGGCCCGGCCGACGGCGGCGGCGGCGCCGCGCAGGTACGCGGCCTGCGGGTACGCGGTGTCGTCGAGGTCGACGACGACCCCGGCGGGCAACGGGCCGGGCCAGTTCACCGGGAGACCCAGGGCAGGCTGCCGTCGGTGTGGTCGGGTTCGATGAGGGTCAGCAGCCGGGTCGTGGCGGGATCGGCGAGGAGTTCGGCGACCTGCCGGCCGGTGGTGCCGTCGCCGTACGGGCAGGGCAGCGCGGCGATCCGGGTCTGCTCGGCGGGGCAGCTCAGGGCACGCGCGGCGGCGAGCGCCCGGTCCGCCTCGTCGTCGCTGGTCAGTCCGGTGAGCACGGTGGAGCGGAGTTCGACCCCTTCCCATCGGGGGGTCGACCGGCGCAGCACGACGACCGGCACGCCGAAGTAGGCCGCCTCCTCCTGCAGGCCACCCGAGTCGGTCACCGCCACGCGGGCGGCGGCGAGCGCGGTGAGCAGTTCCTGGTAGGGCAGCGGCTCGCGCAGCGTCACGCCGGGCGCGGTGGCGAGCCGCTCGGCCAGCCCGTGTTCACGCAGCCGGGCGGCGGTGCGCGGGTGCACCGGGAAGAGCACCGGCCCGACCCGAGCGGCGAGCGCGGTGACCAGACCGACGAGGCGGCGCAGCCGGGCCGGGTCGTCGACGTTGCTCGGACGGTGCGCGGTGACCAGCACGCCGGTGCGGCCGTCGACCGGTGTCGGGGTGGCGGAGCGTTCGCGCATAGCGTCGATGACCGGGTTGCCGACGACGAAGACCCGTTCGGCGGGGATTCCCTCGGCGGCGAGGAACGCCGCGGCCCGGGCGGTGGGGGCCAGGTGCAGCTGCGCGGCGGCGGCCGCCACCCGGCGGTTGACCTCTTCGACGCTGCGCTGGTTGAAGCTGCGCAGCCCCGCCTCCAGGTGGGCGAAGGGCAGACCGACGGCGCGGGCGGCGAGCGCGTACGCGGGCACGGTGTGCGTGTCGCCGAGGGCGAGCACCACGTCGACGGGGTGCGCGGCGAGGACCCGGGCGGCACCGGCCATGAGCGCGCCGAGTCGACCGACCCCCTCGGGCAGCCGCAGCCGCACGTCGGGTTCGAGCCCGAGCGCCGTCTGCATGTCGACGCCCATCGCGGGGTCGGCGTGCTGGCCGGTGTCCACGGTGGTGACCGTGTGGCCGGCGGCGCGCAGGGCGCGGACCACCGGCGCCAGTTTGATGATCTCCGGTCGGGTGCCGAACGGGACCAGCACCCGCCGCGGCACCCGCTCCCCGTGCAGCTCCGTCGTCACGCCGGGATCAGCGGATCGGCGACGGCGGTGCCGTCGGCGGCGTAGTAGACCTCGGCGAAGTGCCGCGCCATCCGCACCCCGGGTTGGAAGCTCAGCCGCGGCAGGGGCGCGCCGGGTTCGAGGATGCCGGTGAGGTAGCTGCCCACGACGTCGGCGCCGGCGGCGAGGGTCAGCGGCAGACCGCCGGAGAAGCGGGGGTTGACCTCGACGACGCTGACCGCGACCTCGGCGTCCGGGTCGTCGGCGAGCGGGGCGGGGTCGGCGACGAATCCCTGCACGTTGGCCGGACCGGTGAGCCCGACCGCGCGCAGCGTGTCGCCGACGACGCGGGTCACGGCGGCGGAGTCGAAGGTGCTCCCCCGCACCGAGATGCCGGCCCTGGTCTCGTCCCGCCAGCGCGGCACGCAGGTCAGCATCGTGCCGTCGCGGGCGACCAGGACGTCGGCGGTGAACTCCCGCCCGGTCAGCCGGGTCTGCGCGATCGGCACGGCCACCGTGGCGAACGCCCGGTCCAGCTCGGCGGCGGTGTCGACGGCGTGCACGTCGCGGCTGCCCCGACCGCCCGCCGGTTTGACGATCCACGGGCCGGGCAGCGCGCCGGCGCCCTCGCGGGTGGTCGCGGTCGCCGGGTGCGGCACCCCCCGGGCGTGCAGCGCGGCGGCGAACATCGCCTTGTTCAGGCAGGTCCGCACCGCCGTCGTGTCGGGGAGCCAGGTGCGGCAGCCGAGCGCCGTGAGGCGTGCGGTGACGGCGCCGAGCGCGGCGTACTCCTCGGCGACCGTGCAGATCAGGGCGGCCGGCCGGTGCTCGGTCACGATGCCGAGCAGCGCCTCGCCGTACCCGTCGGCGTCGGCGCGGGGCAGCACCGCGGCGGTGTCGCCGAGCCGCAGCCCGACCGCGTCGGGGTCGGCGTCGAGGGCGAGCACCCGGTGGCCGGCAGCGCGCAGCGCGCGGATCACGGCGACCCCGGCGGGACCGCCGGCGCCGGTCACCGCGACGAGCCGCCCGCGCCTGGCGGCGGCGGGACGGGCGGGCGCGACGCCCGGCGTCACCGCCGGAGCGGCAGGCGTTTTCTCCGATGTGGACGGATTGGCCTCGGCGCGCATGATCCAGGCGCGCGACCAGAGCCGCAGCGCGGTGATCTGCCGGTCGGAGACCGGCTCCCACTGGCGGGCGGCGACCGCGTCGGCGAGCGCGTCGAGGACCAGGTGGGCGGTCTCGTGCGTGGCCACGGCCACGAGCGTCGCGGTGTGCACGCCGAGTCCCCGCCCGGCGAGCTCGCGTACGGCGGCGGCGCGCTCGGCCGGATCGAGGTGGCCGAGGCGGTAGTCGATGCGCCCGCGCTCGCGGCGGGCGGCGAGCTTGCGGGAGACCGACGACGGGAGCAGCCGGCGGTGCACGAAGCTGGCGATCCGGATCCTGGGCGTCCGCGCCGGGCGCCCCACGCTCTCCACGCGGTAGCCGAGGCCGGGTCGGGCCCACGCGTCGGGGCGTCCGGCGGTGTGCCGACCGGACCGGTCCTGTTCGGCCCGCTCCGGGCTGTGCATGGTCAACGCGATCATGATGAGCAGTCCGACCAGCGTGTAGGCGAAGTTGAGCAGCGCGCCGACCCAGTCGTGGAAGAGCACCAGCGCGCTGACGTCGAGGTGCACGCCGGCGAGGAGCGAGAGGATCAGGCGGAGCTGGTTGGCGAGCACGATCCAGACGGCCGCCACCAGGAACCCGCCCAGGGCGTGCGGGCGGCGCCGCAGCACGAACACGGCCAGTGCGGAGAGGGCGAGCAGGCTGGTCAGGGCCGAACAGGAGGCGGTCAGCTCGGCGACGAGCGGCCGGTCCCCCGGCCCGAAGATCAGGAACGAGTCACCGAGCGCGCCGGAGATCTTGGTCTCGCCGAGCAGCCCGAGGGCGCCGGCGGAGAGCCAGACCTCCACATGCCGGGCCGCGTTGATGAACACCGCGAACCCGGCCAGACACCAGGCGGTCGCGCCGGCGATCTCCCACAGCACGGTACGGCGGCGCAGCGCCGCCCCGGAGGAGCGGTACCGGTTGCGGCGCAGCGCCTGCCGCAGCAGCTCGCTGACGGAGATCGCGGCCGGGTTGGGCGTGATCGGCGAGGCGGTCAACGCGACTCCCCTTCTGAGACGCCG
Source organism: Micromonospora sp. NPDC049679 (assembly GCF_040659735.1). Classification (NCBI taxonomy): domain Bacteria; kingdom Bacillati; phylum Actinomycetota; class Actinomycetes; order Micromonosporales; family Micromonosporaceae; genus Micromonospora; species Micromonospora sp. NPDC049679. The sequence goes on from NZ_JBFANZ010000007.1 coordinate 125,435, forward strand.
GCGGGGAGCGCACGGCGGGCGAACGAGACGGACGCCGCAGCGACCGGCGCGGGAGCGGCCGGGCGTACGGAGGTGGCGCCGGAGCGGGCCGTCTTGGCCCAGCTGTAGCGCCGCCCCCACATCCCGTCGAGATAGGCGGCGGTGGCGGTGAGGATGGCGAGGCCGAACGCCGGGATGAAGCCGACCAGCAGCCACGCGGCGCGCCGCTCGACCCGGCCGAGCAGCAGCCCCACGGCGAGCTCGGCGAACGGGCCGGCGAAGAGCAGGGTGGAGAGCGGCAGCAGGCCGACGGCGGCCTCGCCGCCGATGCCGAAGCCGCGCAGCGCGGTCAGCACCAGGCCGATCCCGCAGAGCACCGGGATGTGGTAGACCCAGAGGAACATCATGGTCTCGACCTTTTCGGCGAACCCCAGATGCGGGCTGCGCAGCGCCGTACGCCAGTAGTCGCGCAGGCACTTCTGATGCCCGCGCGCCCAGCGGTAGCGCTGCCGCCAGAAGCGCGACGAGGAGAGCACCGCCTCCTCGAAGTCCACCGCGGCCGGGTCGTAGCGGACCCGCTTGCCGCCGAGCAGCACCCGCAGCGTCAGGTCGGTGTCCTCCGTGACGGTGTGCGGGTTCCAGCCGGCGAGCGCGCGCAGCACGTCGGTGCGGACGGCGCAGTTCGCCCCGCCGTACGCGGGAAGCTCGAACAGCGCCTGCCGGCCGTACTCGTTGACCAGGTAGCCGGAGAGGTAGTCGATGAAGATGGTCGAGGCGAGCGACGACTCGACGCCGTTGCGGACCACGCAGCGCCCCATCACGGCCCCGACCTCGGGGTCGCGGAAGTGGCGGACGAGGCGGCGCAGCACGTTGCGCTCGGGCTCGTGGTCGGCGTCGAAGACCACCACGATCTCCGCCTCGATCTGGGCGAGCGCGTCGTTGAGCGCACCCGACTTGCCGCCACCGGCGTCCGGGGCGCGGTGCAGCACCCGCAGCCGCGGGTCGGACGCCGCCCAGGCGTCCAGCCGGGCGCCGGTGCCGTCGGTGGAGGCGTCGTCGACGACGACGAGGGTCAGCGCGTCGCGCGGATAGTCGAGCCCGAGCAGGGCGGAGACCATCCCGTCGACGACGAGTTCCTCGTTCTTGCAGGCGACCAGCACGGCCAACGGCGGCGCGTACGACTCGACGCCGACGTCCGCGGCGGCCAGGTCGTCCTCGGCCCAGCGCGCGGCGGAGATGGCGAAGGCGAGATGACGGAAGAAATACGCCAGGAAGATGAGGTTGAGGGCGCCGGCGATCACCCCGAGCGTGCTGTCGACGCCGAATGCGACGAACGCGCCGACCAGCAGGACGACGTACGCCAGCAGGGCCCAGCGGTGGTGCTCCTCCCGGTGGCCGGCCGCGTGTCGCGGGGCCGGCGCGACGGTCACCACGGCGGCAGCTGCCCGGCGAGCGCGGCCACCTCGGTGACCTCCGCGACGGCGGCGGCCCGGGCGCTCGGCGCGCTCTGCACGGGCCGCAGGTCCCAGACGAACCGAACCGGGGCGAACGCCTCCGCGTAGCGGGTGCGGGCCTGCGCGCCGAAGTGCCGGGCGGAGGCGACGACCACCTCCGGGTCGACCATCGCGGAGGCGTCGACCTGGGTGCGGTGACAGGCGATCGCGTCGAGCTTGCGGTCGAGGTGGGCGGAGATGTCGACGTACATCGTGGGGTTGAACTGGGTGGTCGACGGGCTGCGGTAGTGCAGGATCCGGTTGCCGTGCCGGGTCGCGGCCAGGGTGGCGGCCGCGGCCGCACGGTGGTCCTGGTGGGAGTCGTCGGGCGCGTGGACGTAGACGATGTCGGCGGCGACGCTGCGCAGCACGGTCTCGACGACGGTGACGGTGGCCGCGTCGGGCGCCACCGTGCAGTCGACCAGCCGCCCCCAGACCAGTACGGCGTCGAGCACCCGGGCGGCCCGTTCCTGTTCGCGACGGCGTTCCAGGCAGCTGCCCGGGCCGTTCTGTCCACCCGTGAGCACCAGCATGGTGACCGTGTCACCGGCCGCGCGGTGCGCGGAGAGCGCCCCGCCGCAGCCGAGTTCGATGTCGTCGGGGTGCGCGCCGACCGCCAGCACGCTGCGCATCACATCCCCCGGTGCAGGCGCCAGCGGCGCACCCGCATCCCGACGAGCGCCGCGATGACACTGGCGGCCAGCACGATGACCGGTGCGAGCCCGTTGCCCTCGGCCGGGAGCTGCACGTTGGGTCCGCAGACCGGCGACTTGGCCGTCGCGGTCACCGCGAACCATCCCACCTGCCAGGTGACCGGCTGGCTCCGGGCGATCGGCGGCGTGGCGAACGACGCGCGGTGCGCGCCGGGCGAGAACCGGGTCGTCTGGACGCCGTTGAACTGGCTCGGGGTCATCTTGTTGTACCGGCCGACCGGGATGTCCCCGGAGTAGCGGGTGTTGTTGTCGTATCCGAAGACGGCCCGGTAGGTGTTGTCGGCGCCGAGCACGACGCAGTCCATGGTCAGCTTGCCGGGGAGGCTGTCCCAGGTGGCGGCCGCGGGCGGGGCGGCGAGGACGACGGCGGCCACGGTGGCGCCGAGGATCGCGGCGGCGGCGCGGACGATACGGCGCGGGCGAGCGCCCACGCTCCAGACAGCACGACGCACGGGATCCTCCAGGTACGGGTATCCGGCGCGGTGATGTCACCGGATCATGAGGTCCCCATCGGTGGCTGTGCCCGGCGGTTGAGGAGTTGCCCGGCGGCAGAAAACTTCACCCGTCGGGCGATATCCCGCAACTTACCTGCGTGACAGCATCACGCCATGCATCGTCGTCTCCTCCCCCGGACCCTCGCCCTCGTGGCGCTCGCCGCGGCGGCCGCGACCGCCGGCGTGCCGGCCGCGACCGCCACGGCGGTCGCGCCGGAGCCCGCGCTCACCCGGCTCAACGCCACCATCGACGCGATCCTCGCCGACGGCCGGCTGGCCGGGGCGCAGGCCGGCGTGGTCGTCGTCGACGCCGCGACCGGCGACCCCCTCTACGACCGCAACGGCGACCGGCGCCTGCTGCCGGCGTCCAACACCAAGCTGCTCACCTCCGCTGCCGCGCTGGAGCTGCTCGGGCCCGACCACCGGTTCAGCACCGACGTGCGCACCGCCGGTGACCGGCGCGGACCCGTGCTCCACGGCGACCTCTACCTGCGCGGCACCGGCGACCCGACCATGCTCGCCGCCGACTACGACGCGCTCGCCGCGAAGGTCGCCGCCGCCGGCGTGCGGGTCGTCCAGGGCGATCTGGTCGCCGACGACACCTGGTTCGACGATCAGCGGCTCGGTCTCGAGTGGGCCTGGGACGACGAGTCGTACTACTACGCCGCACAGGTCTCCGCGCTGACCGTCGCCCCCGACACCGATTACGACGCCGGCAACGTCATCGTCACCGTGGGCCCGGGCGGGTCCCCCGGCGCGAAGCCGGTGGTCACGCTGAGTCCCCCGACCGGCTACGTCACCATCGACAACCGCGCGTCCACCAGCGCCGGCGGCGGCGGCACGATCTCGATGGAACGCCGGCACGGCACCAACACCATCGTGGTCACCGGTCAGCTCGCCGTCGGCGCCTCCGCCACCAGCGACTGGATGACGGTCGACGAGCCGACCGGCTACGCCGCCGACGTCTTCCGGCGGGCGCTCGCCGCCCACGGCGTACGGGTGCTCGGCGCGACGACCCTGGGCCGGGCGACCCCCGCGCCGGCGAAGACCGTCGCGGCGCACGAGTCGATGACCCTGGCCGAGCTGATGGTGCCGTTCCTCAAGCTCTCCAACAACGGCCACGCCGAGGTGCTCACCAAGGCCATCGGACGCCAGGTCTCCGGCGCCGGCACCTGGTCCGCCGGTCTGGCCGCGATCTCCGGCTACGTGCGGTCCGCCGGCATGGACACCGCGACGCTGCGCCAGGCCGACGGGTCCGGGCTGTCGCGGCGCAACATGATCCCGCCGGCCGAACTCGCCGACCTGCTGGTCGCGGTGCGTGCCGAGCCATGGTTCCGGAACTGGTACGACGCCCTGCCGGTCGCCGGCAACCCCGACCGTTTCGTCGGCGGCACGCTGCGCAGCCGGATGCGCAACACCCCGGCGGCGAACAACGTGCACGCCAAGACCGGCAGCTTGACCGCGGTCTCCGGGCTCTCCGGTTACGTCACCGACGCCGACGGCAGGCCGCTGGCCTTCTCGATCGTGCTGAACAACTACATCGCGTCGTCGGTGACGAGCATCCAGGACCAGATCGCGATCGCGCTGGCCTCGTACAGCGGGACGGCGGGTACGGCGGCACGGTCGGCGAGGGCCGTGCCTCCCGTCGCGCCCTCGGCCCCGTCCGCCCCCGAAGGGCTGGAGTGCTCCTGGGTGAAGCCGATCGCCTGCTGAGAAATGCACGGAAGGGTCCCTTGTTATCGCTTTCCACATAATGAGGGACCCTCCCGTGTACGCATTGAATTGAATATGGTTCACCATTCGCATTCACCGCCCCCCCACGGAAAAATCGCACCGCGTGACGGAGATGTCGGATTGCGGCGAGATCGCCGTGGACCGACCCCGTTTCACATCCTTTACGCAACCCGGAACGCGAGGACAACTAGGCGCGGACAACTCCGTTATCGTCTCCATGGACATTTCTTTTAAGCCGATCTTCGCGCCCATTCAAACACCGCCTCACGGACTTCCTCAGGGATTCCTTTACTAGGCTTGCCGCGTGACTGCCGAAGACATACGGCCAGGATTTGTCGTTGATCTGGCGATCCCAGAAAAGATTGACTCAGTCGCCCTTTCTGAAAATCGCTCAATTCCCGTATTTGTCGACCTGACCGGCCGCCGGCAGCGCCTCGTACGCTGGCTCGCCATCGGCATGGCCGGCGGAGGCCTCAGCTATGCGGCACTGATCGGAGTCAGCCTGGCCGGCGGGCCGGTCAGCGCCCCCGCGGCGCTGGCGCTACGGGACTTGAAACCCAGTCCGCAGCCCTCCGCGCCGACGCCCGGCGCCGACCGGCGCCCGGAGATGCTCGCCGTGGCCGGGTCCACAGTTCCCCCCGTCCAGTCCCCGGGAGGCATGGACTTCAACGGGGCGACGGGTCACCCGGCGACTCGGCCCGCCACACCTCGAGCGACGGCGTCGAGCCCGCAGCCGCCGAGGACGCAGCCACCCGCGACGGCGCCCCCCGCCACCAGACCACCGCAGGATCCCATCCCCACGCCGAACCCGAGCGGGATGCCGGATGCCGGGCCGCCGCCCGTACCCAACCAGCCGATCGCGCCGCAGGAGTCGCAACCGACGGCCGCGCCGGCGACCGCCGACACCCCGATCCCTGAGCCGTTCGTGACGATCCCGGCCCCGCCCGGGTCCCCCGGGGCGTCGGTGCGCTGATGGCGACCCCCACTCTGCCGGGGCCCACCCGGCGGGAATTACGCGCGCGCGTTCGGCGCGAGCGACGGAACAGCCCCCGCCCCCGGCGCGTGGTGGTCTCGGTGCTGGTCTTCGTCTTCGCCAGCCTGCTGCTGGTCGCGGCGTACGCGAACTCGGAGCTCACCCCGGACTCGGTGCACGAGACCGGGGAACAGGACACGGTGCCGACCGAGGTGCTGACGGGCGGCCCGATCATCAACGCGTCCGGCGAACACCCCCAGTCCTACCGGATGCCCGCGAAGACCATCGCGCTGACGTTCGATGACGGGCCGGATCCGTGGTGGACCCGCAAGGTGCTGGACGTGCTCCGCCGTCACCAGGCCAAGGCCACGTTCTTCGTGGTCGGCTCCGAGGTGGTCCGGCAGCCGGTGCTGACGCGGCAGATCGCCGCGAACGGCCACGAGCTGGGTGCGCACACCTTCACGCATCCGGATCTCACCGCCGTGCCCGGGTGGCGGCGACGGATCGAGTATTCGCAGACCCAATTGGCCATCGCCAAGGCCGCGGGGGTGCGGACGTCACTGCTGCGGTTCCCGTACTCATCGAAGGCGGAGGCGCTCGACGACCGGGACTGGCCGGTGATGAAAGAGGCGGGCAGCCTCGGCTACCTGGTGGTGGTCAACGACACGGACAGCCAGGACTGGGCCAAACCGGGGGTCGACGCGATCGTTCGCAACATGACGCCGCCCGACGGCCAGGGCGCGATCATCCTCCTGCACGACTCCGGCGGCGACCGGGCGCAGACCGTGGCGGCGCTCGACCGTTTCATCCCGGCGATGCAGGCCCGCGGCTACCGCTTCACCACCGTCACGGCGGGCTTCAACCGGTCGCTCTCCGAGCAGGCCCCGGTCACCGCGCCGCCGGTGACCGAAAACCCGCCGGCCTCGCAGTTCGACCGGTGGCGCGGGGCGTCACTCGTCTGGGCCGTCCGGATCGCCGACGGCACGCTCTCCGTGCTCGCGGTGCTCTTCGTCGTCGTCGGCCTGCTCACGCTGGCGCGCACTCTGCTCCTTTTCGTCCTCGCGGGACGGCACGCGCGGCGCCGCCACGCGCGCGGATGGTCCTGGGGCCCACCGGTCACCGAACCGGTGTCGGTGATCGTGCCCGCGTACAACGAGAAGGAGGGCATCGCCGCCGCGGTCCGCTCCCTGGCCGGAGGCGACTACCCGGAGATCGAGGTCATCGTCGTCGACGACGGCTCGACCGACGGCACCGCGGACATCGTCGAGGGTCTCGGCCTGCCCAACGTGCGGGTGCTGCGCAAGCCCAACGGCGGCAAGTCGAGCGCGCTGAACGCGGGCACCGCGCTGGCCCGCCACGAATTGATCGTGATGGTCGACGGGGACACCATCTTCGAGCGCGACTCGCTCCGGCGGCTGGTGCGGCCCTTCGCCGACCCGTCGATTGGGGCGGTGGCCGGCAACGTCAAGGTCGGCAACCAGAACAGCATCATCGGGCGTTGGCAGCAGATCGAGTACGTGATCGGCTTCAATCTCGACCGTCGCCTCTACGAGACGCTGCAGTGCATGCCGACCGTACCGGGCGCGATCGGCGCGTTCCGCCGCCGGGCGTTGATCGACGTGGGCGGGATGAGCGGCGATACGCTCGCCGAGGACACCGACATCACCATGGCGGTGTCCCGCGTCGGGTGGAAGGTGGTGTACGAGGAGACGGCGCGCGCCTGGACCGAGGCGCCCGCCAGCCTGGAGCAGCTGTGGAAGCAGCGCTACCGGTGGAGCTACGGCACGATGCAGGCGATGTGGAAGCACCGACGGGCGGTGCTCGACGACGGGTCCTCGGGTCGCTTCGGCCGCCGTTGCCTGCCGATGCTCGCCCTCTTCGGCGTGGTGCTGCCGCTGCTCGGGCCGGTCATCGACCTGATGGCCGTCTACGGCCTGTTCTTCGCCGACTGGGTGCAGACCGCCACGGCGTGGCTGGCCATGCTGGCCCTGCAGTTCGTCACCGCACTGGTGGCGTTCCGGCTCGACCGGGAACGGATACGTCCGCTGTGGACACTGCCACTCCAACAGTTCGCATACCGCCAGCTGATGTACCTGGTGCTGATTCAGTCGGTGGTGACCGCGCTGACCGGCGTCCGGCTGGGCTGGCACAAGCTGCAGCGCACCGGCGAGGCGGCGGTCTCGGGCCACAGACAGCGTCCCGCCGTGACCCGCACCCGTACCACGGTGACCTCCCCCGCTGCGCGTGACCGTTACTTTGACGCGCTCCGGGCCCTGGCCCTCGGCCGGGTAATCGTCTACCACATGTTCGGCTTCGCGTGGCTCAGCTTCGCATTTCCCGCCATGGGAGTCATGTTCGCGCTCGCCGGCTCGCTGATGGCCAGATCACTCGACGGAAAGCCGGTCCGGGCCGCGGTCTCGGGCCGGGTGCGCCGCCTGCTGCCGGCGCTGTGGGTGTTCGGCGCCGTGCTGCTGACGGCCATGGTCTGGCACGACGGCTGGGCCGAGCTGCCCGAGTGGCCGCGCCTGCTGATGTGGGTCGTTCCGCTCGTCTCACCATCGGGCAGCCCGTGGGCGCAAGACGCGACCGGCGTGCTGTGGTACCTGGTCACGTATCTGTGGCTGGTGCTGCTCTCCCCCGCCGCGCTGTGGCTCTACCGGCGCCGGCCCGTGGCGACCGTGCTCCTGCCTCTCGGGGTGCTGGTCATCCTGCAGGTCGTGCCCCAGGTGCTCGACGACGCCGTACATTCGGTCGTCACCGACGTCGCCACGTTCGGGGCGTGCTGGGTGATCGGCTTCGCCCACCGCGACGGGACGCTGCGCCGCATAACGCTGCCCCTGCTCATCGGCGTCGCCAGCCTGTCTCTGGGCATCGGCGCCGGCTGGGCACTCACCCGCCCCGCCGAGGTGGGGTTCGACCTCAACGACATCCCGCTGGCGCAGGGCTTCTTCTCCCTGGGTTTCGTCCTGCTGCTGCTGCGTGCGACACCGTCGATGGCGTGGCTGTCCCGGGCACGGTTCCTCGACCGGCTGGTCACCCTGCTCAACGCCCGTGCGGTCACGGTCTACCTCTGGCACAACGTGGCCATCGCGCTGTGCTTCGTGGTCGGCGACCGGATCGAGGTCTGGCGGCTGGGCGGTCTCTCCGACGTCGGCTACTTCGCCACGGCGCTGGCGCTCCTGCTGGTCCCACTGCTGCTGACCGGCTGGGTCGAGGACGTGGCCGCCCGCCGCCCACCGCGCCTGCTGCCCTGGCGTCCCGCACGGCCGGGGCGCGGAGTCGCAGGCGGGGCGCAGCGTCCCGCCCGGCAGGCCGTTCCCGGTCCGGTTGACGATGGGCCCGCCGCACGTGTCGGCGGTCGATGACGGCACCGACGGGCCCCTTCCCTTCGCATGTGACGCGGCAGGATGGGCGGATGCAGACCTTCGCCGCCTTCGATGGCACGACGCTCGCCTACCACGAGCAGGGTCACGGAACACCGCTGATCTGCCTGCCCGGCGGGCCAGGCAGGGCCTCCGCCTACTTCGGCGACCTCGGCGGGCTCTCCGCGCACCGCCGGCTGATCCTGCTGGACAACCGGGGCACGGGGAACTCGGCCGTACCCGAGGACCCCTCCTCGTACCGGTGCGACCGCCTCGTCGACGACGTCGAGGCGCTGCGGCTCCACCTCGGACTCGAACGGCTCGACCTGCTCGCCCACTCGGCGGCCGGCAACATCGCCACCCTGTACGCGGCCCGCCATCCGGAGCGGCTCCATCGGCTCGTCCTGGTGGCCCCCGGCTGGCGCGCCACGGATCTCGAGTTCACCGACGAGGAGTGGCTTTCCACGATGCACCGCCGGGCCGACGAGCCCTGGTACGCCGACGCGTACGCGGCGATCCTGCGGATCGAGGCCGGCGAGGTGACCGCGGAGAATTGGCGAGCGGCATCGCCGTTCTACTTCGGCCGGTGGAGCGCGGCGGCCGCCGAGTTCACCGACACCGACGAGGCGCAGCGCGCCCCCGAGGCCGAGGCCGGCTTCCGGGTGCCGGGGGCGTTCGGCGACCCGGCCGAGACGCGGGCGGCGCTCGCCTCGCTCACCGCGCCCGTGCTGGTCATCGGCGGCGAGCTCGACCCCGCGCCGACCGTACGGCTGCTGCGCGAGCTCACGGCGTTGTTTCCGCAGGGACGGCTGGTGATCCAACCGGACGCCGGGCACATGCCGTGGATCGACGACCCGGCCGCGTTTGTCGCGACCGTCACCGGCTTCCTGGCCGCATAACCCTTAAACAGGGCGCGCGAGCGCCGATCGGAACGGCATGCCCGGGACCCTGCGCGACGGACCGTACGTGGATATCCACGCGGTCCTCGACGCGCGCGCGGTGACGCCGGTCTTCCAGCCGCTGGTGCGGATCGAGACCGGCGAGATCATCGGGTACGAGGCGCTAGCCCGCGGTCCGGTCGGCTCCCCCTGGGAGTCGCCGGCCACGCTGTTCGCGGCGGCCCGACAGGTCGGGCGCGACGCCGAACTGGACTGGGTCTGCCGGGCGCAGGCCTACCGGGCGGCGCTGGAGGCACGGCTGGACCCGTCGCTGACGCTCTTCGTCAACATGGAGCCGGCCGCCTGGCGCGCCGGCTGCCCGGCTGACCTGCTTCCGGTGCTCGCCGAGGCGCAGCAGCGGCTCCGGGTGGTCACCGAGATGACCGAACGCGCCATCGCCGCGGACCCGGCCGCGCTGCTCGCCGCCACCGCCAGCTGCCGCGCCTCCGGTTGGGGCGTCGCCCTCGACGACGTGGGCGCAGACCCCATGTCGCTGGCGCTGATGCCCTTCGTCCACCCCGACGTGGTCAAGCTGGACATGCAACTGCTGCGCCGCCCGAAGGACCCGTACACCGCGCAGGTCGTCGGCGCGGTCCTCGCCTACGCCGAACGCACCGGCGCCACGATCCTCGCCGAGGGCATCGAGACCGAGCAGCACCTCGCCGTCGCCCGTAGCATGGGCGCCGTTTTCGGGCAGGGCTGGTTCTACGGGCGACCCGCTCCGCTCCCCGCCGAGCCGGACGCGACCTGCCGGCCGCTGCGCCTGGTCGAGGCCGCCGACGCGGTGGCGCCCATCACGCGCCGCGACGCCGCCACCCCGTTCGAGATCGTCTCGGCGTGCCGTCCGGTCGACCGCACCACGAAAGAGCTGCTGATGCCGATCAGCCGCTATCTGGAGGCGAAGGCCGACGAGGGGCACGAACGACCGGTCCTGCTCGCCTGTTTCCAGGAGGAGCGGCACTTCACCCCGACCACCGCCCGCCGCTTCAGCCAGATGGCCGCGCACGCCCCGTTCATCGCGGCGCTCGCCGTCAACCTTCCCGCCGAACCCGCGCCCGGCATCCGCGGCACCATGCTCGCCGCCGACGATCCGCTGCGCGGCGAGTGGAACGTCATCGTGGTCGGCCCGCACTACGCGGCCGCGCTGGTCGCCCGCGACCTCGGCGACGACGGGCCGGACCGGCAGCGCCGCTTCGATTACGTGATCACGCACGATCGGCCGCTCGTGCTGAAGGCCGCCCGGTCGCTGCTGCACTGGCTCACGCCGGCCGCGCAGATGGGCATCGGCGCCGTCGTCCCGCAAGCCGCCTGAATCCCCTCTCCGCGCCGGGGCCGGTGCACCGACCCCGGACCGGCAGGAATAGCCGCACCAACCGCGCCGCTCGGAGGATCGATGTCCGCCCCGCGCGGCGGTAGGTTGCGCGAGTGACCGATCTTGCACGGGGCGCGTACGAGCAGCTCATCACCGAGGGCCTCGAAAAGCAGCTCTCGGGCATCGACCCTGACCTCGTGCACCGGGCTGGGCTCGACCCGACGGACGCGCACGAGCTGATGGCCCGGCACATCACCGCGCTCGCCCGTCGCGCGCTGCGCGCGGTCCCCGGCTCGGACGCGCAGCGGCTCGCCGGGCAGGTCGAACTCGCCAACGCGTCGCGGCGCTGATCACCGCGGGAACACGACACGACCTGACCTGCCTCAAAGCCCATCCCGAGATGCTAGAGACACTGACCGAGTGGACCCGTGACGATCGCGCCCTCGCCGACCTGGGATACGAGCGTGAACCGGCACGTTCACCCTGCCGATCAAGAACCCCAAGGGCTGCAGGCTCACAAGCCGCAAACGCAACTCAACTGGCTTCAGGCCCACGCCCGAGCCCGCGCGAAGCAGGCGAACGCGGTGCTCAAAACGACGCTCAAGGCCCTGCGGCGGGTCAGTCTCGACCCCAACATGATCGGCCACATCACCGCTGCCGCACTCGTGCTTCTCCACATCGAGCACGGACGAACCACATGATCAAGCAACGTCAACGACCGTTATCCAAAGGCTCACTCTGCCGGCACCCGAGCACCAGATCAGTTTGCCTCGATCACTCAGCGCAACGCCCTCGTGCACACCATTTTGCATGCCCCCGTGGTCCGGTCTGTAGCCGAGCGACGAAAACCAACAGCAGAGGCCCCCACGGCCACGTCGTTGGGGTGACGTAGGGGCTTCGCCGTTAGCGCTCACTAGCCAACTATCAACGTCAGTCGCCACCCATGCGGAGATCTCCCCTCACTAGTTACCAGAATCATGAAGCGCTTAATGTGCAGCGCCTCTAGTCAGGGGGCTCACGCAGCCAGGTCCACTCCACTCCGTAAGAGTGGTAGGGACTCGGTTTCTCAACAGTGACCCTATATTCCGCTGTGCCGGCCGCGCTATCGACTCGCGGCGTCGGGATCGGCAATTCATCTACCACGGCGCCCTTCCGCGGCGTCCGGTTACTGTTCCAGACGACGCCTCGAACACTCTCGGGCGAGTGCTCACTGAAAGGCAGCTTGACTATCACCGTGATCTTACCGGTCTTGTACCGGCCACCGCCTTCCCGGAAGTAGGGCAGTTGGATCTCGACGTCATCTTCGTGCACTTGACGGATGCCGACGCGCAACGCCTTACCCCGTTCGAGGGGACGGCGCGGGTAGATCCAGCGATGCACCCGACCATCTGACTCAGCTCGGCGGCCGTCTAGAATCGCGTGCTCGGGGATCAACGATTCAACACGGCTTGTGCCGTTATGACCCTTACCTGTCCAGTGTGCACGAAACTCCACGAGACGAAGATCGTCGCGCGTAGCCTTCACCGTCTGGCTCCGCGTATACGTATAACGACGGTGATCTCCAAGAGGCTCGACGACCAGGAGACCTTCGAGATCAACGATCTCGTAGAAGGCGGGGTCATAGACACGAGTGACGTAGCGCCAGGCGTACCCCGAGACCGACAGCAGCAAGATCAGCAGTACCGACAGCGCGGTTGCCAACTTCCAGGACACGGAAAAATATCGGGCCGCCAAAACAATCAAGGCTAGTCCGCTACCGAGCACTGACCCGACGAACATGATCGCCCGAATTGTCGCAACACCTGACCTCAGGTGCTTCAGTACTGGCTTGTCCAGCAACCTTTCAAGGTCCACGCGGTATCGCCCTCAGCGCCTCGGGGGGTGTGCCGACGAACAATCGCGCGTTCGTGGCGAGATGCCATTCAGTGGTAGTGGATGGCTGGACAACTGTCAAGCGATGCTCATCAACGTGACAGAGTTGAGTTGTAGCCGCAGCACGGGCCCACCCGACAGGACGTCGTCACATTCGTCCTCCCGCGTAGACGAGCCCCCAAAGGTTCTACGCGAATCACCCGTTCGTTGGGATGAGCAGGACGCGGAATGGCCCGTCCCAGTTGTTCACGTGCCGCCGGCCCTCTCGCGACGTCCGGCAGGGATATCTCGTCGGCAATCGCCTCACGCTGCGTAATTTCCAGCGGCGACCCCTATTGAGGGTCGCGCTCTAAGCATGACTGCCTGACGCAGTCTCCGCACGGCGGCTGCCACCAACCGACTACGGTGGGACCTGTGGAGGCGTCCGACCTGCATGGCCTGGTCGAGTCGGCCCGGGTGGCACGACTTGCGACCGTCGACTCCGACGGCAAACCGCACCTGGTGCCGATCTGCTTCGCCCTGGTCGGTGACGTCGTCTACAGCGCCATCGACGAGAAGCCCAAGCGGAACGCGCACCCCCGCCGGCTCGCCAATCTCGAAGCGACCGGACGCGCCTGCCTGCTCGTCGACGAATACGACGAGGACTGGTCAAAGATCTGGTGGGTGCGGCTCGACGGCCACGGCCGGGTGGTGACCGACGAGGCGGAGGCCGGCACCGCCCGCACCGCGCTCACCGCCAAATACCCGCAGTACGTCGAACGTCCGCCGCACGGCCCGGTCCTCGCGGTCGACGTCACCCGCTGGGCGGGCTGGTCGCCTGCCTCCGGCTCGGTCACCGTGCCCTAGGAACGCGGCGCGAACGCCTCCAGCACCTCGTCGGCCCGTCGCAGCGACTCCGCCGGGTCAGCGTCCGGTGAGCCGATCTCCGGGTCGAAGTTGAGATCCAGGAAGAGTTCGGTGATTCCCTGCCCGGCGAGGTCGTCGAAATCGGAACGGATCTCATCGAGCGTGCCGGTGAGCGGCTGACGATCCGGCGCACCCGCCGGGCGTACCTTGACTGCTCCTCGGCAGACGAACCGCAACGCGCTCGGGTCCCGGCCGGCGTCGGCGGCCGCGGCCTTCACGGTGGCGACCGCGTCGCCGATCGCGGTCAGGTCGGCCTGGCTACCGCTGATCCAGCCGTCGGCGACGCGGCCCACCCGGCCCAACGCCTCGGGCACGCCACCACCGAGCAGGATCGGCGGGTGCGGCCGCTGCACGGGCTTGGGATCCATCCGGGTACGCGGCACCCGGTAGAACGTCCCGCTGTGTTCCACCACGTCCTCACTCCACAGTGTCCGGAGGACAGCGACGAACTCGGCGGCGCGCCGGCCCCGCTCCCGCTTGTCCGCGCCGGTCGCCTCGAACTCCTCGTCCGACCAGCCCAGCCCCAGGCCGACGTCGAGCCGACCGCCGGAGACGATGTCGAGCGTCGCGAGCTGTTTGGCGAGCACCACCGGGGAGAGGAACGGCAGGTTGAGCACCGCCGTACCGAGCCGGATCCGATCGGTGTGGGCGGCGAGAAAGGCCAGCGTCACGACAGGGTCCTGCACGCTGCGGTACATCTCGCCCCACCCGTCGTCCGCGGGATAGAGCAGGCGTTGAAACGTCCAGAGCGAGCGGTAGCCCAGCTCGTCGGCGCGACGCGCGATGTGGATCATGTTGTCGGGGGTGGCCCAGGAACCGGAGACGGGTGCAGCGAAGCCAACGTCCACGACCGCACCGTACCCCGCTCGCGCGGGCGGTGCCGGCGAGACGAGTCGTTGGAGTGCAGCGGAGAATCGACCGGGCGCGGATATCGTCGCCGCTATGGCATCGACCAGACCGCTCGCGCTTCGCCTGCCGCCGGTTCTGTTGGCCAGCACCCTGGTGCTGGGCGGACTCGTCACGTTGCCGGCGGTCGCGCTCATCGTGGCGGTGTTCGTCCGGCACCACATCCGTGGCTACCACGGGAATGTCGAGGAGTTCCTGACCACGGCCCTTCCGGCGCTCATCGGATATCCGTTTGCGGCGGTGCTGTGGTTCTACTGCCGCCGCGTGAGCACCACGCGTTGGTCCTGGCTCCTGGCGGTGCTCGGGGTTGTCGTGGTCGTCGCCGTCTCGTTCTGGCCGCTCGCCGTAATTGGCTACGGGTTCTACGAGGAGTGGCTGGAGACGCAGCCTGGCGGCAAGGGCTACTACAGATAAGCGATCGACCGGTCCGACTCGCAGCGCATCGCTAGGTGCGAGTGCGACGGCGAAGGCCTCGACCGGGATGCCAGCTCTCGATGACGAGATGGTCGCCCGGCTCCCCCACCCGGGTCAGCACCACCTCGGTGATCTCGATCCGGAAGCGGTGCGACCCGTCCGGTCCCGGCACCTCGTGCGCCCGTCCCGCGATCTTCGCATCCCCATCCCACGACGTCTCGTCGCCCTCCGGGGCGTCCTCGGTCGGGCAGTGCAACGCCAACCGCGGATCGCGGCGCAGGTCGAGCGCCTTCAGCGCGCCCGGCATGCTCCCGATGAACAGCCCGTCCTCACCGAACTCGAGCTCCGTGCCGCTGATCCGTGGCGATCCGTCCTTGCGCAGCGTCGCCATCGTCCCGTGTTTGCGCACCGCGAACCGCGCCCGCACCCGCTCGGCGAACTCCGGCTCCGCGGCGGCCAGGTCCTCCCACCACGTCATGCGCCGACACTCTCACGGGCCTCCGACAGAAACCCGTCGCGGACGCACGTCGCTCAGTAGCTCGTCGAGAACGTCCAGCTCGGCCCAGCCGTTCACCGCCTACAACCGTCCCAGATACGTGGCGTTGTTGACCTATGACTTTCGGCGGGGCAAGCCGGGCGTTCAGCGTCGGCCGGCCGGCTCGTTGAGCGTGCTCAGGGCCGTGGTTAGTGGGCCATCCAGGATTGCACGGTCCAGGTCGGCACCGCCTCGTCGCCCACAACCGCAAGCGCCGCGACGATCCTGGAGTTCGCCGGCAGGAGGGCCGCGATCCGTGGCCGTAGCGGTCCGTCAACATAGACGGCCCCACCGGGCTCGAACATCTCCACCTTCCGCCCGTCGACGACGTCACGCACGATGACCATCCCGTCGCCGCTTTTGGTGACCTGCAGCATTCGCGTGCCCTGCGACAGGCGTGTGATCGCCGGCGGCCTGTTCGCGATCGGAGCCCGGTCCTCGAAGCAGAAGACCCAGTTGCCGAACGCGCCGAGGCGGAGCAGCGCCCCGGGTTTGTCGATTGGGTAGGCCTGTTTCGCCTCGGCCATTGTCATCAGTGTTGGGGGGTCAGCGCCAAGCGCCGCCGCGACTGCGGCCGGTTCTTGATCCTGCACGAAGGTGAGGCAGAAGCCTGCATAGTGCTCCTGCCCCGCCCACGTCCACTGTTCTACGTTCACCTCGACACGCTATAAGCCGTTTGTGCTTACTCGACGAGGGCAGCACTAGCCGGGCGGACCGAGTGCACTCACGAAGGCCACAGGTCGACCCAAACGGTTGTCGGTAGCGGTGACCGGCCAGTTGCCATTCCCCCGGAGCGCCGACCTGATCGGAAGATCGTCTCGTCAAGGGGCACATCCGGGTCCTTCACGCCGTAGCGCTTGACGATGACCGGACCAGCCAGGCGCGCCGAGTTTCCGCAGGTCCGCGCCGTCGCACACCTCGGAACATCCTCATCGACGCCGATGTGAAATTCACTCGCGCGGGTGAGCGGCAACGGGACACACGCCAGCGCGCCCGTCCCTCGGCAGGGTGAAGGACGACGAGCCAAGTCGGTGCAGACGCCTTTTTCCTACACCACGTGATCTTGGTTCTTTCCATCAAGTTCCTCGACGCCGAAAGGGTTTACATGAGACGTAGCAACGCAGGCCGATATGCCTTCGTCGCGCTCGCGGCCCTCCTAGCGACGATCGTGTTGCCGCCCGGACCGGCGGCCGCCGCGACGGTGACCGTCGACAACAGCACTGCCGGCCGGTTCACCGCCAGCAACGACTGGCACGGGTCCGCCTGGTCCAGCCAGCGCTACGGCCCGGGCTACAAGGTCGCCACCCCGTACAAGGGCCGGAGCGACGCGGCCTGGTACAAGATGAACATCCCGAGCACGGGCAGATACGCGGTGGAGGTCTGGTATCCGGCCGACCGCGGCTACAACGACAAAACTCCGTACGTCATATCGACGACCAGCGGTAAGCAGAGCGTGCTCGTCAACCAGCGCCTCAATGGCGGGCGATGGGTGCGCCTGGGCACGTTCTCCCTCGCGGGGGGCAACTACAACACCGTCGGCGTCAGCCGCTGGACCACCGGCACCGGCTACGTCGTGGCGGACGCCGTACGCGTTGTTTCGGCATCCACCGCCCCGAGCGTCTCCCTGCCGCTACCCCGCACCGCGCTTTCGCGCAGCGCGTATGACGACCCGCACTGGTCGCCTCCGCCGGCGATCGATCTGCCCGTGCCGAACGGCACGCGGGCGTACGCGGTCCGGGCCGGCAGGGTCGCCCGGCTCAACGACAGCGGGTGCGGCATCGGGATCAACCTCACCGGCACCGACGGCGTGGTCTACACGTACTGCCACTTGATGAGCTGGTCGGTGGCGAACGGGAGCACGGTCACCGCGGGCCAGCAGATCGGTCTCACCGACAACAGCGGCAACTCGACCGGTCCGCACCTGCACTTCAGCATCCGCACCGGCAACACCTACCGGTGCCCGCAGAACTTCCTACTGGCCATCTACGACGGTCGCACGCCCCCGGCACCCAGCAGCCTGCCCACCACCGGCTGCTCGTAGCCGAGCGCGGAACAAGCCGGCAGCCGCAGGGTGAAAGCCCTGCGGCTGCCGCGTTGTGCTGAGTACGACCGAACCGGTCGGCGTCAGTCGGCCGTGGCGTCCCAGCCGTAGACTCGGCCCCGTACCTCTCGACGAGTCCGTTGTAGACGGAGAGCGCGTAGCGGCGCGACTTGTCCTGGTCGAGCGCCGGCCACTCCCGGTTTCCAGCGCCTTTCCGGATTCCCCGCCTTCGCCGGCCGGAGTAGCGCAGCGACGCGGGCTCCCGACGCCCGGCACGATGGGTGATCGACACATCGGCCGGAATCACCCACCGCGGCCGGGTCGTTCAGCTACGCGCCGGTGGCACCGGTCCCGCCCCGGAGATGGAGCGCCTTGAGCAGCATCGGCAGCGCCCGGTGCAGCTCCCGCTCCCAGTAGGGCCAGCTGTGGCTGCCGGGGCCGTAGAAGTCGGTCGTCACGGGGACGCGCAGCTCCTTGAGGCGCTCCGCGAACGCGACGTTCTCCCGGTGCAGCATCGCTTCGAGCGAGTCTGTCCGCCCCGGCGGGTCGAAGGGACCGCCGGCGGTGCCGTCACCGGTCGCGAGGAAGAGCGGGGTGTGGCGCAGCCGCTTCGCCAGGTGGTATGGGTCGTGAGTCTCCCAGATCTTCCGCTGCGCGACCGGGTCACCCCACAGGGCGTAGGGGTCGAGCCCGGTGCTGCCGAAGAAGGGCAGCAGGGTGTCGGCGTCCGCCAACGGGTGCACGACGCCGCTGAAAGAGGCGGCCGCGCGGAACATGCCCGGGTTGCGGGCCGCGTAGGACATCGCACCGAACCCGCCCATCGACAGTCCGGCGATGGCGCGCTTCGAGCCGGCGCCGTACCCGCGCTCCAGGATCCGGCGCAGTTCGGTGAGGTGGAACGTCTCCCATCGCGGCGCGCCGCCGGCGCCGAAGTTCCACCAGTCGCTGTACCAGCCGGCCGCCCCCGCCTCGGGCATGACGACCAGGACGTCGCGTAGTTCGGGGATGCCGGCGACGTCGGTGGAGCGGGTCCAGCTCACGTACGAGTCGCAGCAGCCGTGGAGCAGGTAGAGCACGGGCCAGCGGTGGAACCGGCCACGCTCGGCCCAGCCGTCGGGGGTCAGCAGCCGCACCTTGGCCGCGCTTCCGAGCGCAGGCGACTGGATGGTGAGGTCGACCAGGCGCGGCCCGACGGCCTGTTCGGCCACGACGTACGCCCCGCCTGCCGTCCGATCCGAGGCGGCCGAGCCGGCCGCGTCACCCGGCGCGGCAGCGGCGGCGCCCGGCGATCCGGCGATCACGGCGAATCCGGCGAGGGCCGCCAGCGCCCGGCGGACACGCATACTGACTGAGAAACCGATACGCACGCTCGCTCCTCCTTCTCATGGAGTTGCACCGAGCAGACACGTCTGTCGATGCCGGCGCAGGGAACGCTGTCAGCGGAAACCGCGTCGGGTCAAGGGATCGGGTGATCGCCGGTCGAACCGGCCGCCGAACGCGCAACGCCCTGCGCCGAGCGGGCCGGCGTGGCAGCGGACGACCAACGACCGGGCACGCCCGACCGTTCCGGGGGTGTCCGCAACTGCGAACCGCACGCGAAACGGCCCGCCTCCAAGGAGGCGGGCCGTACACACGCTGGGCTCGAGGGCTCGGGCGGATCAGCCCCGGAGGCCCGACCGGTCACCGTCCGGCGACGCCGATCAGGTCGCGCTGCTCGTCCCGCGTCGCCGGCACTTCCAGCCCGGCACCCTCGACGTCGAGGGTGGGCAGCCAGCGCAGCCAGCGCGGCAGCCACCAGGCCCGCTCGCCGAGCAGGGCCAGCGTGGCGGGAACGAGGACCATCCGGACGACGAAGGCATCGAACGCGATACCGGCGGCGAGCGCGAAGGCGATGGACTTGATGGTGGCGTCGCCGCTGGGCACGAACCCGGCGAAGACGGCGAACATGATCGCCGCCGCGGCGACGACGACCGGAGCCGCCTGGCGGAAGCCGGTGCGGATGGCGTCCAGCGCGCCGGCGCCGTGGCTGTGGGCCTCGTGCATCCGGGAGACCAGGAAGATCTGGTAGTCCATCGCCAGCCCGAAGAGGATGCCGATCACCAGGATCGGGGTGAGGCTGATCAGCGGGCCGGTGCTGTCGAGGGCGACCGCGTCCGCGAGCCAGCCCCACTGGAACACCGCGACGGTGGCGCCGAGCGACGCCCCGATGGTCAGCAGGAAGCCGAGCACCCCGACCAGCGGCACCAGCAGTGAGCGGAAGACCAGCACCAGCAGCACCAGCGCCAGGCCGACGACCAGGGCCAGGTAGACCGGCAGGGCGTCATCGAGGGCCTTCGCGACGTCGACGCTGACCGCGGTGGCTCCGGTGACGTACGCGGGCGGCCCGTCGGAGTCGCCCAGCAGCGCGCGCAGGTCGCCGACGAGCTGCTCCGTCGCCGTACTGGTCGGCCCGGACTTGGGGATGACGGTGAGCAGGGCGGCGGTGCCGTCGGCGTTGGGGATCGGCGGGGTGACGACGGCGACGTCGTCGAGCTTGCCGATCGGGCCGCTGGCCTGTGCGGCGGCCTGGGCCGCCCCGGCGCCGTCGAACAGGATGGTGATGGGGCCGTTGAAGCCGGCGCCGAACCCGTCGGCGAGCAACTGCTTGGCCGCGGCCTGGCTGGTGCCCTCGGCCGGGGTCTGCACCAGGGTGGTCTGCATGGAGAACGCCGGCACGGCGATGGCGCCGAGCACCCCCACCGAGAGCAGCAGGGCCACGACGCGACGGCGGGTGACGGTGGTGATCCAGCCGGCGAGGAAGCCGCGCCGGCCGGCGGCCTCCTGCGGTTCGCCGTCCGCGACCGTGGCGTTGCGCTGCCTGCGCGGCAGCGCACGCTGGCCGAGGTAGCTCAGCACGGCCGGCACCAGGGTGATCGCGACGAGTACGGCGACGACGATGGTCGCGGCCGCGGCCACACCCATCTGGGTCAGGAACGGAATGCCGACCACGAAGAGCCCGGCCAGCGCGATGACGACGGTCAGGCCGGCGGTGACCACCGCGGACCCGGCGGTGCCGACGGCCGTGGTGATCGCGGTGCCGACGTCGGCACCCCGCCGCAGCTCCTGCCGGTACCGGGTGACGATGAACAGGGCGTAGTCGATGCCCACGGCGAGGCCGAGCATCCCGGCCAGGATCGGGGTGGTCTCCGACAGCTCGGTGAAGCCGGTGACGATGGTGATGCCCATGACCCCGATGCCCACGCCGATGAGCGAGGTCAGCAGGTTCATGCCGGCGGCGACCAGCGAACCGTAGGTGACGGCCAGGATCACCAGGGCGATGAGGACGCCGAGCGCCTCGGCGATGCCACCGACGTGTGGGGGCGCCTGGGTGGCGTCGCCGCCGACCTCGACGGTGAGTCCCTTGTCGCCGGCGGCGTCGACGGCGGCCAGCAGCGCGTCCTGCTGACCGGGCGTCACCTCACCGACGGGGGCGGCGTAGGTCACCGTGCTGTAGGCGGTGGTCTGGTCGCGGTTGATCGTCGGTGCGGCCGGGTTCAGCGGGTCGGTGGCGGCGGTGACCCCGGGCAGCTTCGCCAGCTCGGCGACCAGGCCCTTGACGGCCGCGGCGTTGGCCGGGGCGGTCAGCTGCTGGCCCTCCGGGGCCTGCACCACGACCTGGGCCGTCGCACCGCCGCCGGCGCCGAACTTCTCGGAGATCCGCTCCAGTGCGGTGGTGGACTCCTGCCCGGGGATGGAGAACTTGGTCGAGGTCTCCCCGGCCAGGGTGACCGCGCCCACGCCGCCGCCCACGAGGACGGCCAGCCAGACGAGGACCACGATCAGTCGGTGCCGGTGGGAGAAGCCACCGAATCGGGACAACAGACGAGCCATGGGTGATCAGGCCTCCACCTGGTCGGGATCAGAAACAGCAGCGCCGGGGCCTCGGTGGCCGAGCGCGTCGAAGCAGGTGGCGACGACGTGCTGCCGCCACGCGGTGGTCTGGTTTTCGCGATGGGCCGCGAGCGTCAGGACCGCCAGCGCGGCGCATGCGCCGACGACGCGGACGAACCGCTCGGGCTCGGCGGTGTCGGGGTCGACGCCGAAGGCCTGCAGCGCGGCGGCGGTGGCGAACTCCAGCTCGGGGTCACCGAGCCCGTCCTGGGTCGCCGGCGTGAGCAGCAGCGCGACCATGCCGGGATGGGCCAGCGCGACGTCGATCAGCGCCTCCACCGCACGCCGATCACGCGCGGCCCCGGGCGGCAGGTCCCTCACCTGGTCGAGCACGCGCCGCCCCAGGGTCTCCGCCTGCGCGAGCACGGCCGCGCGCAGCGCGTCCTTGGTCGCGAAGTGGTGCAGCAGCCCGGCTTTGGAGAGGCCGACGGCGCCCGCGATGTCCTGCACCGACGTCTTCGCGAAACCGCGGCGGGCGAAGAGCGCGGCAGCCTGGTCGAGGATGCCCTCGTCGATCTGCTGCCGGAACGGTCGCGTCATGTCACCCACGGTACCGTCGACCGACCGGATCGGTCGGCGGTCCGACCGATTTGGTCGGTAGCGTTCGTCACACTCGTCGGTCGCCGTGCACCATTGACGGATGTGGACCGCCGACGAGGTACGAAGCGCTGCGCCCTACCGCATCCGCTGGCGCGCCGGCTGCGGAAGCCGCTGACGCGGGATCCGCGGCCGCTGACGTTCCGCCTGCGGCGGTGGCGCGTTCGAGGCACTCAGTTGCCGCTGGTGCTGGCGCTGGTGCTCGCGGACCCGGTCCTCCCAGGCGGCCTGGTCGGCCCGACCGATCGGCGGCACCCAGCGGTGCGAACCGTTCTCGTAGTGCATGTCGTCGTCGCCGCTGCGCAGATTGCTCATGGCCTCCTCGCACTCCTCGGCCGCGGTCGGCCGGTCGTCGTCATGACGCTGCCTTCGGACCAGGGAGATCACCGAGCACTCCCGCCGTGACGAGCTGCTCGTACGCCCAGCGCCACTCGTCGCAGCGGCTGCGCTCACACGACGGGCACGCCCCCAACGTGGCGTCGTCGGTGTGCGCGGTGAGCGTGTCGCGGTAGTGCCGGACCAGCTCGTCCGACATCGGTGTCGACGCGCCCGCGAATGGCCCGTCCATCATCACGCCTCCCTGCCCCGGCCTCGTGGGCGCGGATCGGGACCCGGCGCGCGACCGATGAACGGCTTGGTGACCGGGGTCCCCGGCCAGCGAGGTTCGGCCACCCCGCAGCCCGCGTGCCGGGTCTGCCAGGCGCGCAGACCCTTTTTGATCAGGTCGTTCTCTGCCTGGACGTTGGCGATGTCGCGGTGCAGGAGGCCGAGCTCGTCGGCGACCATGGCCAGGAACGCGTACACCTGCTCCGCGTCGAGCCCCGCCCGGCGCCGCGCCGGCGGCTCGAACCGCGCCCGGCGCACCTGATCCGGCCCCAGCCGCGTTGAGCCCCGGCGGATCGGCTCGCCGTACTCGGTCACCGCGCACCTCCGCGCGGCCATGGCGTCCGCCGCATCGCTATCGCGATCGCCGTTTGCACCGCCGCTTGCACGCCGAACCGATGCAGCAATGCGATCGCCTCGAGTGATAAATTTGATTGGTTCAATAATTGCTGCGGCGTCGTGGCGATGGCCGGCCAGTGGAGGATGAACTGCCCGGGCAGACCCGCTGCGGTGGCGGCGAGTGGGCCGAATTGTTGCGGCGGCGTCGCGTTCACTACGCGCACGGTACGAGGATCGACGCTCGCGGAGGTGCCGTGAAGTGCAAATGACGGTTGGAACGCGGATGGTGGAACTTCCACCATCCCTCGGGGTTCGCCACGGAGCGGACTTATCGCCACAACGCTCCAGCCAACGATGACTCGCACGGCCCCGCCCCGGACTTCATGCGGGCTTATGCGTGCCGCCTTGTGGTGGTTCTGATGGGCGGCACTCCTCTCCGCCGGCGTCGTCTCCACGTGGCCACCACTTCGGTGCGGCCCCGAGTTCGTCCGGTAGAGCGCCGGGTCGCGGATCACGCCCATCCCGTGGGTCCCGTAGCGGTCCGGCTTTGCTCGCGCAAATGCCCACTCGTTCATCGCGCCAGCTCCCCCGCCGCGCGCCGCCCCGCGACCGCGGTCTGTGGCAGTTCGTCGATCTGGGCGTCGGAGAGCCCGCGCAACCGCAGGACCTCGCGACCCCACCGGTTCAGGCGGCACGGATGCGGCACCCGCTCGTTGCGGCAGACCGGACCGGCCGGCCACTCCTCGGCCGCGTGCACCACGACCGCCAGTACGGCGAACCGCTCATCCTCCGCCGTCACGTGCACAGGTACGGGGATCTCGCCCAGGACCTCCGCTGCTCTGATGTGGACGATGCGCTCCCTCTTGAACGATCGATGGCTGAGTTGGCGGCACCGAGGCGGGCGGGGTCGGTCATCTGCGCAGTGGGAACGACCGTTGCCCAGCACCCGCCCCGGGCCGGCTTGGACTCCCGCAGCTGCGACGCAGAGTGGCGGGAGGTGGTGAACAGTTGGTCGGTCAGGCCAAGAGTCTTGGTCGTCAAGAGGACGAACGACGCGTCCGGGATCTGCCGGCCGAGCCGCTTCACACGGTGCCGCCCTGCGAAAACTCGCCTGTGGACGCCGTGCTGCAAGGCCAATGCCTCGCAGCGATGAACAGTTGAGGTGCCGGGACAGGGCTGACGCCAGCCGAGATCGGGTCGGCTGGCAGCCAGCAGATGCACTGCCCCGGCGAGGAATCGACCGCAGTGCCTAGCTGGGAGGATTCCTACGACGGTCACTGTACCGGCATTACTGGTAAAGTCAACGATGCTCTTGAAGTTGGGAGATGCTCGTGATCAGATGTGTGGGCCTAGCTGGGAGAACCTCGCATGCCCGCACAGAGATTCGAACCGCACTACCGACGGATCATCGCCGACATCAGGCAGCGCATCGCGTCGGGTGAGTGGCCGCCGGGCCACAAGCTGCCCTCGACGAAGGCGCTCGCCGAGCAGTACGGGGTAGGCAGCCAGTCGACGGTCCGTCAGGCAATCACAATCTTGATCGAGACTGGCGAGTTGTACGGCCACCAGGGCCTCGGCGTCTTCGTCGCCGACGAAGCCGAACGGTGACTGCAGCCGGGAGAAAGCTCTTCCGGCGCTGATCACTCAGCGTGCAGTGCCGGCCGCACGGGGCGGTTAGTCGCTGAGGATTAGAAGTGCGCACAGACGTTGGTGACGGCGACACGGATCGAATGATCTTGAAAGGGTGAAGACCTCCGGGTCAGTGTGGAGCTTGTCGAGAGCCCACATCTTGACCTGGAGGTCTTCGTGCCCCACGCTAACGCACCCTTGACCGAACGAGGTCGTCTGCGGCTGGCCCGCTGCGTCGTCGACGACCGCTGGCCCCTGCGACGCGCGGCGGACCGGTTCCAGGTCTCGCACAACACCGCCAAGCGATGGGCGGACCGCTACCGCCAACACGGCCCCGCAGGCATTCGCGACCGATCCAGCCGCCCGCACCGCAGCCCGCGACGCACACTCCGCCCGATTGAGCGCAAGATCTGCCACCTACGGGAGAAGAAGCGGCGTCGATCGCGGGTCGGCTGGACATGCACCCCTCCACGGTGCACCGAGTCCTCACCCGTGCTGGTGTTCCCCACGTGCGGGCGATCGATCTCGCCACCGGCCAACCCATCCGCCGCGACAAACCCGTGCGCTACGGCTACGGAACCTGCACGCCGCCGTCGACGACCACTCCCGCCTGGCCTACGCCGAAGTCCTACCCGACGAGCAGGCCCCAACCGCCGCCGAATTCTGGGCCCGCGTCCACGCCTGGTTCACCGCCGCAGGCATCACCGTCGAACGGGTCCTCACCGACAACGGCGCTTGCTACCGATCCCACGCCTGGCGAGACACCCTGACCAGCCTCAACATCACCCACAAACGCACAAAACCCTACCGGCCGCAAACCAACGGCAAAGTGGAACGCTTCAACCGCACCATCAGCGTCGAATGGCCTACGCCAAGCCCTACCACAGCGAACCGCCCCCCGAAAAGCCCTACCCCGATGGCTCCACACCTACAATCACCACCGCCCCGACGCCGCAGTCGGCGGCAAACCACCCGCCAGCCGCGTCCCCAACCTCTCAGGGCAGTACAACTAGGTCAGGGCGTAACATGACCAGTCCGGCCAGGCAGGGCGTCCTCCTGTGGGCATCCTCGGATTGCCCGAACAGCGGCGATCACGCGGAGCGCCGCCCTTTGCGGCTCTTCGTGTTCCCAAATTCGAATTGACTGCCACCCGCCCTCAGCGAGCAGCCGATCCGTCTCGACGTCGCGCGCCCTGTTGCCATTAATCTTAGTATGCCAGAACTGCTGGTTCTCGCGGGCCGGCCGGTAGTGTTCAGAGCAGCCATGCCAATAGCATCCGTCGACGAAGACAGCAATCTTTGCGCCAAGGAACACCACGTCCGCAGTCCGGCGCAGCTTCTTCAAGGGCCGCATATTAACCCGATATCTGAGTCCACTTCGGAACAATATGGAGCGGAGCTGGCGTTCCGGCTGCGTATCGCGGCCCCTATTGCCCTGCATCGACAAGCGGACAGCTGGCGACTTGGCCCATGAACCGGGAACCGGCGCGGGCAGAGCGAGTAAACCCTTCTCCCGCGCCAGCCGCCAACCCTCCGCCAGATTAAGAGCACGGGTGGCCCTGCGGACCTCTCCTAAATATCTGCTTGGCGAGCGGCCGCGATCCGACCAGCGCAGATACGCTCGGAGCCTCCTGGTCTTCGGGAGAAGCTTCAGCTCGACCGAGGCGCGTGCCTGACGGCCGCCGTCGAGATCAACCCACCGGCGATCGGGACCGCCGGCGGCTCGGTCTTGTTCCGCCGTTACCGCTCGCCGGCTGCGTCCCTTACGGCCTTTCCAGGCCCGCTCAGGAGGGAGCGCATCGGCCCATGCGCCGTCGACCCGCCCTTCACCGCCGGTCATCGTCGGCTTTCGGCCTCATCCAGCGCCACAGCGATAGCACGTGCAAAGAACTCGCCCAACCGCACCGGGACCGCATTCCCGAGCTGGCGCATCTGCTCACTTCTGGGGCCCTTGAGGATCCAGCGATCGGGGAAGGTCATCACCCGCGCCACCTCCCGGACCGTCATATATCGATGGCGATACTTCAGCGGACTGTTGGCGGCAGGCTCGGAGAGCAGGTCGTCGGTGAGCATTACCGATTCGCCGCCCGGAACCCCGTGCACCCCAGCTTTCACAGTCTTCGCGGGCCGATCCAGCTCGTTCGGCGTGTGGCCTTGATAGATGCGAGCGTCTGGCCAACCAATGTGGTCGAGCACGCCACCGAGTTGGTACTCACGACGGTCCAGCTTGTCCCAGGGGACCGGCGGCAGCGGCCGCTGCCGGTCGATTTCCTCCTTGAGCGCGTCGCGCAGGGTCAGCCAGGGAAGCTTTCCGTCATCGAAGGGGATCACCTTCGGTAGCCGCGACTCTACGCGTTCCCGAACGTGGTACGGCACTTCCGGGTGCTTCCGCCAATACGAGCCGTCCTGAATGGAGCGAAGGAGCGCGGCTTCGGAGTGAGTCGGCGCGATGGACTCCTTGAACCGCGTCAAGTCGACTTCCAGGTCGCACCGGAAGGCGACGATGATGATCCGGTTGCGTATCTGCGGCACCCCATAGTCGGCCGCGTTCACCCGAGTGGTTACGACCTCGTACCGCTTCTTCGGGTCGGTGGGGGCCTCCGACAGACGCGCTTGGAGAGCGGCGTCGTGTTCGCGCCAGTTAACCCCTTCTTCGCGCTGCTCGAAAGGCAGGGCGAGCTCACGCTCGATGTAATCGAAATAGGGCCGAAACGACGGACGCAGCAAACCCTGAACGTTCTCGCAGATGACGACCTTGGGCTGAATCTCCCGGATTGCCCGGAACATCTCGGGGAACATATTCCGCCGGTCCTCGTCACCCTTGGCGACTCCGCCAAGGCTGAAGGGCTGACACGGCGGCCCACCGGCAAGCAGATCGACCTGATCCCACAAGTGGTCGAACTTGATTTCGCGCACATCCCC
Organism: Micromonospora sp. NPDC049679; assembly: GCF_040659735.1. Classification (NCBI taxonomy): domain Bacteria; kingdom Bacillati; phylum Actinomycetota; class Actinomycetes; order Micromonosporales; family Micromonosporaceae; genus Micromonospora; species Micromonospora sp. NPDC049679. Next base: position 153,126 of record NZ_JBFANZ010000007.1, read on the forward strand.
AGGGATCAACGGCCACGCCTGTCCGGCCGGGGGGATGAACTCCTCATCGCCGCGGCCCTCCGCCTTGTTGGCATCTAGTGTCTTGCAGGCCCACTTGACGAGTTCGTTGACCAGGAGGGGACGGAAGCCAGCTCGGTGGACCGCCATCGCTAGCCCGCCGCCGCCGGCGAACAGCTCGACCGAGGTGCGGTCCTTCGGCTCCCCCCGCTGCTCAAGCATTGCGGAAGCATACCGCGGAGTTGTGGATCTTAGAAGCCGGCTCGCCGGCCGCCGCTCGCCGCCTGTTATCCCCGGCCACCAGGAGTCCGCTATACATTGGCTCGTCCTCCGATCGTCCGCGACCGTCATCTACCTGAGCCGTGACTCAACAAGGGGAAAACATGGCCACCTGGAACGTGGGGCCCTTCGACAATGACGCTGCGGCCGAGTGGTGCGAGCAGTTCGAGGCAGCCGCGCCGGCCGAACGGACCGAAGCGGTATCGGGAGCGCTGCGGCGAGCAATCGCAGACTCGACTTCTCCCCTATCCGATGTGGCCGCAGCTCAGGCGGTCGCCGCAGCCGCAGTAACCCTTCAGGCCCACACCGGCTTGCCTGACCTGACGACCCCCCACTCGCCTCGGTTTGTCGACGGCGCCGACTATGTCGATGCCAGCCCGGGCCTGCTACGACTCGCCACGGCGGCCTTAGAGGTGATCATGCGGGAGGATTCCTCCTGGCGGCGAAGGTGGGCCGATGACGTCGAGGGTGATCTCGCGGTCGAGACATTGGAACGCCTCTACGCGGCGTTAGGCGAAAAGCACTAGCCCGCCGCTGCTGCTAACCATCGCCGTCGCACGAAATCCACATCAAGTCCGCAATGCTCAGCGATGCGGCGGAACCGCTTAGATCTCTCGGCATCGACCGGAACAGCGTCGGTACCGTACACAACAATCATTGGACGCTCGGTCGAGTCGATCGCCTCATTTAACGCCGCCCAGACCAGGTCGCGAAAGTTGCGCACGCGGCCCCAGCACACGTAGCGCTCCCGCGAGCCATCGGTGGCCTTGCAGTGCATAGGCTTCTCCCGGATGGTTTCCGGCCGTACCTGCCAGTCGGAGCCAAGGATCGGCGGAACGAACTGACTCGGCGGCGTCAAGTGCTTCGAGACGAATTGGGCGTACGATCCGAACCTCTCGACCGCGCGCGCGTACTCCTTCAGGGGTCCGTCCTTGAGCCACACTCGCATGCCTTCCGACGTCATGTAGTCGGCGAGCATCCCTCCGATCGCGTCGTCCTCCACCCAGCGCGTGTAGTAGGCGGTCTTGGCGCGTACCGGGAGTTCCTCCCAGTCGAGCGTGTCCACCTGGCGATAGAGCTCGCGAATGACCTCGGCGCGGACCTTCTCCGGAACTGTTGGCTCGGGCAACGTCCTACATCCTTACCATGCGTGATTTTCTGTCGGGATGGGCCGCTTAGGGGCAACCTGGTAAACCAAGGGCCGGGTGCCGGCCGGAACCGCCTTCTCGGGCAGCTCGAGCCGGATCGCCATGACCACATCGTCCGGCCACGTGTCATGCGGGATTTCCTCGTAGGCCCGGTCCTTGTCGATCACGGGGTAGATGATCGCGCAGCCGGTCTTTGAGGTTCGACCGGTGAGTGACGCGAGCCCCGCGCGGTGGAGACTTTCCGAGTTCCCGCGCAGGCTGCCATTCTCGATCTTGCGGCCATGGAGCGAGAACGTGCCGAGGCCGGGAATGGTCACGCCGCGGTCGGAGCGCCGCTGTGGAAGCACGATGATCCACTTGTCGACGGCCTGGTCGTCCAGGCTCTCAATCCAGGCCAGGTCGGCCTTGAAGGTGTCGTCGGTCCGCCACTGGAGCTGCTTAAGTACCTTGACCATCTCGGCGTGGGAAACCTCGCCGGTCATCGCATCGAAGCTTCGGGTGCCAGCAGACAACGTGCTCCTGTTCGACGCGGCCTGCAACAACGGTGTCATGACCTTGACGTTGTTCCTCAGCTTCTCCTGCTCAGCCAAGCCGGGGTAGCCGGAGCTGGGCTCCTTACTCTGGCTGCGCTTCTCCACGAGCTGGGCGTAGCGCATCTTGTTGGCCGCCGTGGGGCGGAGCCCGTGCCGAGCGACCAAGGGCTGAATGTCAGCCGGGGTGACCAGGGGACGCCCGTCCGCCATCACCGCGTACTGCCGCAGCTCGTCGCGGAAAAGCTCCTCGTCGCGGCAGGCGGCTTCGAAGGCGTCGCGGATCTTGGCGGTGATGAACAGGCGGACCAGGTCTCGGTAGCCAGGCCGGAAGCCGAACCAGCGCCCCATCTGCATCAGGGCCTCGGCGTGCCCGACGGTCCGGAGGTAGTAGGTGATTGTGAGGCCTTCAACGGTGAACCCGCGAGCCAGCTTGTTGCCACCAACCAGGATCCGCCACACCGAGCCACCGTCGAAGTCCAGTTCTTCCTGATCCGGCTCCTTGCTACTGTTGATCACCAGTACCGGGTCGCCGTTCGGCGCGATCTTGCGAACGACCCGTCCAATCAGCGGTTCGAGCTCCGCGAACGACGGGGGCATCGGATATCCCAGACCGAGTCCGTGAGACGCCGGAGCGAAGTCAGTGTCATAGAGCTTGCGGAGCCTCTTCATGCCGGGGGCAAGGATGTGGCCCGACCTACTCCACAGTTCTTGAATAGTCTCCGCGCGGATCTTGTGCTTGGCCTTCTTGGCGGCCTCGTGCACGAGCATCGTGTGGTGCCGGTAATGATCCTCATCGGGGTTCAGCCCTTGCCGGTACAGCTTAATGGCACCGGCTAGCACGAACGAGTCGAGTGCCTGCTGGAAAGCGAACTCCTCGTCACCGTCGTCGATCAGGCGGACATGAACCTTTTCCTTCGAGTTCGAGAAAGTCCGCTCCGACTCGGGAACCGAGGAATCAATGTCGTGGAAATCCTCAACACCCATGTAATCCAGAGGTCGGCGCAGGGCGAGCAGGTAGTCCGACGGGAACACATCGTTCTTGTCCGTGTAATCGCTGAAGACGTTCGCGAACGGTGTCGCGGTGTACCCCACGTATTGCACCCGATGCAGCATTTGGAGCAGCGTCGAGATGCGCTCGTTGATCGTGGTGCGTTCCTTCTTGGCGCCCGGCGACTGCTTCTCCGGGTCGACGGTGTTGATGGACGCCTGGTCGGACTCGTCGTCGATGATGAGAGCGGGGATGTCCTCGAGCCGGTCGGCATTGTTCTTCAGGTCCGAGATGAGGTTCTGCAGTACCGACTCGTTCTTCTTGACCACGATGAGCCGAGCGTCGGTGGGGTACAGATTCTCCGGGCTCCAGACGGGCTTGGTCTTGTCCGTGCGCTCGAATTCCAGCGCCGGCAAGCCCTGCTGGAGGGAGCGGTAGTCAAAGCGACGGGTCGTCATCCGCCGGATCTCGGGCTTGCCCAGGGTCCTCGGCTGCACCCCGTACCGATTGAACCGGCCTTTGATCCAATCATCCTCATTTAGGTAGTCGATATGCTTAGCGGCCTCGATGTCGTTTTCGTCGATGCCGCGGAGGATGTTCTCCCGCCCGACCAGCTCCATGTCCAGCCGCCGCTGGGTCTGTTCCCGAAGCAGGTTGGTCGTGCCGGTCATCACAATGATAAGGCGGTAGCCCGCGTCGATTGCCTTAGCGATGACCCCGGCAAAGTTCGCCGTCTTACCGCTCTGCACGTACCCGACAACCAGCCCCCTAGTTGTAACCGGCTTACTTTGGGCCGGGTTGGCGAAGCGTTCCAGTACCCGGCTCGTGGCTGCATCCAGACGAGTGATCGCCTCGGCATTCCACTTCCTCCGCTTACGGAGGTAGGCCACGTAGTGGCTCCAGTAGAAGTCGCGTTGCCGCTGAAAGTCGGCGGTGTACCACGGTTCCCACTTGCCCGCGATCACGGTGTCGTCGTCGGTGGCGATCGAGAAGTGGTCGGCGAACTCGGCGGCCGTCTTGTCGCCGAGGCCGAGCAGCTTCATGATCCGTGCACGTCGCATCTCAGTGTTCGGTCTGGTGTCACCCATCCACAGGCCCGGCTCGATGGGTGTGTGGTCCCAGGTGGCCAGCCGAATATGCAGCTGCACCCGGAGCTCGTCATTCGGGTCGGCGGCCGCGACATACTCCCGCAGACGGTCCTCTGACACATCGAGGTCGGGCTCGATGTCCTCCGCCTCGACGGCGGCCCGCCGCACCAGCGCCTTCGGCCCGCTGACCATTGCGCCGAGAGCACCGAGGTACGCGTTGACCAGTGGTTCGTTCATGATGTCCTCACGATCCGAGTGCGGCGACGATGACTGCGGGAATGGCGAGCGGGCTGGCGATGCCGTCCAGGTCAACTCGATAGCGAACCTGGATCAACCGAGCGATCGGCACGCCAGCTCGCTGGAGGGTGTCCGGCACCAACCGCGGGAACTGCTCATCCACCTGGAAGGCGGCGCTCTCCGTACGACGCTCCCAGCGCGAGGTCAGCAGCAGGGCGTAGGCGGCCGACCACCCGGCCGTGCTCAGCTTCGCGTCGAAGTCATCGCGAGTCGTGCTGCCGAGAGTTGATCCCACCTCGTCGATCAGTTCCGGCAGCGTCTTTCCAAAGCCTGCACCCGCAGCAGTCAGTTGGTGCGACACGAGCCACAGCGGCCGGTCCGTCGTGGGCTGCAGCTGGGTGAGCGAATCGATCCAATGAGCGCGGCGCTCACTGATCGTCGTCTTTACCTCGACATCTGCGGCAGGCAGGCCGAAGTCATGTTCCTCGCCCTGCGGACCTCGCCAGGCACCCACTGCCGCCGAACCGCCGACTCTCGCCGCCAGGCCACGGAGCGTCAATAACTCGCCGAACAAGCCGATCTCGCGCTCTTGGGAGATCGACTTCGGTTCACGGAGGAGGGAGGCCAACTGTCCGAGCGTCTCCCGCAGCGCGTGGGCGGGCTTCATCCCCTCTATCTGGATACGGTCGGCCATCGAACAGAGCACTGGGTACGCATCACGGAACAGGGCTGCCGCGACAACGACCACTTCCAGATACTGCTGTCCCTCGTGATCCGCCACACGAGCGACGATGTTGTTCAGCCCGGTGACCGGAACATGAGCGTCCGGGTCGACTTCGATCCGCAGACCGAGCTCCGGCTTCGCCGGTCGAACGAACACGGACACTGCCGGTGTCCCGCGGATCGGCAGGACGACCGGAACTTCGCTTGCGAGATACCGATCGAAGCTCTCGACCGAGACATGACGTCTATCCACGTTCACCGCCGCTCCGCTTGCACAGCGGTGGTGAGAACGGACTGCCACAGATCGATATTGTCCTTGTCGCGCGCACCGTGGTAGTTGCCCTCGAACGAATCCGCCACCAACAGGTACAACAATGCTTTGACCAACGGAAGATCATTCAGGCCACCGTGCTTGCCGCCGAGCAGCATCTTGCGGTAGCGCTTGTTGAGCCACAACGTGCTTTGTTCTCGATCCACCTGGAAGAACGAGTCGTCCGCGAAGGTCGCCCAGCGGATTTCGATAGGATCACGGCCAAGGATCGGTGGCACCTCCTTACGGATCACGTCCTTAACGGTGGACGGCAGGCCGGACCCGGGATGAATCATCGCAGTTCGCTTCATCGAGCGGGCGCTCGCCGTGCGATAGACCTGCTCGGCAAGGTCAAAGTAATCATTGAAGCTAGTGCCGTCGGACGACCGAGCTGCTGCGGCAAGGCGGGAAAACTCCAGTCCGACGAGCACCCGGGACTTCTCCGCGTTCATGTGAAACAGACCGGCGACGTCTCCGTCAATGTCGACCTCGACTCGCGCCAGCTGCAGCTTCGCGTGCGCCACGTGGATTCCTTCCCAGCCGCCGAACTGCAGCAGCCGGTCCCGCCGGTAGAAGTAAAGCCCCTGATAGTCGCCGGGCGTCCCCCGCAGCCGGTAGGACAGGGTGCTGCTCTTGCCCGGCCAGATGTGGCATTTGAAGGAGATGTCGACACCGTCGACGGTTGCGGTCAGAGTCTTGGGGTAGCCCTCTGCACCCGGCCGTGAGTATGCGAACGGGTTCAGCGGGGTGACTGGGATCGGAGGTCCGAGATATGCCTCATCTACGTTGTAGACCTCGAAGTCGACGCTCAGCCGCTCCTGTTCGAGGAAGCGATGGAACACGATCCCGAGATGCTGGCACGCGCCGGTGATTAGCCGATCGATGAAGATCTCAACGCGATGCGCCTCCGACCCGGCAGGGAAAGTGACGACATCATCCCACCGGATGATGGTTCCAGACTTGCCGAGTGAGATTCGCCAGTCCCGTTCGAACTCTGCGGTGACGAACGGAGCGGGAACGACGTCGCACGAGAAGTCCCGCTTCGTCGCGGTGTTCACCCGCCACCTGCGGCCGACCGGGTCGTGCCCGGCAGCGCGGGACATGACGGTGAGGCTGCGTGCCTGACTGAACGACGCAGCCTTGAGTCCAAGCCCGAAGTGTCCGAGGTCAGAATTCTCGTAGTCACGCCGCCCGCCTACCGTCATGGCCGTATCTATCTTGTCGGGAGCCATGCCTCGGCCATTGTCGACCACATAGAGCACGCGCGGAAGACCGCCTGCGACTACGAGCCTGATCACGACATTTGTGGCACCGGCGTCGACCGAGTTGTCAACCAGGTCAGCGAGCGCCGTCTCAAGCGAGTGGTTCCGCCCGATGGCGTCGAGCGCTCTCGGATCCGGTGGCAGGTCGATACTGCCGTCAGTTGGAACATCCGGGATCCAGTCGCTCACCGCGCCTCCAGCATTCGCTCGGGCGCCGACCGAGCCACAGCATATGTCGAATCTCCGTCAGCCCCAGAAGACACTTGGAGGGTGATGAGGCCTTGCTGCCTGTCGATCATCTTCATAGCGAGGACCGGACCCGGCGCCGGGGGCAGCCGTTCCAGCGCGATCGCTCCGAGGAACTGGCTTCGGGGCGGCTGTCCGGCCAAGGCCCTAGTCCCGCTCATCTCTGCCTCAACTTTCTCGGCTGCCACCCGGACATTGGACCAGAGCGGCTCCCAGTTCCGCTCTTGCTCCCACACGTAGGGGCGTTGGAGGACTCGAATGACGTGCCGGCGATTCGCGCCGAAGACGTTCACGAGCTGGACGGTATCCGCTTTCATACGCGCTCTCCCCGGGTGGTCGGTGCGTGTGGCGGGTGGTTCAGGACATGTGTGAGGAAAACGTCCACCACCGGTTGCTGGCGATAACCAACTCCTCGTCGGTGAACAACGGCCGAAACCGTGGCCAAATCACCACCGCCTCGGCCGTCGGCCAGGGAGGTAGCACGGTCCAGGATCAGCGACGACGGCTTCGCCGGGGAGGTGGTGCGGGAGAGCACGTGAGCGCTCTGACTCGTTGGTGCGGCTTCACACACCCCTGTACCTGCCTAGATGCGCCATCACAGCCTGGTTCGCTTCCCAGCCGTCGGGGAACTTGACCGGCACGTTGAGGTGGACCGGCTCGGTCGACGGGTGCGCGTCCAGCAGCTCTGCGATCCCGGCCCGCGCCACGACGATGCACGCGTGCCGGTGCCGTGACGTGAGCACGCACAGCCGCCCCGACTCCAGGTGGAACGCGGTCGCGTCCCGCCGTCCCGACAGCGGGTGCAGCACCACGGTCACGTCGTACTCCCGGCCCTGCAGCCGGTTGGCGGTGTCCACCGTGATGCCCTCGCCGGCCGAGCCAAGCTGTGACCGGATCGCCGCGACCTGGTCGCGATGCGCGGCCCCAATCGCGATCCGGGACGCGTCAACGGGAGCGGACACCCCCGACGACACCGCCACCGCGCCCCGCTCCAGCACCCGAAGCGCGAGCGCCGCGCACGCCGATGCCGCCTCGATGTCCGTCCGCAGCGTGTGCCGCGCCGGCAGCTCATACAGCGCCCACCCCGACGACGCGGCCAGCTCCACCGCCGCATCCACTGCGTCTCCCGGACCCGGAGCCGACAGGTGCAGCAGCCGCTCGTCAGCCGTCGTCCCTGCTCGGAACCCAGTGAACGGATAGAACGCCTCCGCCACCACGGGCGCCGCCGACGCGGGCAGCCGCCAGGACACCGGCAGCCGGTGCACCGGCAGCTCAGGGTTGTGTCGCAGCAGCACCGCCACCGCGCTCTGCATCGGGTCCCACGTCAGCCCGGTCCAGCGCGACGTCTCCACCGTCGAGAACGGGTCGAGCTGGCCGGGATCCCCCACGAACAGCGCCCGCTCAAACCGGCCGGCCACGCGCAACAGCGCGTCGGAGCGCATCTGGTACGCCTCGTCGACGATCGCCCACGGCCACGAGCCATCAGAGACCATCGCCCACTTGGCCGCCGTACCGAGAATGACGGCCGCGCCAGCAAGGTCCGCGACCTTCGCCGCGACCCGCACGGTGGCGTGCCGGGAGACCCGCTCCGAGGGTACGTAGTCCGTGGCGGACAGCCGCCCGATGGCCAGCTCGGGCGCGGCCTGGGCCAGCCGGTCGACCAGGTCGTCGACCTGCTCGTTGGTCTGGGCGATGACGATGAGCGGCTCACCGGCGGCGGCCAGCTCGACCGCCGCGCGTACCACGAGGGTCGACTTGCCGGCCCCGGGCGGCGAGTCGACCACGACCCCGCGGTGCGCGCCGGAGCGCAGGTCGTCGAGCACGGCGGTGACCACCCGCTCGGCCTCGACGGCAGGCGGGAGCGCGAGTTGGGTGACCACGTCGTCCCCTCCCCTGCTTGCCGACGGTTCCCGGCACATTACCGGCTGCGACGGCCACAATCACGTCCCGGTCCGGCGTTGACTGACTGATCAGTCTCTACGCCGTCAGGTGTCAGACGAGCGTGTCGAAACATCGCACCGGGAGCAACCCGGCCATCGGTGGCGCTCGCTACCCAAACGGATCGAAACAGCTACCCTCCTGGTCACCGATCGAGGCCCGGGAGGGCTCAGCGCTTCGCGTACGCCGCGGCGAACCGGCGGTGCGCCGGATCGTCCGTACGCTCGGCGAGTGCGCGCAGGTCGGCGCGGGCCGTGGGGGTGTTCCGCTCACACCAGCGTTGCAACAGGGCCGCGGCCGTCTCCGGCGTCGCGTCGACCGCGGCCCTTCAGGCAGCTATCCAGCGACGCACGTCGCAAGTGACCATCACGATGAGATCATGTGCGGTCGCGGGGAGCCCTGCTTACGCGCAAGCGCCCAACAATCGTTTCCGCAGCCCTGGGTGACAGCGCTGACGCAGTGAAAGCGCGTTGCCTGTCGGCGGCCGACAACTCGCCGATCACATCGAGGAGGTCCAGAACGTCGACGATGAAGGGCTTGAGCCCGACCGCCGTTGCCCTGTTGAGGCCCGCCGCGTCGGGGTGCTTCAGCTCGATATACCGGTCCGGCCGGCGATGCCGGGACGCCGCGCTGGTGCACGGCAGCAGCGTCACGTCTCGCCCGTCACAATGAAGGACCACCGCCGGCCGGGTCTTGTATTCGTCGCACTCCGCGAACGGCACATGCGCCCACACGACGACCCCTGGGCGCAACCGTGTTCGCGGGATGACGCGCACGATGGAGAAATTCGGCAGGCGCGCGTCTACCGGGCTCGGCGCGACACGCCAGCGGCGTACTCCGATATCGGCAAGCCTCCGGTGGCCAGGCATAATAGTCTTGCTCGTCAGCGTAGCTCTTCTGCTTTGACGCGGTGCATGTTTGCTCATGGCAGAATTATTACGCTAGACGTCCCGCCTTGGGAAGAAGTATCTGCAGAATTTTTACGCTAGCCGGAGGTCGATCATGGAGGACCACGCTCGGGGTCTCGGTCGAGCCATCCAGGTGCGTCGGGCGGAGCTCGGGCTCAAGCGCAAGGAGGTCGCTCAACGAGCCCTCCTCAGCTATCCCTACGTCTCGGAGTTGGAGAACGGTACAAAGACTCCTTCTCCGAAGGCATTACGCCAGCTCGCCGATGCCCTCAAGCTCTCGCAAGCCGAGTTGCTCGCTCGAGCCGAGTCCAGCCTCACGATCCCGGACAACCGTCTCGCTCTCGACCATGTCGCGAACGCCGCGTTCGCCCTGCCCTCAACCGCGACCTCACGGCCGGACGACCCCGACCAGGACGCCGACAGGCGACCGCCGAGCGTCTCGGCCACACCCGCCGACGACAATCATCTTGATCGTTTGGCAGACGTAGTCGCGGCGACGGTACGCGCGGAACTAGCTGCCTGGGCGCGCACCACCTTGCCCGCCCTCATCCATGACGAGGTGCGCCGCGTGCTCGACGACAGGAAGACTCAGTCGCAGTGATTAAGACACGTGACTTCGCGGTGTGGCCATGGCAGGCCGATGCGGTGCAAGCGTGGACCCGCGGCGATGCTGGCGGGCCGTACCGCGGAACACTCGAGATCGTGACCGGTGGCGGCAAAACGCTCATCGCGCTCGCCTGCGCAGCCCGCGCCGCCGAACAAAGTCCTGACCTCCGGCTTGCCGTCGTTGTCCCTACCGAGGCCCTCGCTCGACAGTGGCAAGCCGTGCTAACGCGGTATACCACCCTTCAACCATCAGAGATTGGCCTGCTCGGTGCCGGCAAATCGGCCGATCTGTCCCGGTGCCGAGCTCTGGTGGGAGTGCTCAACACCGCTGCGAAGCAGCTGCCAGCATTAGCCCGTGCGGCACAGCCTCTGATGCTCGTGGTCGACGAGTGCCACCGTGCCGGTGCACCCACGTTCGCCCAGGTGCTGAAGACAGACGCAGCTTATCGGCTAGGCCTGTCCGCGACTCCAGACCGCGAGGAGCTAGACGAAGCAGGGCAGCCGCTGCGATACGACGAACAACTTGTCGGTCGTTCGCTGGGATCCGTGGTGTACCGCTTCACGTTGCGCGATGCACGACTCCAAGGATGGTTGCCGGACTACGACATCCATCATCACGGGGTACGGCTCGTGGACGAGGAACAGCGGCAGTACGACGCAATCAGCCGACGGGTGGACGACCTAGCCGACGAGCTGCGGTCTCTGGGCTTCGAGTCGGGTCGTGCACAGCAGTTGCAGACGCGTCGTGACGACGTTGGACAGGTCGCGCGCAGATACATGGCGATGACGGCGCGACGCAAGGATCTGCTCTACCGGGCAGTCGAGCGGAGCCGGGTGGCGCAACGAATCATCACAGAGGCTTTGCGGAATGGCAAGGCGCGACGGGTGCTGTTGTTCCACGAACGAGTGTCAGAAGCGCAGGCGCTATACGACCAACTCGTGTCGCAGATGCCGGACGTGTCGATCGCGTTGGAACATTCGCGGCTCGGAACGCGCAACCGGGTTCACGCCCTACAGCGATTCCGTACCGGCGAGGTCCAGGTACTTGTATCCGTGAAATCCCTCGTCGAGGGCATCGACGTGCCAGAGGCCGATATCGGCGTCTCAGTCGCTTCTACCTCCAGTGTTCGGCAGCGGATTCAGGCGCTCGGACGGGTGTTACGCCGTCACTTCGATGAGTCGGCACCGCGCAAGCACGCCGACATGCACCTGATGTATGTGGCCGGGACGGTCGACGAACAGATTTATGCCAAGGAGGACTGGGCGGACCTCACCGGCGAAGGAACCAACCACTACCAGTGCTGGCCGCTCGACCCAGATCAGAAACCGGAGCGGATGTCCGGGCCGCCGGCCACCCCGCGGCCGACCGAGGAACAGGAGTGGGACCGGCTGGGTCATCGCCCGCCGGATGAGCCTGTTCGCTGGGAAGGGATGCTTGTCGGCCAGGAGTACTCGGTCGACACCCTTGGCACCGTGACCAACAGCTCTGGGGCATTGATCCGTAATCCCCAGCACGTGTTCACGATGGTCGAACGCGTGCGTGGCCGCCCGGGCGGCCGGTTTCGCGTAACGCCGCTTCGTCGGCTGGTGCTCGTGTGGGGGGAAGACTCCGCCGGACTCGCGCCGTACGTTGCTGGGCAGCTAACCGAGCCGTTCGAGGTCGAGTCGACCGATCCACAACCGCAGGATCTAGATCCAGGCGATACGGCCGCCCTAACACCGGGCAGCCCTTTGCCCGGACCCACGGACAAGGATGGCGGCAGCTACCGACTTCGGCAGAAGCGTGGCGGAGTCATCGAACGGCGCGCCCCCGACGGCGCGACAGAGTTCGCCCTTGTGGACGATCCTGCGCCTGTCGAACTAGCCACAAATGCACGCCGAGTGTTGGACGCGTGGCGGAAACTGTTCGATCGCGGTATCAGCTTTTCCGTGACCCACGATGGACGAGCGTGGTACATGGAAGGCGGCCAACGCCGTTTTCTCGCCCACGTCCCGGGCGGCTTTGCGTGGCCCTCCTGACCTCCCTTCGCTGGTCACGCCACGAACGGGGAGTCCAAACTCGACGGCTGTACCTCCTGGTCTGCTGGTGAGCCCCACAGATTGAGTGCGGGCTTGAGTGCCGATAACAGTCATCTGCCGACATCGAATCGATGCACTACGCTCACCTCCAATGCGCGAGTCGGTTGGAGGCGGCGATCGACATCTCCACGAACGCGCCCGCGGTTAGCTGAGCGATCAAGGAGGCCACATGTTGGTGCGCTATCCAGGGCTGTCGCCCTCAAATGCCCCCAAAGACGCCAAGTACTCCGTCGTCCACGGGCCGAGTGGACGAATGGAAGTCCGACTGATCTACCGAGTCAGCGACCGGGAGAAGCAGCTGCTCACCACGGACCGCCATGACCGCCTCGTCGAGATGGTCAACATGGTGAAGCAAGAACTGAACGGCTTCCCCGGAGGATCGTTCTACATCAACGAGTACCGCGACGTTCTTGTCCCGGACCGGGACGGGGCGTATTTCGCGGGCACGTACAACGAGTTCCTCAAGTTCGACTATGACGGGAAGGAAATCACCCCTGTCCCGCCGCCCGACCTCGCTCCGGGTGACCCCTGGGTAGGCCCGCACGTCGGCATCCATTACGTCCTGAAAGTCGACGGCAACATCAAGTACGAGGTGGCGTCCGGCCGAGCAAGGATTGAGCACCGCTTGTCCGACTACGTGGGCCCAGGGCCGGCGAGGTTACTCGCTAAGCGGCTCGGGTCGATTAAGGGGCAGGCCGGGGGCGGGATCTACATCAACGAAGCCTGTGCGTTCTTCGCACGAGTGCATGCGGGCGGGGGCAACTGGGCGTACCTGTATCTCGGCCAACTCGAAGACGACGCCTGGTTCCCGGCCCCCGACGTACCCGGTCGGCACTAGTCAGGCGGTGTCTCAACACTCACTTCGGAACGCAAGCATGCGCTGACACGTCGCCCGACCGTGGACACGATCGCTCGCACCTTTGCACACACGGCGGCCCCCGGACAGCCTCCCCGGCCCCGCCTTCCTTCTGCACCGGGTTGGCGAACCTCTCCCTACGGCACTGCGGGCAACGACTCGTCGTCTGTGGGACGAGCGTCTCGCCAAGGCGGCGTGTACGACGTCCTGATCGGCACCAACAGAGGCAGATCGCGCGCCGCTTCCGATCCTCACTCAACACTTCCATGTGCACGTACGCGCACAACCGCTTGCTTGTGCGCGTACGTGCACACGCCCGGCCGGCGCACGTACGCGCACAGATACGTCGCGCACGGCTCGGGGAGATACTTACGCTCGCAAGCGTCGGCAACGTCAGGCGTTCACGCTCGCGAGTCGCCGCCACAGGAACTCGAACGTCAGCGCCGAGATGAACGCGCGCTGCTCGTTGTCCGCCGCGGCACCGTGCCCGCCTTCGACGTTCTCGTAGTAGGACACGTCGTGGCCGTGCTCGCGCAGCCGGGCCGCCATCTTCCGCGCGTGCCCGGGGTGCACGCGGTCGTCCCGTGTCGACGTGATGAGCAGGACCGGCGGGTACGGCTGTCCGGCCCGCACCTGGTGGTAGGGCGAGTACTCCCGCAGGTACGCCCAGTCGTCGTCCCGGTCGGGGTCGCCGTACTCGGCCATCCACGAGGCGCCCGCCAGGAGCCGGTGATAGCGCCGCATGTCGAAGAGCGGCACCTGCGCGACGACCGCGCCGAAGAGCGACGGATAGCGGGTCAGCATGACACCCATAAGGAGACCGCCGTTGCTGCCGCCCTCGATGCCGAGCCGCTCCGGCTCGGTGATCCCGCGCCGCACGAGGTCCGTCGCGACGGCCGCGAAGTCCTCGTACGCCCGGGGCCGCCGCTCGCGCAGCGCCGCCCGGTGCCATTCGGGGCCGTACTCGCCGCCTCCCCGGATGTTCGCCACCACGTACGTGCCGCCCCGGGCCAGCCAGCCCCGCCCGGTCACCCCGCTGTAGTGCGGGGTCAGCGGGATCTCGAACCCGCCGTACCCGGTGAGCAGCGTCGGGCCGGAGCTGCTCGGATCGCCGACGACGAAATACGGCACCGACGTGCCGTCGGCGGAGATGGCGAAGAACTGCCGGACGGTCATGCCGCCCGGGTCGAAGAACGACGGCTCCTGCTTAAGCGTCTCGACCGCCCCGCCGACCTCGCCCAGCCGCAGCGAGTCCGGCTGCAGGAAACCGGCCGAGGAGAGCAGGTACGCGTCGCTGCGGTCCGGCTCGGTGTCCAGGATGCCGGTGTAGTCGAACTCCGGCACCCCCGGCAGCGGCGCCCGCCGCCAGCCCGTCCCGTGCGGGGTGAGCACCTCCAGCCGGGTCCGCACATCGGCGAGCAGGACCAGGATCAGATGGTTGCGGGTCCAGGCGTACGAGCTCAACGAGGTACGCGCGTCCGGCTCGAACAACACCGTCAGCTCCCGCTCACCGGCGAGAAACGCGTCGAACCGGGTCACCAACAGCGCACCCGCCGGGTACGTCACCCCGTCCACGCTCCACGCCGAACGCGGTCGGATCAGCAGCCACTCCCGGTGCACGTCCCAGGTGGCGTCCTCCGGCACCGCTATCCGGACCAGCTCCCCCGCGCCATTGCGGAAGTAGTCCTCGCTGCGGAAGAAGTCCAGGCGACGCCCCACAAAGTCACGCTCGTAGCCGGGTGTCGCATCGTGCGTCGCGTACACGGAAACGTCGTCTGTCCGTCCCTCGTAGATGGTCTCCGCGTCCGATAGCGGCGTGCCCCGCCGCCACTTCCTGGCGATGCGCGGATAGCCCGACGAGGTCAGCGAGCCGGGCCCGAAGTCGGTGCCGACGTAGATGTGGTCGACGTCGATCCAGCACACCCGGCTCTTCGCCTCGGGCAGCGTGAAGCCCTCCGCCACGAACGCGCGACGCTTCAGGTCGAATTCGCGGACGACCGCCGCGTCGGACCCACCGCGGGACATGCTGATCAGGCCACGCTCGTATTCGGGACGCAGCACCGTGGCGCCCTGCCAGACCCAGTTCTCGCCCTCCTCGGCGGCGAGCGCGTCGACGTCGAGGAGCACCTCCCACTCCGGCTCGTGCCGGCGGTACTGGTCGAGGGTGGTTCGCCGCCAGAGGCCGCGTGGGTGGGCGCTGTCGCGCCAGAAGTTGTAGAGGTGCTCCCCGCGCCAGCGCACGTACGGAATGCGGTCGTCAGCGTCGAGCACCTGCCGCAGCTCGGCCGTCAGCCGGTCGAACCCGTCACCGCTGGCCAGCGCCGCGACCGTCTCCGCGTTGCGCTCCCGCACCCACGCGGCGGCGTCCGCGGCGTCGAGCTCCTCCAGCCACAGCCACCCGTCATCCTCGATCACCCCGCGAACTATTCCGGACGCGCGGCCGTTCCGCACCAACGCCGCGGGGACGCGGGACAAGCGAGACTCGCCGGTGCAACCAGTCCCCGCTAAATGTTGAGATAGGTCGATATTGGCTCAACCGTGACCTTCGTAACGATTAGCGAGCCGAGCGCCTGGGTATCTCGTCCGACCGCGGTCACTACTGCCAGGGCCGCGGTCGCATGCGTGTGCATCCGTGGGCCGCCTGCGGATTTGTCCGAACCGCAGCAAGGGAGGTGACGCATGACGTTTTTCGAATACCTGCAGAGTCGCCGTGTCCTGCTGCTGGCGCAGACTCTGGAACACGCCAATATCGTGCTGATGTCCGTCGCGATCGCCACGGTCATCGGGGTGCTGATCGCTGTCGCCACGTACCGGCACCGGCGGAGCCGGGCGATCGCGGTGGCGATCGCCGCGGCGGTCCTGACGATCCCGTCGTTCGCGCTGCTCGGCCTGCTGATCCCGCCGTTGGGGCTGGGCTACATGCCGCCGTTGGTCGCGCTGACGCTCTACGCGGTGCTGCCGATCCTGCGGAACACCGTGGTCGGGCTGACCGAGATCGACCCGCAACTCACCGAGGCCGCGCGCGGCATCGGGATGAGCCCGCTGCGACGGCTGGCCACTGTGGAGATCCCGCTGGCCTGGCCGGTCATCCTGGCCGGGATCCGGGTCTCCACCCAGATGACGATGGGCATCGCCGCGATCGCCGCCTA
>NZ_JBFANZ010000008.1:0-158963 GCF_040659735.1 Micromonospora sp. NPDC049679
CAACTCGCGGGTCATCACGACCTCCGACGAGCTGCTGCATCGGACAGTGGCCGCCGATTCGCTCGGCGGCACTGTCCGGCGGACCGTGCTCCCCAACGGGCTGCGGATCCTCACCGAGGCGATCCCGACGATGCGCAGCGTCTCGTTCGGGGTCTGGGTCGCGGTCGGCTCGCGGGACGAGACGCCGGCCCAGTCCGGTGTCTCGCACTTCCTCGAGCACCTTCTCTTCAAGGGCACGCGCAAGCGGACCGCGCTGCAGATCTCGTCCGAGATCGAGGCGGTTGGTGGTGAAACCAACGCCTTCACCACCAAGGAATACACCTGCTACTACGCGCGGGTGCTCGACGAGGACCTACCGCTCGCCGTCGATGTGGTCTGCGACCTGGTCGCCGACTCGGTGCTCGACGCGGCCGACGTCGAGACCGAGCGGGGCGTGATCCTCGAAGAGATCGCCATGCACGACGACGAGCCCGGCGACGAGGTGCACGACCTCTTCGCCCGTGCCGTCTACGGCGAGCATCCGCTGGGCCGGCTCATCTCCGGCACCGAGCAGACCGTCTCCGCGATGACCCGCCGGCAGATCCAGGGCTTCTACCGGCGCCGTTACACCGCCCCCGCCATGGTGATCGCCGCGGCCGGGAACCTCGACCACGGCGAGGTCGTCAAGCAGGTGCGGCGGGCGCTGCAGGGCAGCCCGCTGGAGAGCGGAACAGCGGAGCCGGCGCCGCACCGTCCGGCCGGGGCCACCGTACGCACGGGGACCCGCACGGCCGTGCAGCACAAGGAGACCGAGCAGGCGCACGTCGTGCTCGGCTGCCCCGGCATCGGCCGCCTCGACGAGCGGCGGTTCGCCCTGGGCGTGCTCAACAACGTACTCGGCGGCGGCATGTCCAGTCGGCTCTTCCAGGAGATCCGCGAACGGCGTGGCCTCGCATACTCGGTCTACTCCTACTCCAGCCAGTACGCCGACAGCGGCCTCTTCGGCGTCTACGCGGGCTGCGCGCCGGGCAAGGTCGACGAGGTGCTCACGCTGATCCGGGCGGAGCTGGCCGAGGTCGCCGCGCACGGGATCACCGAAGCCGAGCTGGCGCGCGGCAAGGGCATGGCGAAGGGCTCGTACGTGCTCGGCCTGGAGGACACGGGCTCGCGGATGAGCCGGCTCGCCAAGGGGGAGTTCCTCTTCGGGGATCTGCTCTCCGTCGACGAGCTGCTGTCCCGGGTCGACGCGGTCACGGCCGACGAGGTCAACACGCTCGCGGCCGAGTTGCTGACCCGGCCGATGTCGCTCGCCGTGGTCGGCCCGTTCGACGAAGGCGACTTTGCGGGCTAGGTCCTGTCCTGCCGATCTTCTAACGGGCTGCGCCGGGCCCGGACGACGCCCGGCGCCGTCCTCGGACCCCCGGAAACAACACCGGTATCCAGGCGTCTGCGGCCACCACCGGATCGCCGCCTGGACTCCGTCCCGCTCCCGCAAGATCGGCAGGACAGGACCTACGCGCCGATTCGCCAGCGTGCCCTGCGTCGCCGTGCCGGCGGTGGGATAGGTTGTGCCCCGTGACTGACGAGCGTGATCCGATCCGGGTCGGTGTGCTGGGCGCCCGCGGCCGTATGGGGATCGAGGTGTGCCGGGCGGTCGACGCCGCGGCGGATCTCGAACTCGTGGCCATGGTCGATCAAGGTGACTGGTTGTTCAACGCCTCGGACGCCGGCGCGGAGGTCGTCGTTGACTTCACCAACCCGGATGTCGTGATGGACAACCTGCACTGGTGCATCGACCAGGGCATCAATGTCGTGGTCGGCACCAGCGGCTTCACCGAGCAGCGGCTCGACCGGGTGCGGAGCTGGTTGGCCCATAAGCCCGACGTCGGCGTGGTGATCGCGCCGAACTTCGGCATCGGCGCCGTGCTGATGATGCAGTTCGCCGCCCGCGCCGCCCGCTACTTCGAGTCGGCGGAGATCATCGAGCAGCACCATCCGAAGAAGCTGGACGCGCCGAGCGGCACGGCCACCCACACCGCCCGGCTGATCGCCGAGGCGCGCGCCACCGCCGGCCTCGGCGCCATGCCCGACGCGACGACCGACGAGCGGCCGGGCGCGCGCGGCGCGGACATCGACGGCGTACGCGTGCACGCGGTGCGCGCCGTCGGTCTGGTCGCGCACCAGGAGGTGCTATTCGGCACGACCGGCGAGACGCTGACCATCCGGCACGACTCGTACGACCGGGCCTCCTTCATGCCCGGGGTCCTGCTGGCCGTGCGCTCGGTGCTGAAGCGTCCCGGCCTGACCATCGGCCTCGACGCCCTGATCGACTGAGAGTTCGCCGGGCAGCGTGTCGGTCCGCGCCGTGCCGGCCGGGCCGACCGGACACCGACGGTCGCGCCGTCGCTCCGCAGCCCGCTCACGCTGACCGCGCCGAGCGGGCGGTGATGGGGCTCAGCAGCGGGCGTCCGCCCGGGCACGTCGGGGTCGAGCCCGACCGCCACGCGCACGATGGCGAGCGCGGCCGCGGCCGACCGGACCTGCGGGTGTCACCTTCCAGCCCCGGGTCGGCCCGACTACCAGGGATGATCCTGGATCACGGGGTGGGCGTCACAGAGACGTGCAGGCGGATCTGGGGGACCAACATGTCGTCCACGTCCAGCGCGCGTGCCGCCCCGTCCGGCTCCCACCCCGTCGAGGTGAGGAACGACCGCGTCGCCGGGTCCCCGTCGTACGCCCAGGCCACCGCCGTCGCGAAGCCGTCCTCGCGCCACAGGTCGACGCTCGCCGCGAGCAGCCGGCTGCCGTGTCCGCGCCGCCCCCACCGGGGCTCGACGAGCAGATCCGTGACCGCGACGACATCGTCGCCGATCGCCTCCGCGGGCTCCTCCGGCGCGAGCGCCTGCTCGTCGGCCGGCCCGGACGCGGCGAAACCCACCACGTACGATTGTTCGGCCTGCTCAATGGCGACCAGCACACGGTGCCGGGCGGACGGCGGTGTATCGATCGCGGCGCTCCACTGCCGCGTCAACCACGCCTCGTCCAGCCGGTCGAGCACATGCTTCGGCAGCAGCCGGCGATACGCCACCCGCCAGGTTTCCAACTGGACGCGGGCGATTTCGCCCGCATCCTCTGACCGGGCTGGACGGACAAATCCGAGCGACATGACTGGTCAGCGTACGGACTCAAGGGGGATGGCGATGTCGCAGGGGGCTGTCGGGCGGGCGCGTGCCCAAACCGGCCGGCAGGTCGTCATCGTCATCGTGCTCGCGCTCGCGGTCGGCGTCGCCCTTGCGGTGCTCGCCAGGCGCAACTACTTCTTCGATCTCCGCGTCTACTACGGCGCCCTCAACTACTGGGCGCGCGACGGCGGCGAGATCTACGACTATCTCAAGCCCTTCACCCCGTACGGCTTCACCTACCCGCCCTTCGCGGCGCTCGCGATGCTGCCGATGGCGCTCGTTCCACTCGGGCTCGCGCAGGTGATCAGCGTGACGCTCGCCGTGACGACGACCGGGCTGGTGCTGTGGTGGCTGGTCGACCCGATCGCGCGGCGACAGGGCTGGACGCGGTGGTTCGCCTTCGCGGTCGTCGCCTGCCTGGCCGCCGCCTTCGAGCCGTTGCGCGAGACGGTCAGCTTCGGCCAGGTCAACACCCTGCTGCTCTTCCTCGTGGCGGTCGATCTGCTGTGGTTCGTCCGCCGGGGCAGCCGGTGGGGTGGCGTGTGGATCGGCCTGGCGACCGCGATCAAGCTCACCCCCGGCATCTTCATCGTCTACCTGCTGGTGACCCGCCGCTGGCGGGCCGCGATGACCGCGATCGCCGCCTCGACCGTCGTCACGCTGTTCGCCGCCGCGGTGGCGCCCGACGCCAGCCGCGAGTTCTGGACCTCGGCGCTGCTCAACACGAACCGGGTCGGCTCACTGGCGTTCGTGTCGAACCAGTCGCTGCAGGGCATGCTCGACCGGCTCCACCTTCCGCACCTGTCCAGCGCGCTCTGGCCGCTGCTCGTCCTCGCCGTGCTCGTGGTCTGGGTGTGGCGGTTGCGGGCCGTGCCCCGCGCAATCGTGTCGGCGGTGGCGCGGCGGGTCCCGGCGCTGCGCCCGGCGACGGCCCGTCCGGTCGACGACGTCACCGGGCTGGCGCTCACCGGCCTCGTCGGTGTCCTGGTCAGCCCGGTCACCTGGGTGCATCACCTGGTCTTCCTGGTGCCGGCGCTGCTGCTGCTCGTCGACCACGCCTTCGCCGCTCCGGCGGGCAGCCGCCGGCGCCGCCGGCTGCTGGCCTTCGCGATCATCTCGTACGCCGTCCTGTCCAGCGGCATCGTCTGGATCTGGGAGCACAACGACAAGGGTGTGTTGGGTTTTGTGGGCAGCAGCGCCTACGTGTGGGTCACGCTCGCCCTGCTGATCGCCCTGCCGCTGCGGGAACGACCGCTGTCGGACGAACGCGGCGGTCGGTCGTCAGCCGGGCCCGAGCCGGCGCACGTAGCGCAGCTCGGTGAGGGTGACCGGCAGCCGTCCGGCCGCCCGCTGTAACTCGAAGGCGGAGCGCTCCCCGTCCGGCACCAGCCCGGCCCGCTCGTAGAACCGGCGCCCGCGGGTGTTCTCCTCGAGGACCCAGAGGCGCAACTCCGGCCAGTCGTGTCCGGCGGTCTCGGCCAGCACGGCCCCCATCAGGGCCCGCCCGACTCCGGTGCCCCACCGCGTCGGGTCGACGTACATGCTCAGGATCTCGCCGTACCGGGGGTCGAGGTCGTCGGCGTCCTGGCCGTTCCGGTACGGGCCGGCGGTGGCGAACCCGACCATGGTCCCGCCCTCCTCGGCGACGAGCGTGACGAACGGGTGATCGGGCTCGGCGGTGCCGACGTCGCGGCGGCGTTGTGCCCAGGCGGCGACGTTGAGCCGGGCCAGCACCTCGCCGGGCATGATGCCGGCGTACGCCGCCTGCCAGGTTCGTACGTGCACGTCGGCGACGGCCGCGGCGTCCTCGGGCCGTTCCCGGCGGATGATGAGCATCTGACCGTTGTATCCGCCCATGGCCGGCCGGTCCAGCGTGACGCGTCGTACCTGTGGGTTAGCCTGCTCGGCCATGACGGTTCCCGAGTCGTTGTCGCTGTCGCAGGCCCGCCGCATCGCGCTGGCCGCGCAGGGCTTTACCGACCCGCCGCCCGGCGGTGTGCCCGACCTGCGTCATCTGCGCCGGGTCCTGGGCCGGGTCGGCCTGCTCCAGATGGACTCGGTCAACGTGCTGCAACGCGCCCACTACCTGCCGCTGTACAGCCGGCTCGGGCCCTATCCGACGGCGCTGCTGGACCGGGCGGCCTACGGTCGCCCGCGTGAGCTGTTCGAATACTGGGGACACGAGGCGTCGCTGATCCCGGTGGCGCTGCAGCCGGCGCTGCGCTGGCGGATGGCGGCGGCGCACACGCACGCCTGGGGTGGCATGCGGCGCATCGCCGTCGAGCAGCCGGAGCTCGTGGCCTGGGTGCTCGACGAGGTACGCGCGAAGGGGCCGCTCACCGCGGCGGAGATCGAGCACGACGCGCCGCGCGAGACCGGCAACTGGGGGTGGAACTGGTCGGCGGTGAAGCGGGCGCTGGAGTTCCTGTTCTGGGCCGGCGAGGTGACCGCGGCGTCCCGCAACAGCGCCTTCGCGCGCGTCTACGATCTGCCCGAGCGGGTGTTGCCGCCGGCGGTGCTCGCCGCGCCCACGCCCGAGCCGGCCGACGCCTACCGGCGGCTCGTCGAGGTCGCCGCGCGTGCGCTCGGGGTGGCCGCCGAGCCGGAGCTGCGCGACTACTTCCGGCTGCCGCTGCGCGCCGCGCGGACCGCGATCGCGGAGCTGGTCGAGGCCGGCGCGCTGGGACCGGTGCGGGTGCAGGGCTGGCGGCAGCCGGCCTTTCTGCACGCCGACGCCCGGCTGCCCCGATGGGTCCGGGCCAACACCCTGGTCAGCCCCTTCGACCCGCTGATCTGGGAGCGGGCCCGCACGGAGCGGCTGTTCGGCTTCGCCTACCGGATCGAGATCTACGTGCCCGCGCCGCAGCGGGTGCACGGCTACTACGTGCTGCCGTTCCTGCAGGGCGACCGGTTCACCGCCCGGGTCGATCTGAAGGCCGACCGGAAGGCCGGGGTGCTGCGGGTGCCGGCGGCGTGGGGCGAGCCCGACGCGGCGCCCGCCGAGACGGTCCCCGCGCTCGCCGCCGAACTGCGCCGGCTCGCCGGGTGGCTGGGGCTGGCCGAGGTGGCCGGGCCGCTCGCCGGCGACCTCGCCGGCCCGCTCGCCGCCGCGCTCGCCGCCCCGGGGACCTGCGGCGGGTCCGGTGTACGGTGAGACGAGTCCCACGGACGAGGTGGAGTCGTGATGACGAGCGTGGTTGACCCGGCGGGGGAGCCGGCCACCCCCGAGTTGGCCGGCTCGACGGCCGTCGGCGGGGCGGACCCGCAGATCCCGTCCGGCGGTGCGCCGGGCGATGGGGCGGATTCCTACCCGCCCTACGTGATGCCCGAGCCGGACCGCCTGACCCGCTTCGTCAACCGCTGGTCCGCCCGGGCGCCCCGCTGGCTGGCGCCGGTCGCGGCGCTGGGCTGTATCGCCGGCGCGGTCGGCTACACGACGCTCGTCGACCCGACCGACAGCACCGCCGACGCGGCCCCGACCTGCCTGCTCAAGCTCACCACCGGGCTCGACTGCCCGGGATGCGGCGGCACGCGGGCGTTCTGGTACGTGCTCCACGGCGATCTGCCGGCGGCTGCCCGGCACCACATCCTCTTCGTTTTCGCGCTGCCGTTCCTGCTCTACCTCTACGTCGCCTGGGCGGGCGAGCGGATGTTCCGCTGGCGCCTGCCGCAGTTGCGGATCACACCCGCCGTGGTCGGTGTCTTCCTCGCCGCCTGGTTGGCCTTCTCCGTGCTGCGCAACCTGCCCTGGGCGCCCTTCGCCTGGCTCTACGTCTGACCTGGTCGATGCCGCGGGCCGGTGGCTCACCGTGACCCGCTCGACACGCGGCTCGCCCGTCTTTCGCCCGTCGAATCGGGGCCACTACAGTCCGAGGAATGCCGGACATGGTGGCCCCCCAGGTCAAACTCATTGGTTGGACGCAATTCGAGGCGCCCACGGACGTGCCGTGGTCGACGGACGCCGATGGCGGGGAGGCGCTGGCGGAGTTCGCCGGCCGCGCCTGCTACCAGTCGTGGCGCAAGCCCAACCCGGCGACCGCGACCAACGCCGGTTACCTGGCGCACATCCTCGAGGTCGGCCACCTGTCGGTGCTGGAGCACGGCAGCGTGACGTTCTACTTCACCGGGGTGTCGCGCTCGTTCACCCACGAGCTGATCCGGCACCGGCACTTCTCCTATTCGCAGCTCTCCCAGCGCTACGTCCCGGAGCGCGACGCGGCGATGGTCGAGCCCTCGGTGATCGCCGAGGACCCGGAGCTGCACAAGAAGTTCGTCGAGGCGACCGAGGCGAGCGTGCGGGCCTACAACGAGTTGCTCGAAGGGCTCGAGCAGAAGTTCGCCGACGTGGAGAACGCCACCCTGCGCCGTAAGCAGGCCCGTCAGGCGGCTCGCGCGGTGCTCCCCAACGCCACCGAGACCCGCATCGTGGTGACCGGTAACTACCGCGCGTGGCGGCACTTCCTCGCGATGCGCGCCACCGAGCACGCCGACGTCGAGATCCGCGAACTGGCCATCGAGTGCCTGCGTCAGCTGCAGGGGGTAGCGCCGAACGTCTTCGCCGACTTCGTTATCACCACGCTGCCCGACGGCACCGAGGTGGCGGCCAGCCCGCACGCTGAGCGCGCCTAGCGCGGAGCCGGCCGGCCCGACCCCGGCCGCAACATCCCCGGTGATCAGGGAGTACGTCCGGCGTGTTGTCGGCGTGCCGTTCATGGCGCTCCCTGATCACGGGGATCTTCGCCGCCCACAGCCGCCGCCGATGTTCGCCGGACGTCGTGCGTCGGTGCCTCTGTCCCGGGCGGTCGCGGCGCTCGCCGGACCCCACCCGATCGACTGCGCGAGGAGCGTCGGAAACCGGCTGGGCGCGTCCGATAAGTTGTGTGCATGACGCACGACCACCTTGCCCCTACCGGCCTCAGAGCCGGTGGACGGCCCTTCGGGCGGCTCATCACCGCCATGATCACCCCGTTCGCCGCCGATGGATCGCTCGACGTGGATGGGGCGGCCCGGCTCGCCACCTATCTCGTGGATGAGCAGTGCCACGACGGTCTGGTGGTCAACGGCACCACCGGGGAGTCCCCGACCACCACCGACGCCGAGAAGGACGCGGTGCTGCGGGCGGTGCTGGAGGCGGTCGGCGACCGGGCCTCGGTGATCGCGGGTGTCGGCACCAACGACACCCAGCACACGATCGAGCTCGCGCAGGCGGCGGCGAAGGCCGGCGCGCACGGGCTGCTGGTGGTGACCCCTTACTACAACAAGCCCCCGCAGAGCGGCCTGCTGCGCCACTTCACCATGGTCGCCGACGCGACCGACGTGCCCGTGATGCTCTACGACATTCCGGGCCGCAGCGGCACACCGATCGCCAGTGACACCATCTGCCGCCTCGCCGAGCACGACCGGATCGTCGCGGTGAAGGACGCCAAGGGCGATCTCGCCGCCTCCGCCTCGGTCATCGCCCGCACGGATCTGGCCTACTACTCGGGAGACGACCTGCTCACCCTGCCCCTGCTCGCGGTCGGCGCCGTCGGTGTGGTCGGCGTGCCGACCCACCTGTTCGGCGCGCCCACCAAAGACATGATCGAGGCGTACGGGCGCGGCGACGTCGCGGGCGCTCTCGCCCTGCACCAGCAGTTGCTCCCCGCGTACCAGGGCTTCTTCCGGACCCAGGGCGTGATCATGACCAAGGCGGCGCTGCGCCTGGCTGGCCTGCCGGCCGGGCCCGTGCGCCCGCCGCTGGTCGACGCCACCGATGAGCAGATCGCGCAGCTGCGCGCGGACTGCGCCGCCTCTGGACGGGAGCTCGCATGAGCCAGGCCCACGTTGAGCTCGAACTGCCGCCGCCGCTGCCCGAGGGGGGCCTACGGGTCATCCCGCTCGGCGGGCTCGGCGCGATCGGCCGCAACATGACCGTGTTCGAATACGGCGGCAAGCTGCTGATCGTCGACTGCGGGGTGCTCTTCCCCGATGTCGAGCAGCCCGGCGTCGACCTGATCCTGCCGGACTTCACCGCGATCCTGGATCGGCTCGCCGACGTGCAGGCGATCGTGCTCACCCATGGTCACGAGGACCACATCGGCGCGGTCCCCTACCTGCTCGCCCACAAGCCGGACATCCCGCTCGTCGGGTCGCAGTTCACCCTCGCGCTGGTCGAGGCGAAGCTCGCCGAGCGACGCATCGAGCCCTACACGCTGACCGTACGGGAGGGCGGGCGCGAGCGGCTCGGACCGTTCGAGTGCGAGTTCTTCGCCGTCAACCACTCCATCCCGGACGCCATGGCGGTGGCGATCCGGACCCCGGCCGGTCTGGTCCTGCACACCGGCGACTTCAAGATGGACCAGTTGCCGCTCGACGGTCGGATCACCGACCTCGCCGGCTTCGCGCGGCTCGGCGCCGAGGGCGTCGACCTGCTCCTCTCCGACTCGACCAACGCGGAGATCCCCGGCTTCGTCACGCCCGAGCGGGAGATCGGGCCGGTGCTCGACGCGATCTTCGCCAAGGCGAAGGGCCGGATCATCGTGGCGTCGTTCGCCTCGCACGTGCACCGCGTGCAGCAGGTGCTCGACTCGGCCAACGAGCATGGCCGCAAGGTGGCGCTGATCGGGCGGTCCATGGTCCGCAACATGGGTATCGCCCGTGACCTCGGGTTGCTGCACATCCCGCCCGGCCTGGTGGTCGGGCTCGACGAGGCGACCACGCTGCCGCCCGATCAGATCGTGTTGATGTCCACCGGGTCGCAGGGCGAGCCGATGAGCGCCCTGGGCCGGATGGCCACGGGCGACCACCGGCACATCACGATCGAGCCCGGCGACACGGTCGTGCTCGCCAGCTCGCTGGTGCCGGGTAACGAGACGTCGGTGTACCGGGTGATCAACCAGCTCTCCCGCGCCGGTGCGACGGTGATCCACAAGGACGTGGCGAAGGTGCACGTCTCCGGTCACGCCCCCGCCGGCGAGCTGCTCTACCTGCTCAACACCGTGCGACCGAGCAACCTGATGCCGGTGCACGGCGAGTGGCGGCACCTGCGCGCACACGCGCGGCTCGGCATCGAGTCCGGCGTCGAGGCCGATCGGGTGGTGCTCTGCGAGGACGGCGACGTGGTGGACCTGGTCGAGGGGCGCGCACAGCTCGTCGGCCACGTGAAGAGCCGCTACGTCTACGTGGACGGCCTCGCCGTCGGCGACGTGGGGGAGTCGCTCCTCACCGAGCGGCGCATGCTCGGCGACGGCGGCTTCATCGCGGCCACCGTGGTGGTCGACTCCGTCACGGGCAAGGTCGTCGGCGGTCCCACCGTGTCCGCGAAGGGCTTTTCGGAGGACCCCGAGGCGTTCAACGCGGTCATCCCGCTCATCACGGAGGCGCTGGGGCGGGCGGCCGCCGACGGCATCACCGATCCGCACCAGTTGCAGCAGGTCGTGCGTCGGATCGTGGGCCGTTGGGTGAACGACGCCTACCGCCGCCGCCCGATGATCGTCCCCACCGTGGTCGAGGTCTGACCGTCCGGCCCTTTTCGCCGTCGATCAAGGGCTTATTCGCATGGTTCGATCTCCATTCATGTGAATAAGCCCTTGATCGACGCGGAAGTCCTTGATCGGCGGGGGTGCGGGGGCGACGACGGGTCGACACGCGGTCACGGGGTGTAGCTTCCCCGTCCCGCCTCGCGCATACTGGGATGACGTCCATCAATAGTGTTCGTGGCGAGCGGAAAGCGTTGGCGGCCCGCCCGTTGAGCACGGAGCCGCATCAATTCCATCGTGGCTCACCAACCGCTCCGCCGGTTCAGCGACGGCGGCACAGTCTCCCCGCGGTGAGGCGCCAGTGGGATTCGAACATGGCCCCGGTGAATCGCCGGCGGTGGCCCGCCGACGAGTTCGGCTCGCGCTGCGCAGCGCCCGCGAGGCGGGTGGCCTGACGCGCGGGCAGGTGGCCGAGGCGCTCGACTGGTCGATATCAAAGGTCAACCGGATCGAAAAGGGCGACGTCACCGTCTCGACGACCGACCTGCGCGCGCTGCTGGAGCTCTGCGGCGTCACCGATCCCGAACACGTCCGCCAGTTGCTGGCCGACGCCCGCGCCTCGCGTCGCCGCGGCTGGTGGGACGAGCCGAGCTACCGGGAGCATCTGACGCCGGCGCTCATGCAGATGCTGCAGTTCGAGAGCGAAGCGACGGTCATCCGGCACTTCCACCCGACGCTGATCGCCGGGCTGCTGCAGACCCGGGCCTACGCCGAGTTCATCATGAATTTCTGGATCGCCGAGATGCCGGCGGCCGACCGGGCCGCACGGCTCGAGGCGCGGATGCGCCGCCCGGTCCAGGTCTTCGACCAGCCCGATCCCCCGCGCTACCTGTTCGTGCTCGACGAGTCCGTGCTCTCGCGGCTGGTGGGCGGCCCCCGCGTGATGGCCGAGCAGCTGCGTCACCTGCTCCACCTGATCGAAAAGCCGCAGATCACCGTACGGGTCGTCCCGCTCGCGGACGCGGCGCTCACCGGAATGCTGGGGCCGTTCACGATCTTCGACCTCGGCGACGAGGAGAACGCGGTGCTCTACCGGGAGACCATCCTCCTGGACGAGATCATGCACACCGGGGAGGCGATCCACCGCCATCGGGGCTATTTCGACCAGATGTGGGAGACGGCGCTCGGCGAGGAGGACTCGGCCCGCCTGATCGAAGCACGGGTGGAGGCCCTGCTGACCGGCTCGGGGCGAGTGTCCCGTGCGGACGCGCCGTAGGTGGCGTGTCGCCCGTGCCCCCGCGACGTTAACGGAGTCGGAACACCACGGGGGAATCGGAAGGAAACATCTGCCCATGTCTCGGTTGTCGGTTGATTGGCGCAGGAGTCGGCGCTGCGATTCGAACACCTGCGTGGAGGTCGCGTCCGCGGGCGCCGCCGTCGCCATGCGTGATGGCAAGGATCCCGACGGAGTGATCCTGGTCTTTTCGCGCGACGATTGGGCGGCGTTTGTCGCGGGGCTGCGGGCCGGTGATTTCGACGCTGACCGATGAGGTTCTACGCGTCACGGCCACGACCGGTTCAACCTGCCGCTTGTGAGATTGTCCATCGCCGATCCGTTCATCCATTGACGCTCTTCACCCGTACCCCGCCACGGCGCCGACCGGCGTCGGATCGGCGGAAGGAGATACGGGATGGAGCGCAGACGAGCCATCGCGGGTGCGGTGATGCTGGTGACCGTGGGAGCCGCAGCGGCGATCACGCTCCCGGCGATCGCCGACGACGGGCCCGGGCGTAACCGACGGCCCGGAGCGAGCGCGGCCGGGGCGCCGGATCCCGAGTTGGTCGCCGCCCTCCGCCGTGACCTGCGGCTCACCACCGATCAGGCGCGGCAGCGGCTGAGCAAGGAGGAATGGGCGGGACGGACCGCGCAGCAGCTCCGCGGCGATCTCGGCGGCGGGTTCGGGGGGACGTGGCTCACCGCGGACGGCCGCCAACTGGTGGTCGCGGTGACGGACCCGGCGATGGCCCAGAAGGTACGCGCCACCGGCGCCGAGCCGAAGATGGTCACCCGCAGCGAGCGGCAACTGGACACGGTGAAGCAGAACCTCGACCGCAACGCCGCCGGCGCCACCCCGGACATGCCCGGCTGGTACGTCGACGTCGCCAGCAACAGCGTCGTCGTGCTCGCCCAGCCCGGCACCGAAGCGGCGGCGCGGCGGTTCGTGACCGCCAGCGGTGTGCCGGCGAGCTCGGTGCGCGTGGTCGCATCGACCCAGGTGCCGCTGCCGCTCTTCGACGTCCGCGGTGGCGACCCGTACTTCATCAACCGCAGCGCGCGCTGCTCGATCGGCTTCTCCGTCGTCGGCGGGTTCGTCACCGCGGGACATTGTGGACAGACTGGTAGCCCCACGACCGGTTTCAATCAGGCGGCCCAGGGCACGTTCAGCGCGTCGTCCTTCCCCGGCGATGACTGGGGCGTGGTCCGGGTGAACGGGGAGTGGAACCCGCGTCCCGTCGTCAACGACTTCAACGGCGGCGAGGTGAGCGTGGCCGGCGCCCAGGAGGCCCCGATCGGCGCCTCGGTCTGCCGTTCCGGCTCCACCACGGGCACCCGCTGCGGGGTCATCCAGGCCAAGAACGTGACGGTGAACTACCCGGAGGGGGCGGTCTCCGGGCTGACCCAGACGAACGTGTGCGCCGAGGGTGGCGACTCCGGTGGCTCGTGGCTGTCGGGCAACCAGGCGCAGGGCGTCACGTCCGGCGGCTCGGGCAACTGCACGGTCGGCGGCACGACGTTCTTCCAGCCGCTCGCCGAGATCCTCGCGGTCAACAACCTCACCCTGGTGACAACGGGCTCCGGCGCGCCGCAGCCGAGCGCTCCGGCCGTGACCGCCCCGCCGGCGACCGTCCCGCCGACCACGGCCCCGCCCGCGGCCCCGGAACCCACCGCGACGCCGACCAGCGTCCCGCCGACCTCGGCCCCGCCGGCCGCATGTGACAAGCAGCAGGCGGTCCGGAGCGGCACGCTCGGGCGGACCGGCAGCGTCCAGGTGCAGCCGAACGGCCGCTACTTCCGGGCCAGCGCCGGCGAGCACAGCGCGTGCCTGTCGGCTCCGGCCGGCGTCGACTTCGACCTCGTGCTGCAGCGGTGGACCGGCAGCGCCTGGCGCACGGTCGCGCAGGCGACCGGGCCGGCCGCGGGCGAACAGCTCACCCACTCCGGCAGCGCCGGCTTCTACCGCTACCAGGTCCGGTCCGAGCGCGGCGCCGGCCGCTACACCGTCGGCTTCTCGGTCCGCTGACAGGACCGTCTGACAGGGCCGGTCATCGCGTCGCCGCCAGCTCGGGAGCGGCCACGCGGTGACCGGCCCGCAACACTTTCGTCTGCGGCCGGCGGGAAAGGTCAGGGGAGGGCGGCGACCGCGGCGGCGAACGTCGCGCCGGTCGCGATGGTGGCGTTGATCAGTACGGCGAGCTGCGCGCCGGTGACGCCGTGCTCCAGATCGGTGGTGACGTCGCCGGCCAGCATCAGCTCCCCCTCACCCGTGTCATGCACGTACGCCTTGGGCAGCACCTTGTCGTGGTTCCACGCGTTGCAGAACTCCAGCGCGTCGGCGATCCGGTCGCCGGGGAGACGACGCCCGGCCACGATCCGCGAGTGCAGGATCTCCTGCCGTTCGCCGAGGCGTTCGAAATGGATGTGCGCCGCTCCCCAGGTGCCCGCGACCACGCCGTGCTCGTCGACGACGTAGCGGTCGTCGCGGTCGTTGAGGGTCGCCACGATCGCCTCGACGGTGAGCGGGGCGAGCACCTCCTGCCAACCCTCCGGCGGCAGCCCGACCGCCAGGGCGAGGTCGACGTCCGGCTCATCGGGTGGCAGCTCGAACGGCGCGGTCAGCGGCTGCGCCCCCAGCCACGACTCCATCCGCCGCGACTGGTGGTCGGTGCCGTTGCGGGCGTCGAAGCGGCGGGCCGTCCGGCGGGCGGTGCCGGCGAGTTCGGCGCCGAGCCCGGCCACCACGACGTCCCCTTCCGGCCGGTCGGTGTCTTCCGGCCGGTGCAGCCGTCGCGCGCCGAGCCCGTTCTCGTGGGCTAGGCGGCAGACCAGCGCGCCGGCGGCGGCGAACTCCATCGCCGACGCCTCGTCATAGGGCCGGTCGAGCCAGCCCAGGTGTTCCTCGAGGATGTCCAACCCGCGCTCGTGATGCCCGGTCAGCGCGCAGAACCGGAGATGCTCGGCGAGGAATCCGAACGAGTCGCGCTCGAACCGGTGTCGGCGGTAGGCGCGGACGTGGGCCTGCGCCGCCTCGGAGTGCCGGCCGAGATGCAGGTACGGCAGCATGACGGTGACGAGCGCCTTCTCGGGTTGTTCGGTGCAGCCGAGCACCCCGCTGAGCACGGGTTCGACGGTGCTCACCGCCGCTTCCCAGTCGCCCCAGCCGGCGAGCAGCTCCGCCTGCCGCGACGGATCGCAGCCGGCGCAGTCGCTGTTCTCGTCGCGCGGCGTGGTGCGCCACCTGGCCAGCCAGTCCCGTGCGGCGGCCTCGTCGCCGAGATGGTCGGCGATCTTGCAGCGCAGGTTGTAGATGGTCTGCAAGCTCTGCCCGGTCTCCCGGAACCGACGCTCCATGTCGTCGAGCGCGGCCCGGGTCTGCGCCAGCCCGACCTGTGGTGTGCTGCGCAGCGTCGCCACCGCCCATTTGTGGTACCAGCGCAGCATCTCCGCGTCCCGGGCGTCGAACATCGACGGGTCGCGGTCGAACGCCGCCAGGCACCAGCCGAACGGGGGCAGCATCCGCCACCGCTCGGTGTGGTTGTTGTAGGCGTCGATCAGCTCGAACCGGGTGTCGAAGCCGAGCCGGAGATCGTCGACGGCGTCGGCGTGGGCCACGATCCGCTCCAGCTCGGCGATCTTCCCGTCGCCGTCCGGCAGGTCCCGGGCGTCCTCGAGCGCCTCGAGCAGTTCATCCCTGGTCATGGCAGCTCCTCGGACGGGGCGTCACCGGTGCCGGGGCGCGGCTCGCGCTCGTGCCCGGCGGTGAACGCGCGGTCGAGCAGCGCGAGGAACGACCGGTTGAGCGCGGCGGTGTCGACCGCGCGCAGCGGGTGGTGGCCGGCGAGCAGGGCCTGACCGTAGAGCGCCTCGACCGCGTGCCGCAGCGCGGGACCGGCCGGGTAGGAGGCGATCTTGCGGATCAACGGGTGTCGCCAGTTGAAGACCAACTCGGGACGGTGTTCGACCGTCACGTCGTTGAAGGCCGAGAGCACATCGGACCACAGCTCGTCGACGGTCTCCAGGCTGCGCCGCACGCTGTCCTGGCTGCGCGCCTGCTGGCTGGCCACGTAGAGGGCGGGCACGGTGACCGGGTCGAACTGCCGCAGCAGCGGGGTGCAGCCGAGATCGGCGAGGGCCGCCCGCGCGGTGTCCAGGAAGCCGTGCAGCGTCGCTTCCTGGCCGCCGGGAAGCGGTTCGAGGCGGGCCGCGAGCTCACCGGGGTCGAGTCGACGCGTCCGGATGGCGGGATCGAGCCGGCCGAGTCGTTGCAGGATCTCGCTGTCGTACGCGTAGCCGGCGTTGACCAGCGGCGTCCCCGCGGCGCTGGAGATCGCCGCGAGGGCGCGGAACTCGTCGACCGTCTCGACGTAGCGGATCATCGACAGGCCGCGGCGGAACGCCCGCAGCGGCATCGAGCCGCGGCTGGTCTCGAACGGTAGCCACGCGTCGACCAGACGCAGCATCTCGTCGTCGCGGACCGCGAGCGCCTTGACGCCCAGATGGTGCACGCGCAGGAAGGCGGCGAGCCGTTCGGGATGGTTGACCGAGAGGTCGAGCAGCCAGCCCCGCACCTGTTCGCCCAGCGAGTCGCGGACCGAGGCGAGCAGGTCGTCCTCGTAGAGCGCCTCGCGGCTCGCGGTGGGGCGCAACAGGGCGGTGTCGACCACGCAGCGCACGAAGAAGGCCCACTCGGGCAGCAGCTTGCCGGCGTCCTCGGTGAGCAGCATCCGCTTGAGGTGGACCCGGTGCCCGCCCTGCCCGACCGAGGAGGCGGTGGCCAGCACGAAGCCCACGCCGACCAGACCGGCCTCCGGGACCCGCAGGTCGATCACGTCCATCGGTCGGCTGCCCAGCAGCTGTGTCCCGTAGTCGAGCAGGGCGCTGCGGCGGGCCTCCGGGTCGCCGTACGCGATCTCCCATGGCGCCAGCGGCTCGGTCAGCCGGACGGGGCCCGCGTCGGTCGGCTGGAAGGTGATCTCGACGTCGAGCAGCTGTGCGTACGTCCGGACCAGCTCGCGGACCCGCTCCGGCGCCAGCCACTGCCCGGCGCCGGGGCGCGGCCGCAGCGTCACCGTGGTGCCGATCGACGTACGGGCGTCGTCGTCGACCTCGATCGTGTAGTGGCCGTCGGCGTACCCCGTCCAGCGCACCGCGGGTCCGCCCCGGGCCGACCGCGAGACCACGTCGATGGCGTCGGCGACCATGAAGCAGGAGAGCAGGCCGATGCCGAACTGGCCGAGGAAATCCTGCCGGGCGAAGCCCAGTTCGTCGCGTTTGGAGGTGCGACCCATGCTGGACAGGAAGAGGTGCAGCTCGGGCTCGGTCAGGCCGATGCCGTTGTCGTGCACCCGCAGCTCGCCTCCGGGCAGCGGCTCGACGACGATCCGACCCGGCTCGCCGCCATCGAGGGGGCGGCGCGCGGTTATCGCGTCGGCCGCGTTCTGCAGCAGCTCCCGCAGGTAGACCCGGGGGCTGGCGTAGAGGTGATGGCTGAGCAGGTCGACGATGCCGCGCAGGTCGACCTGGAACCGGTGCTCCATCCTGGACCCGCCTTCAGGACCGCAGCTCGGCGGCGGCCTCGGCGAGCTGGCAGCCGGTGGCGATGCCGCAGTTCAGCAGCTGGTCGAGCTGCGCGGTGGTGACGCCCCGTTCGAGATCGGCGACCACCTCGCCGCAGATCCGCGCCGTGCCGTCGTCGTCGACGTGCACGAACGCCTTGGGCCAGAGCCGGTCATGGTTCCACGCGTTGCAGAAGGCATAGAGCCGTGGCACGTCGTCGATGTCGAAGGAGGTGGCGGCCATGGTGCGGACCTGGAGAAGCTGCCCGGTCTCACCCAGGCGGAAGAAGTAGATGAGATTCTCCTGCCACCGGCCGAAGAGATCACCGTCGTGGTCGGTGGAGAAGTTGTAGTCGTGGCGCCGGAGCACGCTGGCGATCAGCTCGTTGGTCAGGCGCAGGAGCGTCTGCAGGTCCCCACCGCGCGGACCCGAACCGGACGGATCGCCGATATCCGACGGTGGCATGCGTCGTCCTCCTGGATGAGGTGCGGTGGTACCCGGCACCGTAAAACCCTGCCGCCAGCGACTGCCCCGTCGCGCTGGGGGATGAGCGGTTGATCCGCCCGTGATGGTAGGCCGATGAGGGGGGACGGCACAGCCCGCGCAGACCCGTGTTCGGACACGAGCCGCAAAAGCGAGGATTAGTCAGGCGGCACCGCTACCGTGTGACCTTATGGCGGGCCGTACCTCTCAGACGAGCCGGCGCCGGAACACGTCATCGACGCGCGGCGCCGCTGCCACGCGTGCCCGTACGCCCGCCAAGCCGCGTACACCGGCCAAGTCCCGTGCGGCGACGGCGGCCCGCCGCCGTCCGGCGGGCCCCGGCCCGGCGGTCTGGATCGGCCGCGCCCTCGGCGCACTGTGGATGGGCATCGCCCACGGCCTCGGCTGGGTGGTCCGCGCGGTGGGTCGGCAGGCCGCCACCGCGCGCGAGCTCGACCCGGGTCACCGCCGTGACGGCGGTGGCCTGCTCATGTTCGGCCTCGCGATCCTCACCGCGATGGCGGTCTGGTTCTCCTCCGCCGGTCCGGTCGGTGAGCGGCTCGCGGACACCATCCGGCTCTTCTTCGGCGCGGTCGCCGTGGCTCTCCCGCTGCTGCTGCTCGTCGGCGCCATCCGGTTGATGCGCGAGCCGGTCGATCCGGAGCATCGTGGTCGCGGCGTCGTCGGCTGGACCGCCCTGATCGTCTCCACGGACGGGCTGCTGCATCTGGCCCAGCACCCGATCGACACGGTCCAGCGTGACTACGCCGGCGGTCTGATCGGGGCGGGGGTCGGCGCACTGCTGGAGAAGGCGTTGAGCGCGTGGGTCGCGATCCCGATGCTCGCCCTGCTCCTGCTCTTCGGCCTGCTGGTGGTCACAGCCACGCCGATCAACAAGGTGCCCGAGCGGCTGGGGCTCTTCGCCGGCGCGATCCTCGGACGCGAGCCGGAGGATTCCACTGAGGATGGCGACGGCGAGGAGGAGGCCGAGAAGACGCCGGCCCGCCGCCGCCCGTCCCGCCGCCGTCAGGGGAGCATGGCCACGGGCGGCGCGACCGCCGAGACGGGCGACGAGGAGGGCGGCCATGAGACGGTCGCGCTGCCGCGTACGCCGCCGTCGAAGGTGCCGGTCCGTAAGGTTCCGGAGCCTCCCGAGCACACCACGCCGCCGACGCGGGCCGAGCAGCTCGCCATCACCGGTCTGGCCGGCGACTACACGCTGCCGCCGGCCAACCTGCTGAAGCAGGGCACCCCGGCCAAGACCCGCAGCAAGGCCAACGACGAGGTGATCGCCGCGCTGCAGGGCGTGTTCGAGCAGTTCGACGTGGACGCCGCGGTCACCGGCTTCACCCGTGGCCCGACCGTCACCCGCTACGAGGTCGAGCTCGGCCTCGGCGTGAAGGTCGAGCGGATCACCCAGCTCTCCCGCAACATCGCCTACGCCGTGAAGTCGCCCGACGTCCGCATCCTCAGCCCGATCCCGGGCAAGAGCGCGGTCGGCGTGGAGATCCCCAACACCGACCGGGAGGACGTGTCCCTCGGCGACGTGCTGCGCTCCCGGGCGGCGACGAGCGACCACCACCCGATGCTGGTGGCGCTGGGCAAGGACATCGAGGGCGGCTACGTGGTGGCCAACCTCGCCAAGATGCCGCACATCCTCATCGCCGGCGCCACCGGCGCGGGCAAGTCGTCCTGCCTCAACTCGCTGCTGGTGTCCATCCTGAGCCGTGCCACCCCGGACGAGGTGCGGCTGCTGCTGATCGACCCGAAGCGGGTCGAGATGACCGGCTACGAGGGGATCCCGCACCTGGTCACGCCGATCGTGACCAACGCGAAGAAGGCGGCCGACTCGCTGGAATGGGTCGTGCGCGAGATGGACATGCGCTACGACGACCTCGCGGCCAACGGTGTGAAGCACATCGACGACTACAACCGCAAGGTGCGCTCCGGGGAGATCAAGGCGCCCCCGGGCAGCGAGCGGGAGATGCGCCCCTACCCGTACCTGCTGGTGATCGTCGACGAGTTGGCCGACCTGATGATGGTCGCGCCCCGCGACGTCGAGGACTCGGTGGTCCGCATCACCCAGTTGGCCCGTGCCGCCGGCATCCACCTGGTGCTCGCCACCCAGCGCCCCTCGGTCGACGTGGTGACCGGTCTGATCAAGGCCAACGTCCCCTCCCGGCTGGCGTTCGCCACCTCCTCGCTCGCCGACTCGCGGGTCATCCTCGACCAGCCCGGCGCGGAGAAGCTGATCGGCCGCGGTGACGGGCTCTTCCTCCCGATGGGCGCCTCGAAGCCGGCCCGCATCCAGGGCGCCTGGGTGAGCGAGTCGGAGATCAACGACATCGTCAAGTTCTGCAAGGACCAGCGCGAGCCCGAGTTCCGGCCCGACGTGCTCACCCCCGCGAAGGAAACCAAGAAGAAGGCCGACGAGGAGATCGGCGACGATCTCGATCTGCTCGTGCAGGCGATCGAGCTGGTGGTGACCTCGCAGTTCGGGTCGACCTCGATGCTCCAGCGCAAGCTGCGGGTCGGCTTCGCGAAGGCCGGTCGGCTGATGGACCTGATGGAGACGCGGGGGATCGTCGGCCCGTCCGAGGGCTCCAAGGCGCGCGAGGTGCTGGTCAAGCCCGACGAGCTGGAAGCGGCCTTCGCCGCGCTGCGCGGTGACGGGGATCCTGAGGAGTGACGGCGGTCAGCCGGGGTGTCGCGCCGTGCGCCGCTCGCGCCGGCGCGCGGGGCTGATCAGGGCGACCAGCGAGACGATCGCCCAGGTCCCCTCCAGCAGGAGGAACCCCCAGGAGCGCTGCGTGACGGCGATCCCGGCGAGCGTGCCGGCGCCGATCACGTTGAGCACGAGGTAGCTGGTCGCGTGCGGGTCCATCCGGCGCAGCTGGGTGGCGGCGAATGCGGCGAGCACGAAGAGCGCGCCGATGATCTCGATGAAGTCAAGAAAAGTCATGGCTATCCGCGCGCCGTCTTTGCAGGCCGGGTACGGCAGCGCTCTCGTCCGGGGCGGCGCGGGTGTCGCCGCCGCGGACACGATAGTCGCCACGACCGCGGGTGGGGAAGCTCACCGTCACCTTGACCTCAAGTGAACTTCACCTTGAAGGATGCATCCCATGCCGATGCTCTTCACCGATGCCGAGGTCGCTGCCCGTCTCGACGCGCCGACCTCGGTCGCCGCCATGCGGGCCGCCATCGTGGCCGCCCACGAGGGGCGGCTGGTCGCGCCGCCCCGTGCCTCCGCCCCGCTCACCGGTGGGCGGCTCGTGATGACGGCCGGGCAGCTGGCCGACGAGTGGTACGGCTTTCGGTCCTACGACACGTTCGGTCACCGCCAGGGCGAGCAACTCGTCGTGCTCCACGACGCGGCCTCCGGCGGGATCCGGGCCATCGCCGTGGGGGAGGAGATCGGGTCGCGTCGCACGGGGGCGATCGGCGGGGTGGCGGTGGACGCCCTCGCCCGTCCCGACGCGGCGACCATCGGGGTGATCGGCGCCGGTCATCAGGCCTGGACGCAACTCTGGGCGGCCGCCGCCGTACGCCCGCTGCGCGAGGTGACGGTGTACACCCGTACGCCCGGCTCCCGCGAGGCGTTCGCGGCGCGGGTCCGGGCGGAGCTGGGTCTGCCGGCCCGGGCGGTGGAGAGCGCAGCGGCCGCGACGCGGGATCGCGACATCGTGGTGCTCGCCACGACGAGCAGGACCGCGGTGATCGACGCACGCGACCTGGCGCCCGGCACCCACGTCAACACGGTCGGCTTCAAGCAGCGCGGGCGCTCCGAGTTCGGGCTCGACCTGCCGGAGCGGGCGGCGGTCATCGCCACCGACTCGCCGGCGCAGGCGGCGGCCTACGAGCCGCCGATGATCATTGTCGGCACGCCCGCGGCAGAGCGGATGCGCCACCTGGGCGCGATCCTCAGCGGCGCGCTCCCCGGCCGGGCCTCCGCCGACGAGATCACCCTGTTCTGTTCGGTCGGACTCGCCGGGACCGAGGTGTTCCTGCTGGACCGGCTGGCGCAGAGCGTCGCCGTCCCGGTGTGACCCGCGCCGCGGCCGGCGCGCTGGCGCACGGACAGCCGCCGGTGTTGTCCGCGCGGCCCGGTACCCTCGGGTGGTGTCTGCATCTTCCCCCTCTTCGCCGGACGGCCGCCGGGTCGCACTACTCACGCTCGGCTGCGCCCGCAACGAGGTCGACTCGGAGGAGCTGG
Organism: Micromonospora sp. NPDC049679; assembly: GCF_040659735.1. Lineage (NCBI taxonomy): Bacteria > Bacillati > Actinomycetota > Actinomycetes > Micromonosporales > Micromonosporaceae > Micromonospora > Micromonospora sp. NPDC049679. The sequence goes on from NZ_JBFANZ010000008.1 coordinate 22,150, forward strand.
CCGCGCGCCTGCACGCCGACGGCTGGCAGGTGACGACCGACGGCGAGGGCGCCGACGTGGTGCTCGTCAACACGTGCGGCTTCGTGGAAAAGGCCAAGCAGGACTCGATCCAGACGTTGCTCGCCGCCGCCGAGACGGGCGCCAGGGTCGTAGCGGCGGGCTGCATGGCGGAGCGTTACGGTCGTGAGCTCGCGGACAGCCTCCCGGAGGCGCAGGCCGTGCTCGGCTTCGACGATTACCCGGAGATCTCGGCCCGGCTCGGCTCGGTCCTCGCCGGCGAGCAGGTCACGGCGCACACCCCGCGGGACCGCCGGAAGTTGCTGCCGCTGACCCCGGTTTCCCGCCGGGAGAGCGCCGTGGTGGTGCCGGGGCACGCGACCGTCGACGAGCACACCCCCGCCCATCTGCGCGGCGTGCTGCGCCGCCGGCTCGACACGGGTCCGGTCGCGTCGCTCAAGCTGGCCAGCGGCTGCGACCGGCGCTGCTCGTTCTGCGCCATCCCGGCGTTCCGCGGCGCGTTCGTCTCGCGTACGCCCGACGAGCTGCTCGCCGAGGCCGAATGGCTGGCCAAGACCGGCGTGCGGGAGCTGGTGCTGGTCAGCGAGAACTCCACCTCCTACGGCAAGGACCTGGGTGACCCGCGGGCGCTGGAGAAGCTGCTGCCGCAGCTCGCCGCGGTCGACGGCATCGTCCGGGTCCGGGCGAGCTACCTGCAGCCGGCCGAGACCCGCCCCGGCCTGGTCGAGGCGATCGCCACCACCCCCGGGGTGGCCCCTTATTTCGATCTGTCGTTCCAACACTCCAGCGAGCCCGTGCTGCGCCGGATGCGCCGGTTCGGTTCCACCGCCCGCTTCCTCGAGCTGCTGGAGTCGGCGCGCGCCCTGGCGCCCGACGCGGGTGCGCGGAGCAACTTCATCGTCGGGTTCCCCGGCGAGACGCGCGCTGACGTCGACGAGCTGATCCGCTTCCTCACCGCCGCGCGGCTCGACGCGATCGGCGTCTTCGACTACAGCGACGAGGACGGCACCGAGGCGGCGTCCCTGTCGGGCAAGGTTTCCGCGGCAGCGATCAAGCGGCGGTACGACAAGCTCAGCGCCCTCGCCGATGAGCTCTGCTCGCAGCGCGCCGAGGACCGTCTGGGAACGACGGTTGACGTGTTGGTCGACTCGGTCGAGGGTGGGATCGTCGAGGGGCGTGCGGCGCATCAGGCCCCTGAGGTCGACGGCTCGACGACCCTGGTGGCACCCCCGGCCGGCGGTGTGGATCTGGCGGCGCTGCGCCCCGGCGACCTGGTGCGCGCCACGGTGACCGGCACGGAGGGCGTGGACCTGCTGGCCGTGCCGGAGGAGATGCTCTCCGCCGCGCCGACGGTGCGGCGATGACCAGGGCGGGGTGACGACGTGACCGAGACCACTGAACCCGTCTCCGTCCCCGCCGCCGTGGTCCGCGCCGTGCCGGTCGTCAACGCCGCGAACGCGCTCACCGCCCTGCGGCTGGTGCTGATACCGGTGTTCCTGGTGTTCGTCATGTCGTCGGAGATGAGCCATCCCGGGTGGCGGATCGTGGCGTGTCTGACCTTCGCGGTGGCGTCCATGACCGACCTGGCCGATGGGTGGATCGCGCGCCGGTTCGGGCTCGTCACGGCGTTCGGGAAGGTCGCCGACCCGATCGCCGACAAGGCGCTGACGGGCACGGCCCTGTTGCTGCTCTCCTGGTACGACCACCTGCCCTGGTGGGTGACCGTGGTGATCCTCGTCCGCGAGTTCGGTGTGACGGCGATCCGGTTCTGGGTGATCCGCTACGGAGTCATCGCGGCCAGCCGCGGTGGCAAGGTCAAGACTGCGCTGCAGATCCTCGCGATCGTCTGGTACCTGTGGCCGTTCCCGTCGGCGCTCGCGGCGGTCGGCCCGTGGATCATGGGCGCGGCTGTGGTGGTGACCGTCGTCACCGGCCTCGACTACGTGCTGCGGGCGCTGCGACTGCGCCGCCGGCCCACGACAGAGCTTCCCCGATGAGCGCCACCCCGGCTGACGTCGTGCCGCCGTTCGGTGCCGAGGCCGCCGCGGTCGTGCACGCGCTCGTCGAGCGCCGGGAGACCCTGGCCGTCGTCGAGTCGCTGACCGGGGGGATGCTCGCCACGGCGATCGTCGACATCGCCGGGGTGAGCGCCGTCTTCCGCGGCGGGCTGGTGGTCTACGCGACCGACCTGAAGGCGTCCCTGGCGGGGGTGCCGAGCGCCCTGCTGGCCGAGCGCGGGCCGGTCGATCCCGATGTCGCGGTGGCGCTCGCCCAGGGGTGCCGGGAGCGTTGCGGCGCCGACTGGGCGCTCGCGACGACCGGGGTGGCGGGCCCTGAGCCGCAGGGCGGCAAGCCGGTCGGCCTCGTCTACGTCGCGGTCGCCGGTCCTGAGGGCAGCACGGTACGCGAGCTGAAGCTCGGTCCCGGACGGCTGGTCGTGCGGGACGGGGCGGTGCGCGGAGCGCTGCACCTGCTCGCCGACCGCCTCCGCGGTGACGACCGCCCCGGTGATCACGCGCCTGTCGGGCGCTCCGGCGGCGCGGGTCGTGGTCGGTAAAAGGGCCGGCGGGGCGGGGTGTCGATCGGCGTCGCAGCGGATATGGTTGCGGGAAGCCTCCGGTAGCCGCCGGCTGGCCCCGTGTCAGGGGGAGGTGCGATGGTCCTGCTACGCCGCGTGATCGGCGATGCACTGCGTGCGCGCCGGCAGGGTCAGCAGCGCACTCTACGCGAGGTTTCCACGGCGGCCAACGTCAGTCTCGGTTACCTCTCCGAGGTCGAGCGCGGCCAGAAGGAAGCCTCCAGCGAACTGCTCGCCTCGATCTGTGACGCGCTCGGCGCGCGCCTCTCCGAGCTGCTCAGCGAGGTGAGCGACACGGTCGCGCTGGCCGAGCAGGTGCAGGGCGTGCTGGCCGGGCTGCCCGAGGAGTCCGCGCAGCCGGCCGCCGGGACGCGGACCGCCCGCCCGACACCGGTCGACGCCGGGGTGCGCGCGGTGGCGATGGACGCTCCCGTCCGCCAGGTCACGACCGACGGCAATGTGACCGTCTCCGTCCGGCAGGATTCCCCGCTCAAGGCGACCCTGCGGACAACCCGCCGGGTCCGCGGCTCGGGACGCGACCGCGACGTGGTCTGCGCCGCCTGAGCGATCAACCAGCCCCGCCCGGCGTGCTCGCTCCGGGTTGCCGGTGGCGCGTAGGGTTGATCTCCGGAGGGGCACGATCCCGGATATCCCCCCTGACGCCCGATGACGAGCTGGCGTCGGCCTGGGACGATGGAGAGAATGCCGCACCGCTGCCCGTGGTCGGGCCGCGTTTCAGCGGTCGACCAGTGCGCTGAGATTTGAGGGGATACCGCGGAAATGGCGAACCCGTTCGTCAAGGGCTGGCGCTACCTGATGGCGCTCTTCGGCGCGCAGATCGATGAACACGCCGACCCGAAGGTGCAGATCCAGCAGGCGATCGAGGACGCGCAGCGCCAGCACCAGGCGCTCGTGCAGCAGGCGGCGGCGGTCATCGGCAACCAGCGACAGCTGGAGATGAAGCTGTCGCGCCAGATGTCCGAGGTCGAGAAGCTGCAGTCGATGGCGCGTCAGGCGCTGGTGCTGGCCGACCGGTCGCGCGCGTCGAACGACGAGGCCGAGGCCGGCAAGTACGAGCAGACCGCCCAGACGCTCGCCGCCCAGTTGGTCGCGGCCGAGCAGTCGATGGAGGACCTCAAGTCCCTCCATGACCAGGCGCTCTCCGCCGCCGGCCAGGCCCGGCGAGCGGTGGAGAACAACGCGATGATCCTCCAGCAGAAGCTCGCCGAGCGCACCAAGCTGCTCAGCCAGCTTGAGCAGGCCAAGATGCAGGAGACCGTCGCCCGGTCACTCGAGTCCATGTCGTCGCTCGCCGCGCCCGGCAACACGCCGTCGCTGGACGAGGTGCGCGACAAGATCGAGCGACGCTACGCGACCGCCATGGGGCGTGCGGAGCTCGCCGGCAACTCGGTCGAGGGCCGCATGCTGGAGATCCAGAAGTCGTCACTCGACATGGCCGGTTCGTCGCGCCTGGAGCAGATCCGGGCCAGCATGGCCGGGGAGAAGCTCGGCGGAACGACGGCGCAACCCGGCGTCGAGCGGGGCGCCGCGGCGGCCGATACGGCCGGGGTGGCGCGCCTCGACGAACTGCGTGCCAGCATGGCCAAGGAGAAGAACGCCGGCGACGCCAGCGCCGCCAGCTGACGCGGTGGCCGACCGGGGCTGACGCCAACGCGGGGAGGGAGCACGACGTGGCAGACCCACGGGCCCGCTACTTCCGTAAGTTGCGCCGGGTCCGGCGTGCCGCCCGGCGCTGGAGTGTGCTCGCCGGCGGCTTCGGTGGCGCGGCGGCGGTCCTCACCCCGTACGCGGGGATCGGGCTTGCGGACGCGGCGTGGGCGGCGGCCGCCGGGAGTTCCCTGACGCTCGCCCTGTGGCGCTGGTCCGACCTGCGCGGGCTGACCGCGCAGGCGCCGCCGTCCGCGCCCGATCCGACCCTCGCGGCCGACCAGGCCCGGGCCCGGCTGCTCGCCACCGTGCGGCGGGTGCCGGCCGGCCGGGCGGCGATCGATGAGCTACGCCGGCAGCACGCCCGGTTCATCCTGCGCGGCTCGGCGGCCGCAGGTCCCTGGGCGCGGCTCGACCGGGCGTCGTTGACCCTGACCGGGCTCGCCGGCCGCCTTTCCGGTCCGGCCGAGCCGGCCGCGCTGGAGGCGGCGATCGCCGAGCGGTCGTTGCGGGACCTCGCGCAGCGGGTGGCGAGCGTCGAGAAGGCGCTCCGCTTCGCGCCCGTCGACGCCCGGCCCGACCTGGAGCGGGCGCATCGCACGCTCGTCGACCAACTCGACGGGGGAGTGACGGCCTACGAGCGGCTGGTCGCGGCGGCGGCCAGCTACATCGCCGAAGACGGGCGCTCGGCCAGCGAGCATCCCGCGGTCTCCCGCCTCACCGAGGCCAGTGACCTGCTGCACGGCGTCGCCGCCGGCCTTGCCGAACTGCGCGGCGAGTGCACCCATCCGCTGCACACCCCGACGTAGTCCCCGGCCTCGGCTCACACACCCCCCGGCGCACCCCCCGCCCCGAGATCACCGTCTCGTGGTTGGCGACAAATCCAAGATCGTTTCGATCTTGTAGGGGGCGGCACATGGGTGAGCAGGACGAAGAGGCCACCCCGAGCCGCACGCTCAGCCCGTCGGCGGAGTTCCCCCCGCCCGGTGAGGAGGAGCGGGAGGCGCTGCGGCAAGCCGGCCGGCAATGGGGCGCCGTGCTGCAGGGGCAGACCACTCCGCTGCCGCTCGACCCGGATCTGGGCCGCTACAGCGGCACCCCCGCGCCCAGTCGCTTTGCTCGCCTCGCCCCGGTCGAGATGTTCCGGGCCGAGGAGCCCGACCAGTTGGTGGCGACCGAGTCGGCGACGGTGCCCCAGTCGCGAGCCGGCCGCGTCCTCACCCGCGCCCGCCGGCTCGTGCTCGGTCCGCCGTTGGCCAGCGCCGCCGTCGTCCAGGAGCGGATGCGCAAGCTCGTCGCCCTGCCGGTGCTCTCCTCGGACCTGCTCTCCTCGGTGGCGTACGGCCCGGAGGCCATGCTCACCGTCCTGGTGCTGGCGGGGACCGCCGCGCTCGGCCTGTCGCTGCCGATCGCCGGGGTGCTGGTGGTCATGATGATCGCGGTGGGGCTGTCGTACCGGCAGACCGTCACCGCCTATCCGCACGGCGCCGGCTCCTACCTGGTGGCCAGCGACAATCTCGGCCCCCGCCCGGCGCTGACCGCGGCGGCCGGCCTGATGGTGGACTACATCCTCACCGTGTCGGTGTCCGTCGCCTCCGGCATCGCCGCGATCACCTCGGCCCTGCCGACGTTGCGGCCGTTGACCGTGCCGATGGGCCTGGCGGTGATCGCGCTGCTGCTCGCCGGCAACCTGCGGGGCATACGGGCAGCCGGAAACCTCTTCGCGGCCCCGACGTACGCCTTCATCCTCGCGGTCGTCGTCCTGTTCGGTTTCGGTCTGGCGCAGGCGGCGCGGCGCGGCTTCGTCCCCGTACCCCCGCCGGACGTGACGGCGACCGAGGGGATCGGAGTCCTCCTCGTGCTCCGCGCGTTCGCCTCGGGGGCGGTCTCGATGACCGGCATCGAGGCGGTTTCCAACGCCGTCCCCATCTTCCGGCCGTCGGAGTGGCGCAACGCCCGCACCACGCTGACCTGGATGATCGCCCTGCTCGTGGTGCTGTTCTCCGGGCTGACCCTGCTCAGCCACCTCTACGGGGTGGTTCCCGGGCCGGAGGAGACGCTGCTGTCGCAGCTGGCCGACCGGACGTTGCCGGCGCCGCTCTACGCCTACGTCCAGGCGACCACCGCGCTGGTCCTGCTGCTCGCCGCGAACACCGCGTTCAACGATTTCCCGCGGCTGCTCTACTTCGTCGCCCGCGACGGGTACGTCCCCCGGATCTTCCTGCACATGGGGGATCGGCTCGCCTTCCGCAACGGCATCGCGGCGCTGGCTGTGCCGGCGGCGGTGATCTTCGTTGCCTTCCACGGTGTCACCGAGTCGCTGATCCCGCTCTACGCGGTCGGGGTCTTTCTGGCCTTCACCCTCTCGCAGACCGGGATGGTGATCCACTGGCGTCGGGTGCGCGGCGCCCATTGGCGCCGGAGCATGGCCATCAACGCCTTCGGCGCCGTGCTGTCGGGTCTGGTGCTGATCATTGCCGCCGTCACCAAGTTTCACGAGGGCGCCTGGGTCGTGCTCGTCACCGTGCCGCTGCTGATCCTGCTCTTCCTGCGGATCCGCCGCCACTACGACAAGGTAGGGGCGGCGCTGTCGCTGCGAGGGCCGCCGCGCGGCTCCGTACAGCCGGTGCTCCCGCAGCGACCCGCACCCGCGCCTCCCGAACCGCCTGCCTACCCGTCCGACGGTGCGCCCGCCGAACCCTCCCGAGGCAGGGAGTCCGACGGCGAGGGGCAGCAGGAGATCGAGGACACTCCGCAGGAGGTGCGGCATCTGGTGGTCGTGCCGGTCGCCCGGCTCGACCTCGCGGCGCTGCGCGCGCTGGCGTACGCGGCATCGCTGGGCCAGCCGACCTTCGCCGTGCACATCAGCCCGGAGGAGGAGGAGGCCGACCGCTTCCGCCAGGAGTGGACGGACTGGGGTGACCATCTGCGGCTGGAGATCATCGTGTCCCCGTACCGGGCGATCATTCCACTGCTGGCGCACTACTTCGAGGCGCTGCACGCGCTCCGGCCGGACCTGGCGGTCACCGTGATCGTCCCCGAGGTCGTCGTCCCGCACTGGTGGCAACGGCTGCTCCGCAGCGGCACCGGCCGGCGTCTGCGCGTCGCCGTGCGGCAGTTGCCCGGCGTCGTGATCACCAGCGTGCCGATCCATGTCTTCCGCGACTGACGGGTCAGCCTGGACGGGGCTGGCAGCGCGGGCACCAGAAGGTGATCCGCTCATCCTGCTCGGCCTTCTCGATCAACGTCCCGCACCGGCGACAGGGGCGACCGCGGCGACCGTACACGTACGTCGTTTCGCCCTTGCGCAGGGAGCCGGTGGTGCTCTGCGTCCAGCGCCCGCGGTTGGCGGCGACCAGGCGCTGCCCTGCGGCCACGATGGTCGGCAGGTCGGCGACCTCGGCGACGGAGGTCCACGGCCAGACGCCGCGGAGGAACAGCGTCTCGGCCTTGTAGAGGTTGCCGATCCCGGCGAGCAAGGAGGTCCTGTACTTCAAGGACTTCAACTCGGGCGCGATGATCCAGAACATCGTCGACCGGGGCAAGAAGATGGCCATCAAGGACTTCCTGTCCAACGGCCAGGAGGGGCTGCGCCTGCAGCACCTCCTGGACGCCTGCGTCGACGAGTTCCGTGAGAACGAGGACCTGCCGAACACGACCAACCCGGACGACTGGGCCCGTATCTCGGGCAAGAAGGGCGAGCGGATCGTCTACATCCGCATGCTCGTGTCGGGCGGCAAGGGAGCGGAGTCGGGCCGGTCGACAGAGACCGCCACCAACACGGGTCAGTACCTCTAGCAGGCAACGCGGCGAAGGGTGCGGCAGGCAACTGCCGCACCCTTCGCCGTATCTGCACAGCCGCTATGCCAGTTATGCGTGGTGCACAGCTTCCGCTGCTTGTCGCAAGTCGTAAATATCCTTACTTACCGGATTGCTCTGCTACCGTCGCACCGTGTTCGCGCAGCTTCGGTCGACGTATGTCCGGTTACCTCGTCCTGGAGGCAATACCGGCAGCCGGCCGCTTCGGCTCTGGTTCCTCGCATTCGTCGGCTTCGGCCTGACTATCGGTGGCTGGGCCCTGGCTGCGCCGTACGACGGCAGCGGCGACGAGTCCTGGCATACGCTGCGCGCGTACCAGGTGGCGAGTGGGGACATCGCGCCCGAACCGGCCGCCGCAGTCGGCGGCACCGGCGCCTACCAGTGGGGGCCAAACAACCTCTACGTGTCGAACTGCTGGAGAACGTTCCCGGATAGATCCGCCGCGTGTACCCGGGATCGCACTTTCCCGTCCACCCTGGTCCGGTTCGGTAACCCGGCCGGTCGGTACAACCCCGCCTACTACGCCCTCGTCGGCGGTCCGATCAAGATCTGGCCGAACATGACAGGAGTCATCCTGGCTCGGCTGATCAGCGCGGCCCTGGCAGCGGCGCTGCTCGCGGCCGCCCTGGTGAGCGTCGTGCAGTACTCCCGGCACCGGCTCATGCTCGGCGCGCTGCTGTTGGGCGCCACGCCGATGGCCATCAGCATTTCCGGCGCTATCAACCCCAACGGTGTGGAAATCGCGGCGGGTATCGCGTTCTTCGCCTCGGCCATCCCGTTGCTGATCGGCGCCGCCCGGGAACGCCCGCCGACCTGGCTGGTCTGCGTCACCGTCGTCAGCGCCGTCGTCCTCGTCACGGTACGCAGTGGCGGCCCGGTCTGGCTCGCGCTTGGCGCCTTTGCCCTGCTGCTGCCATTGCGGCTCCGCACCTTCAGGCAGGTGCTCCGGCCGGTGGCGCTGCGCTGGGGTGTCCTTGTCGTGGCGGGGGCCGGGGTCGCGTCCGTGCTGTGGATTTTGATCATGAAATCCACCGTGCTCGCCACGTTCCGGGTCAACGTCCAGCTCGACGATGATCAGATCTTCCTCATCGAGCTTGAGCGCTGGCCGTACCTCGTCCACCAGATGGTGGGAGTGCTGAGCTGGGTCAACGCCTACATGTTCGGGCCGGCCTACCTGCTCTGGGAGTTTCCGGTAGCCGCGCTGCTGCTGGTCGCTCTCGTCGTCGGGTCCCGCCTGGACCGCGCCCGGCTGCTCATCGTCATCGGCGGCACCGTTGCGGTCGCGGCGATCACGGAGATGAACGGCGCCACCCGGGTCGGCTTCGTCAACCAGGGCCGCTACCTGCTGCCGACACTCAGTGGCGCGCTCCTACTCGCCGCCTGGGTCATCGAACAGCGCGGCGCCATCACCGCGACGCGTGCCCGCCTGATCACCAGATTCGTCGTCGTCGTCACGCTGCCCATCCAGCTCCACGCGCTCCAGGTGGCCATGGTCCGCTTTCAGCGCGGCATCCCGAAGAACCCCTACCTCAGCTTCTACAACCCGTTCGTCGGCAGCTGGCACCCGCAGGTCGGCTCGGTGCTGCCGATCCTGTCCGCGACGCTCGGCCTCCTCCTGCTGGGCGTGCTGTGCTGGCGGCACGCCGCCGGACCGGGCGAGCCGCTCCCGGCCGAGCAGGCCGCCGGGACGGAAGCGTCGTCAGATCAGCGGGACCTATCGACCTCCCATGCTGTCTCCTGACAACGAGGCCCACCTGACGCCATACCGGCAATGGAAGAAGTGGCGTGCCCGGACCGAGCCGTCACCGCCTATCCGCACGGCGCCGGCTCCTACCTGGTGGCCAGCGACAATCTCGGCTCCCGCCCGGCGCTGACCGCGGCGGCCGGCCTGATGGCGGACTACATCCTCACCGTGTCGGTGTCGGTCGCCTCCGGCATCGCCGCGATCACCTCGGCCCTGCCGACGTTGCGGCCACTGACGGTGCCGATGCGCCTGGCGGTGATCGCGCTGCTGCTCGCCGGCAACCTGCGGGGCGTACGGGCCGCCGGAAACCTCTTCGCGGCCCCGACGTACGGGTCAGCCTGGACGGGGCTGGCAGCGCGGGCACCAGAAGGTGATCCGCTCATCCTGCTCGGCCTTCTCGATCAACGTCCCGCACCGGCGACAGGGGCGACCGCGGCGACCGTACACGTACGTCGTTTCGCCCTTGCGCAGGGAGCCGGTGGTGCTCTGCGTCCAGCGCCCGCGGTTGGCGGCGACCAGGCGCTGCCCCGCGGCCACGATGGTCGGCAGGTCGGCGACCTCGGCGACGGAGGTCCACGGCCAGACGCCGCGGAGGAACAGCGTCTCGGCCTTGTAGAGGTTGCCGATCCCGGCGAGGTTGCGCTGGTCGAGCAGGGCCTCGGCGATGCTCTGCCGCGGGTGGGCGGCGATCCGGCGCACCGCCTCGGCCGGGTCCCAGTCGGGGCCGAGCACATCGGGGCCGAGGTGTCCGACGAGGCGCTCCTCGTCGGCGCGCGGCACCAGCGCCAGGTCGTGCAGGTGGTAGCCGACGGCGACCGCGTCGGCCGTCCGCAGCACCACCCGGATCAGATGGGCCGGGCGGGCCCCCCAGCGCTCGCCCGGCGCGTACGCCCGCCAGGCCCCGTCCATCCGCAGGTGCGAGTGGAGCGTGTGGTCGCGGTCGCCGTCCGGGTGGCGCATCCGCAACAGCAGGTGCTTGCCGCGGCTCACCGCCTCCAGCACGGTCCAGCCGGCGAGATCGGTCGTGGCGAGCTGCGGCACCCGGAAGTCCGACGCGGTGAGCCGGCCGCCGGCGAGCGCACGGTGCAGCACGCGGGCGGTGTTCCAGACGGTATCCCCCTCAGGCACGCGTCCATCCTGCCCGTACGGTCCGGCGTCGCCCAGCCCGCCCCGCGTCGCGTCCTACGGGTATTCGTCGGGTCGCGGCGCGCGGACCATCTCCTGGTAGCGCAGGTGACTGGCACCGTAGATGGCGAAGTTGAGCCGGGCGTGCGAGAGACTCAGCTCCCCGTTGGCGCCGCCGATCACATCGCCGGCGGTGCGATCATCGGAGCCGTCGTCGGTCCAGAAACAGACCGGGCAGGTGGCGCACCCGGTCCGATAGCCGCAGCAGAGACATTGATCGACGACCGGCTGACCCACCCGGTAAGCCTTTCACAGCAACGTTTCCCCGTGTTGTCCGGATTCCACGATCCGGCGGGCGGCGTGGTCGCTCACCGCGTGGTGGTCACCCGCAGCAGGTCACCCGGGGTGACGGCGAGCACGACCGCCGCCCGGCCGCCGTTGACGGCGACCGCGACCTTTCCCGCCGAGTCGACGAAGACGACCAGGCCGCCGAGCTGCGTGGCCCCGAAGGTGGTACCGCGTACCGCGTGGAGCCCGCCGACGGTCAGCGCCGGGCCCAGCGCGTCGAGCGTCGGGCCGGGCGCCGCGAGCTGCACATTGCCGAACCGGTCGACGGTCAGCACCTCCGCTTCCAACCACCCGTCGCCGACCGCGACCACCGGCTCAGGGAGCCGGACCAGGATCCCCGGGTCGACGGCGGGCCCCGCGTCGACCAGGTCGGCGCCGGCCGCCAGCCGGGCGGCGACGGGGGCGAAGATGTCGCGGCCGTGGAAGGTGCGGGACACGTCGGGCGCGAACCAGTCGGGGTTCACCAGTTCGACGGCGCCGTCGACGCCGCCCAGCGCGTCAGCGGCCCACGGCAGCAGTCCGTTGTCGGGACCGACGAGCAGGCCGCCGGGGGCGCGGATCGCGATCCCGCGCCTGGCGGTGCCCACCCCCGGATCGACGACGGCGACGTGGACGGCGGGCGGCAGGTGCGGGACGGTCTGCGCGAGCACCGCCGCGCCCCGGGCCACATCGCCCGGCTTCACGCCATGCGTCACGTCGATGACCCGGACGGTGGGGGCCAGCCGGGCGATCGCGCCGTGGCAGGCCGCGACGAAACCGTCGGAGAGCCCGTAGTCGGTGGTGAAGCTGATCCACGCGTAGCCGCCCATGACGGAACGCTAGCGTGATCTCCCTGCGCGTGCCGGGTCCGCGGGCCCGTTGGCGCCGACACGGCACCGGCCGAGCCCGCCTCGTTTGTGCTCCCGGCGATGCCCGCGCCGCCGGCACCGTCACCGGTCCGAGCTGACAGGATTGGCACATGCGGCTGTGCATCATGACCGAGCCTCAGCTCGGCGCGTCCTACGACGATCTGCTGCGGATCGCCCGGCGCACCGAGGAGTGCGGCTTCGAGGGTTTCTTCCGCTCAGACCACTATCTGACCTTCGAGGGCAGCGGCCTGCCCGGCTCCACCGACGCGTGGCTGACCCTGGCCGCGCTCGCCGTGCAGACGTCGCGGATCCGGCTCGGCACACTGGTCAGTTCGGCGACGTTCCGGCTCCCCGGGCCGTTGGCGATCAGCGTCGCGCAGGTCGACGCGATGAGCGGTGGACGGGTGGAGTTGGGGCTCGGCACGGGCTGGTTCGAGGCCGAGCACCGGGCGTACGGGATCCCCTTCCCGCCGTTGCGGGAGCGCTTCGACCGCCTCGCCGAGCAACTCGAGGTCATTACCGGGCTCTGGTCGACCCCGCTCGGCGAGACCTTCTCCCACCACGGACGCCACTACGACGTGGAGAACTCCCCGGGCCTGCCGAAGCCGGTGCAGTCGCCCTACCCGCCGGTGATCGTGGGCGGCACCGGCCTGACCCGCACCCCGGCGCTCGCGGCCCGCTTCGCCGACGAGTTCAACCTGCCGTTCGTCTCCGCGGCGGACGCCGCCGTCCGGTACGCGGCGGTGCGTCGCGCCTGCGAGGTCGGCAACCGGCAAGCTCCGCTGGTGCTGTCGGCCGCGGTGACCGTCGTGTGTGGACGGAGCGACGCGGAGCTGCGACGCCGGATCGACGCGATCGGCGCGGATCCCGAGGCGCTGCGCGCCGGGGGCGGCGTCGTGGGGACGCCGGGGGAGGTCGTGGAACAACTGCGGGAGTACGCGGCACATGGCGCGTCCCGCTTCTTCCTGCAGGTCCTCGACCTGGCCGACCTGGACCACCTGGACCTGATCGCGTCCGAGGTGGCCCCGCAGCTCTGAGCCCTGCCCGTGGACCGATCCCGGTGACCCTGGGTGGCCGACGACTGGTCGAAGCGGCCCCCGCCGCGCCCGCACCCGCACCCGCGGCACGCCCGCGCACCGTCATCGCCGCCGCCCAACTCCCGGTAGCCTCGCCCGCGATGACCCGTGTGTTGCTCGTACCCGGAGTCAGCGCGCCCCTGCCGGAGCACTGGATGGCGCGGTGGAGCCGCGAGCGGCCCGACTGCCGCCCGGTGCGCCATCCGCCCAACGAGGACTACGACCTCCACGAGCGGGTAACCGCGCTGGACGCCGCCGTCGCCGCCACCGACGAGCCGGCGGTGCTTGTCGGGCACAGCGCCGGTTGCATCACGGTCGCCGCGTGGGCCGCCGAACACGATCGCCCGGTCTCCTCGGCGCTACTCGTCACCCCGCCCGATCTCGACCGCTGGGCGCTGCCCCGCACCGGCCCCCGGATCGGGATGCCCCGGCAGCGGCTCCCGTTCCCGGGCATCCTGGTCGCGAGCCGGACGGACGAACTCATGTCGTTCGCGCGCGCGGTGGTCTGCGCGCGGGACTGGGGCTGCGAACTGGTCGACGCGGGGGCGGTCGGGCACCTCAACACCGCGGCCGGATTCGGCCCGTGGCCCGCCGGAGAGACGCTGCTCGCCCGCCTGGTCTCAGCCGCGCAGGCGTAGCCCGCGCGGTGTGGCTCGGAACCCGGCCGCCGTGAGCGCGTCGCGCAGCGGCGAGGTGTGCACCGCCTCGCCGTCGGCGCGTTCCACCGAGATCGCCCCGAGGGCGCCGGAATGGACCGCGTCGGCGAGCGCCTTCGCCCCCACCGCCAGCGCGTCGTCGTCATCCACAAAGGACAACAGGGTTCGGCCGCCGCGCTCCACGTAGAGGGTCAGCTCGCCGGAGACGAGCACGACCAGCGCGCCCGCCTTGCGCCCGGCGCGGTGTCCGGTCGCCGCGGCCGCCCGGCCGTCACCGGAGTCGATCACCCGCTCGGGCCAGGGCAACGCCGCGCCGTACGGGTTGGCCGGGTCGGTGGCGGCGAGGACGAGTGTCGACCCGCTGGCGAGCCGGGTCGCGTCGACCGGCTCGGAGAGCGCCCGCAGCCGGTCCACCGCGCCCGGGACGGCGAACTGCGCCGCCCCCAGCCCTTCGACGAAGTAGCCACGGCGGGCGGCGCCCCGCTCCTCCAGGGCGGCGAGCACCGGATAGACGGCCGAGAACCCGCCGGTGACGCCTTCGGCGACCACCGCGCCACGGGTGACGACGCCGTGCCGTTCGAGCAGGCTGTCGGCGAGCGCAGCCGCGCGCCGCGTCGGGTCGTCGTCCCGGTCCGGCAGCCGTGACCACCGTCCGGCGACGGTCGGTGGACCGGTTCGCGACGGCATCGCCACCCGTCCGGGCCGCCGGAACCGGGTGCGGGGCGCCGCTCCGGTCTTCGTCCGGTGCGCGCCCCCGCCACCCAGCATCGCCCGGAGCGGCGCGATCGTGTCGTTGGTCAGCCAGCCCGCCCACACGAGGTCCCAGATCGCCGCGACCATCGCCGCGTCATCGGTGGCGCCCACCCGATCCGACAGCGACCGGAAGAACATCGCCTGCCCACCGTCGAGGGCGTCGAGGATGCCCTCGTGCAGCGGGGTCAGGGCCAGCGCCTCGTCGGGGACGGGGAGCAGCAGCGGGGCCGTGTCGACGTAGGCGAGGGTGACCCAGCCGTCGCCGCCGGAGATCGAGCCGGATCCGGCCCAGAGCAGCTCGCCGCTGGCGCAGAGTTCGTCGAGGTAGGCCGGGGAGTAGTCGGCGACGCGGTTGGGCAGCATGAGCCGTTCCAGCGCCGAGGCGGGGACCGCCGCGCCCTGTAGCTGATCGATGGCCGCGGCGACCGCCTCGACGCCCCGGGCGGAGGAGCCGACCTGCTGCCAGCGCGAGAGGAACCGGGCCAGCACCCGTGGCGGCACCGGCTCGATCTCCCGGCGCAGCGCGGCCAGCGACCGGCGGCGCAGCATCCGGAGCACCTCGGCGTCGCACCATTCGGTGCCGGCGCCGCCGGGGGAGAACTCGCCGGAGACGACGCGGCCGGTCGCGGCGAGCCGGCGCAACGTCTGCTCGACGACGAACACCCCGAGCCCGAACCGGGCCGCGCAGGTCGCCGCCGCGAACGGGGCGTGCGTCCGGGCGTAGCGGGCGATCAGATCGCCGAGGGGATCGGCGACCGGCTCGACGTACGCCTGCGCGAGCCCGACCGGCAGCGCGACGCCGAGCGCGTCGCGGACCCGGCCGGCGTCCTCGATGCCGATCCACCGCTCCTCGCCGGCGATGCGCACCCGCAGCGCGCGTCGCGCGGCCTCCAGATCGGCGAGCCAGGCGGCGGAGGCGCCGCGCGTCTCGAGCTCGGCGGTCGAGAGGTCGCCGAGGAGGCGCAGCAGCTCCACGGCGTCCTCGGCGTCTCGCGGGCGCCGCTCCTCGGTCAGCCACTGCAACTGGCGTTCGGTCTCGCTCACCACGGCCGGGTCCAGCAGCTCGCGCAGGTCGACCCGCCCGAGCAGCTCGCCGAGGAGCGCCGAATCGAGAGCGAGGGCCGCGGCGCGTCGCTCGGCCAGCGGCGCGTCGCCCTCGTACAGGAACGCGCCGACATAGCCGAAGAGCAGCGACCGGGCGAACGGCGACGGCCGGGGCGTCTCCACCTCGACCAGCCGCACCTTGCGGGCGGCCAGGTCGCGCATCAGCCCCGAGAGACCGGGTACGTCGAAGACGTCCTGCAGGCATTCGCGGGCGGCTTCGAGCGTGATCGGGAAGTCCGCGTATTCGCGTGCCACGTCGAGCAGTTGCGCGGCGCGTTGGCGCTGCTGCCACAGCGGCTGACGGCGGCGCGGATCACGGCGCGGCAGCAGCAGCGCGCGGGCGGCGCATTCGCGGAAGCGCGAGGCGAACAGCGCCGAGCCGCCGACCGCCTCCTCCACGATCTGCGCGATCTCGTCGGGGTCGAACGCGACGAGATCGGCGCCGGGCGGCTCTTCCGCCATGTCGGGAAGGCGGACGACGATCCCGTCGTCGGCCGGCATCACCTGGGCGTCCACGCCGTACCGTTCGGCCAGGCGACGCCCCACCGCCAGGGCCCACGGACCGTTGATCCGGGCGCCGAGGACACAGTGGACGGCCAGTCGCCAGTCGCCGAGCTCGTCGCGGAAGCGCTCGACGACGACGGTGCGGTCGTCGGGGAGCGCCCGGGTCGCCTCGCGCTGCTCCCGCACGTAGGCGACGAGGTTGCTCGCGGCCCAGTCGTCGAGGCCTCCCTCGCGCAGCGCCGCGGTCGCCGCCTCGTCGTCCTGCCGCGCGATGCCGCGCAGCCGGGCCCCGATCGCCCGCCCCAGCTCGACCGGGCGCCCCAACTGGTCGCCCTTCCAGAACGGCATCCGGGCCGCCTGACCCGGCGCGGGGGAGACGAGCACCCGGTCCGGGGTGATGTCCTCGATGCGCCAGGAGGTCGAACCGAGCAGGAAGACGTCGCCGACCCGCGACTCGTAGACCATCTCCTCGTCGAGCTCGCCCACCCGCGCGGCGCGCTCCGCGCCCGACAGGAAGACCCCGAACATGCCCCGGTCGGGGATGGTCCCGCCGCTGGTGACGGCGAGGCGTTGCGCGCCGGGGCGGCCGGTCAGCAGGTCGGCGGCACGGTCCCAGACCAGCCGGGGACGCAGCTCGGCGAAGGCGGTCGACGGGTAGCGGCCGGAGAGCATGTCGAGCACCGCGTGCAGCGCCGAGTCCGGCAACTCGGCGAAGGGCGCCGCCCGGCGGATGAGGACGGCCAGATCGCCGACGTTCCACTGGTCGAGCGCGACCATCGCGACGATCTGCTGGGCCAGCACGTCGAGGGGGTTGCGCGGGTAGCGCAACTCCTCGATCGCGCCGTCGGTCATCCGTCCGGCCACCACGGCGCAGGAGACCAGGTCACCGCGGTGCTTGGGAAAGACCACGCCCCGCGAGACCGCACCGACCTGGTGCCCGGCCCGGCCGACCCGCTGCAACCCGGCGGCGACGCTCGGCGGGGCCTCGATCTGCACGACCAGGTCGACGGCGCCCATGTCGATGCCGAGCTCCAGGCTGGAGGTGGCGACCACGGCCGGGAGCTGCCCCGATTTGAGCGCTTCCTCGATGTGCTTGCGCTCCTCGCGGGAGACGCTGCCGTGGTGGGCGCGGGCGATAACCGGTGCCGCCCCGGTGGCCGCCCCGGACTGCGCCATGATCTCCGCGGGCAGGCGGCCGGGGGGCGGCGCGCCGCGTGGCCCGGGCGGGCGGGTGGGCGCCGTGCCGTCAGCGAGTTCGGCCCGCTCGACGGCCAACTCGTTGAGGCGTGCGCAGAGCCGCTCGGCGCCGCGCCGTGAGTTGGTGAAGACGATCGTGGAACGGTGGCTGTTGATCAGCTCATAGACCCGCTCCTCGACGGCGGGCCAGATCGACGGTCGACGCGGACCGCCCAGATCGTCGTCGCCCGGCGCGTTCTGCTCGTCGAGGCGGGTCATGTCCTCCACCGGAACCTGCACGCTGACCTCGATGGTCTTGGCGGCGGCCGGTTGGACGATCTCGACCGGGTGGGAGCCGCCGAGGAAGCGGGCGGTCTCGTCGATCGGCCGCACGGTGGCCGAGAGGCCGACCCGCTGGGCCGGCCGCGGCAGCAACTCGTCGAGGCGCTCCAGCGAGAGCGCCAGGTGGGCACCGCGCTTGGTGCCGGCCACCGCGTGCACCTCGTCGACGATCACCGTCTCCACGCCGCGCAGCGAATCCCGCGCCGCGGAGGTGAGCAGCAGGAACAACGACTCGGGGGTGGTGATCAGAATGTCGGGCGGGGTCTTCGCGAAGGCCCGCCGCTCGTCGGCGGGGGTGTCGCCGGTGCGCATGCCGACCGTGATCTCCGGCTCGGGGATGCCCAGCCGGGTGGCGGCGTGCCGGATGCCGGCGAGCGGAGCGCGCAGGTTGCGTTCGACGTCGACGGCGAGCGCCTTGAGCGGGCTGACATAGAGCACCCGGCAGCGCTGGCGTGGCTCCGCCGGAGCCGGCTCACGGGCCAGTCGGTCCAGCGACCAGAGGAACGCGGCCAGCGTCTTGCCGGAACCCGTCGGGGCGACCACCAGCGCGTTGCGTCGCGCTCCGATCGCCCGCCACGCTCCCACCTGGGCATCCGTGGGCGCGGCGAAGGCGGCGGCGAACCACTCCCGCGTCGCCACCCCGAACCGCTCCAGCACGTCCGCCATGCCTCAATCCTGCCTGGCGGGTTCGACATCGCCCCATACGCGTGGCGGACATAACGCTGCCGGACATCACCTTTAAGTCGCCGTTTTCCTGCCGATCTGGATCGTAGAATGTAACTACTTGCCGGTTTGCACTGTATGGAGTAGCTTCGCCGGCAACCGGGTGGTACGGAGGGGGACCGGAATGACCGGTGTTGAGCGGGGGTTCCAGCACGACACGGACGTTCTGGTCCGGCTGGTCGACAGCCAGCTCGCGATCCTGCGTAACCGGTGTCGCGGTGCTGACCTCGCGCTCGCCGACGCCATCGCCGCCTCGCTGCGCGAGTTGATCGTCTGCACGACCCGGGCGAGCGCGGTCGACCGGGCGCGGGTCCGGGCCGGCGTGCACTACTTCGTGCTGCGCGAGGGGCGCCCCGGGCGCCGGGGCGGGCGCTCGCTCAGCGCCGACCAGCGAGTCGTCAACGAGATCGCGTTGCGCCTCGGCCGCCCCGACCTGGTGGTCGCCGACCTTGCCGTCGACGCTCTCGCCGGCGCTGTCCCGGGCGCTGCCCGCCCCGTCGATCAAGGGCTTCTTCACACGGTTTGATCTCCGATCGTGTGAATATCTCCGTGATCGGCGCGCTATTCCTTGATCGACCTCGAGCCGTACGTGGTGGCCACGCTCGACTTCGGCATCGCGTACGAGCAGGCCGTGGTCGAGTGGTTCGACCGGCTTCCGCCGGCGATCACGGGCTAGCCGGGCAGGCGGTAGACGGGGGAGTGGGCGCCCTCGTACTCGATGATGTCGGTCGCGACCAGGCCGGCGCGCTCGGCGACCCGGCGGGATGGTTCGTTGGTCTGGTTGATCAGCGCGACCACCGGCGGGCCGCCCGGCCGCCGCCCGAACTCGATCGCCGCCTTCGCCACCTCCAGCGCGTAGCCCTGCCCCCAGGCGCGGGGGCTGAACCGGTAGTAGAGGTTCAGCACGGCCTCGCCGTCGAGGTCCTTGTGGCGCAGCCCGCCGAAGCCGAGCACCGCGCCGTCCTCCGCGCGCAGCACCGTCCAGTAGCCGAAGCCGTGCCGCTCCCAGTGCGCGATCCAGTCGGTGAGCAGCTGCCGGCTCTGCTCCAGCGAGGTGGGGCCGGACGGGTTGTAGCGGTTGGTGGCCGGGTCTCCGTGCACCTCGTGTACGGCGTCGAGATCCTCGGCCACGGGTCGGCGCAGCACCAGCCGCTCGGTGCGCAGTTCGGCGGTATCGGCGTTCATGACGTGGAGCGTAGCGGGTGGTAACGACCAATAGGCCTAGGGGCCACTTACGAGCCGCGCCGGCTGGGCGAGTCGGAACGGCCGTCGTTATTCGGATCATCTGACGATTTCGACGTCTCGCTATTGCCTGGCCAACCCGTGGTGGTGAGCCTGCCGAAAGGCGTCCGTCGAATTTTGGACGACCGCCTCCGGCACACTCACCGGTGACGCCGGATCCGCCACTCCCACACCCCCGGGGAGGACATGTGAGATCCCGCCTGCTCGCGGCCGCCGGTGCCGCGACCCTCATCGCCGTCGGCGCCCTGACGGCTGCCGCACCGGTCGCCGCGGCCAGCGTCGCGCCGACCGCGGCACCCGCCGCGCCACCAGATATCGCGCTCGCGAACGTCAAGGCGCACCTGACACAGTTCCAGTCGATCGCCACGGCCAACGGCGGCAACCGGGCGCACGGCCGTCCCGGCTACCTGGCCTCGGTCAACTACGTGAAGGCGCAACTCGACGCGGTCGGCTACACCACCACGGTGCAGTCGTTCACCTACGGCGGCGCCACCGGCTACAACCTGATCGCCGATCGGCCCGGCGGCGACCCCAACAGCGTGCTGATGGCCGGCGCGCACCTCGACAGCGTCACCGCCGGACCCGGCATCAACGACAACGGCTCCGGCTCAGCCTCCATCCTGGAGGTGGCGCTCGCGGTGGCCCGTACCGGATTCCAGCCGGAGAAGCACCTGCGCTTCGGCTGGTGGGGCGCGGAGGAGTTGGGCCTGCGCGGGTCGCAGTACTACGTCACGAACCTGCCCGCCAGCGAGCGGTCGAAGATCAAGGGCTACCTCAACTTCGACATGGTCGGCTCGCCCAACGCCGGCTATTTCGTCTACGACGGTGACAACTCCGACGGCGTGGGCTCGGGCCCCGGGCCGGCCGGCTCCGCACAGATCGAGCAGACACTGCAGGCGTACTTCACCTCCATCGGCGTCCCCACCCGCGGCACCGACTTCGATGGCCGGAGCGACTACGGCCCCTTCATCAACGTGGGCATCCCGGCCGGCGGCACCTTCACCGGCGCCGAGGGGATCAAGTCCAGCACCCACGCCTCGCTCTGGGGTGGCACCGCGGGCGCCGCCTTCGACCCCTGCTACCACCGCTCGTGCGACACCTCGTCCAACATCAACGACACCGCGCTGAACCGCAACGCCGACGCCGTCGCGTACGCCGTCTGGAGCCTGGCCGGGGCGGCGCCGCCACCCGGGACGACGGTCTACAGCGACACGTTCGAGACCGCGACCGGCTGGACGGCCAACCCGTCCGGCACCGACACGGCCACGCTCGGGCAGTGGGAGCGCGGGGACCCGGCGGCCACGAGCTCCGGTGTCGTCACCCAGCTCGGCGCGACGGTGAGCGGCAGCTTCGACCTGGTGACCGGGGCACCGGCCGGGAGTAGCGCCGGGGCGTATGACCTGGACGGCGGGGTCAGCAGCATCCGGTCCCCGGCGATCACGCTGCCGGCCAGCGGGACGTTGACCCTGACGTTCTCCTGGTACCTGGCCCACCTCAACAACGCGACCAGCGCCGACTACCTGCGTGTACGGGTGGTGGGCGCGAGCACGACGACGGTGCTCGACCAGGTGGCGGCGGCATCCGATCGCGCTGCCGCGTGGCAGGTGGCCAGCGCGAACATCTCAGGGCACGCGGGACAGAGTATCCGGATCCTGGTGGACGCGGCCGACGCCTCGGGCGCCAGCCTCGTGGAGGCCGCCATCGATGACGTGAAAATCACTCAGAGCTGAGGTGTACGGTGGACCGGTCCGCCCCGCCCGCATCGTCGAGCGGGTCCGGACCGGTCGCCGGGTCCTGTCGCATCGGACGCGGTGCACTTCCGCGCACCGGCTTTCAGCAATTTTCCAGCGTCGCTGGATAGAATCCGACCATGATTTCCGCTCCTGCCCAGGAGGGCAGCAGTAGCCGGCCGGGTAAGACCCGGCCCCGCACGCACCGTTCATCGATCCGCGGAGCGCTGAGCCACCCGTGTTGATCCTGTTCGGCCTCCTCATGATCATTCTGCTCACGGTGGCGACCGGTTACTTCGTCGCCCAGGAATTCGGCTACGTCGCGGTTGACCGCGGCAAGCTGCGCAAGTTGGCGGACGACGGGGACGTGGCCGCCGCCCGGGCACTCACCGTCACCGGCCGGCTGTCGTTCATGCTTTCCGGCGCCCAACTCGGCATCACCGTCACCGCGCTGCTGGTCGGCTACGTCGCCGAACCGTTCCTCGGCGCCGGCCTCGCCGACCTGCTCGGCACGGCCGGCGTCTCGCAGTCGCTCAGCCTGCCGCTCTCGGTCGGGCTGGCGCTGGTCATCTCGACCATCGTGCAGATGGTGCTCGGCGAGCTCGCGCCCAAGAACCTGGCCATCGCCCGCGCCGAGTCCCTCGCCAGGGCGCTCAGCCGCTCCACGCTGATGTACATGGCCGTGGCCGGACCGGTGATCCGCATGTTCGACGTGGCCTCCACCCGGCTGCTGCGTCGCGTCGGCATCGAGCCGATCGAGGAGCTGCCCAGCGGTGCGACCGCGGAGGACCTCGAGCAGATCATCGCCGAGTCGCGGGAGGAGGGGCATCTCAACACCGCGATGTCCGATCTGCTCGACCGGGGTCTCGACTTCCGCCAACTCAGCGCCGACGAGGTGATGGTGCCCCGGGTGGACGTGCACACCGTGCGGGCCGACGAACCGCTGACCCGCATCGTCGAGCTGCTCGACACCGGCCACTCCCGCTTCCCCGTGCGCGGGGCCGAGGGGGTCGACGACGTGGTCGGCGTCGTCGGCATCTCCGACGTGCTCGCCGTACCGCCCGCGGAGCGTGGCACCACCCTGGTCGCGTCCGTGATCACCGCACCGCTGCTCGTGCCGACGACGCTGCCGCTGCCCGCGGTCCTGGACCGGCTCCGCAAGGGGCACCGTCAGCTGGCGTGCGTCGTCGACGAATACGGCGGCTTCGCCGGGGTGATCACCCTGGAGGACATCGCCGAGGAGCTGGTGGGTCCGATCCGCGACGAGGACGACCCGCCCGAGCCGACGCCGACCCGACAGGATGACGGGTCGTGGCTGGTGCCGGCGCGCTGGCGGATCGACGAGGTCGCCGACACCACCGGCATCGAACTGCCCGAGGCGCCCGAGTACGACACCCTCTCCGGCCTCGTGATGCGCGAGCTCGGCCGGGTGCCACAGGTCGGTGACCGCATCTCCATCGATCTCGGCGACATGGCTCACGCTGACGGGGACGCGATGCCCCGCGCCCTCATCCAGGTGATCTCGGTCGATCGGCACGTCGCCGACTCGGTCCGGGTGGAGGTGATCGCATGAACTTCACCCCCCTGCTGATCTCCGTGGTGCTGCTCGCGCTCAACGGGTTCTTCGTGGCCGCCGAGTTCGCTCTCGTGGCCAGCAAGCGCTACCGCCTCGAGCAGGCCGCCGCCGGCGGCAGCCGGGCCGCGCGCGCCGCCGTCGAGGCCTCGCGCGAGCTCTCGCTCATGCTGGCCGGCGCGCAGCTCGGCATCACCGTCTGCACGCTGGGGCTCGGCGCGCTCGCCGAACCCGCGATCGAGCGGCTGCTCAGCCCGCTGCTGACCGCGGTCGGGCTGCCGACCACCGCCAGCCACGTCATCGCGTTCCTCTTCGCCCTGGTCGTCGTGGTCTTCCTGCACCTCGTGGTGGGGGAGATGGCGCCGAAGTCGTGGGCCATCACCGACCCCGAACGCTCCGCGTTGCTGCTCGCCCTGCCGTTCCGGGCCTTCGCCCGGGTGGCCCGGCCGGTCCTCTCGCTGCTCAACGCCCTCGCCAACACGACCCTGCGGCTGTTCAAGGTGCAACCGCACGAACAGCTCGCCCAGGTGCACGGGCCGGAGGAGCTGCGGATGCTGCTCGAGGCGTCGCGCGAGCACGGGCTGCTCCCCGCCGACCAGCACGCGATGCTGGCCAGCATGCTGCAACTGCAGCGCACCACGGTCGGCGACATCATGGAGCCGATCGACCGGCTCGTCGCCGTACGGGCGCGCGACGGCGCCGACCGGATCGAGGCGCTGTCCCGCGACAGCGGCCGCTCCCGGCTCGGCGTGCTGGACGACGCCGGCGCGCTCGTCGGTGTCGTGCACGTCCGCGAGGCGGTCCGGGCCACCACCCTCGGTCGGAGGGTGACCGCGGGTGAGCTGATGAGTGGGGCGTTCACCGTGCCGATCACCGCGACGGTGACCGAGGGTGTTGCCGCTATGCAGGCCGACCAGGCACAACTCGCCCTCGTGGCCAACGGCGCCGGCAGCGACCGGCCCGTGGGCTTCGTCGCGCTCGAGGACCTGCTCGAAGAGGTCATCGGCGAGTTCGACGACGAGACCGACGCCGTACCGCGCGGTCGGCGGATGCGATGACCGATCAGCACACGACAGGAGGATGACCCGCGTGGTCTTCAAGAAGATGATGCGGCGGTTCGGTGTGGGCGGCCCGTCCGTCGACACCGTCCTGACCAACCCGAACACCCGGCCGGGCCTCGCGCTGCAGGGCCTGGTCAACATCGTCGGCGGCGACCACGACGTGGTCATCGAGCACGTGGCGCTCGGCCTGGTGACGCGGGTCGAGGTGGAGAGCGGCGACAGTCAGTACGACAGCACGGTGGAGTTCCACCGGGTGCCGGTGGCGGGTACGTTCACGCTGGCAGCGGGGGAGCAGCGGCAGATCCCGTTCACCTTCCCCGTGCCGTGGGAGACCCCGGTCACCGACGTCTACGGTCAGCGCCTGCCCGGCATGACCATGGGCCTGCGTACGGAGCTCGCGGTCGCCAAGGCGGTCGACAAGGGTGACCTGGACGCCGTCTTCGTGCACCCGCTGCCGGCGCAGGAGCGGATCCTGGAGGCGTTCAACCGGCTCGGCTTCCGGTTCAAGAACGCGGACCTGGAGCGCGGCCGGATCCAGGGTGTGAACCAGACGCTGCCGTTCTACCAGGAGATCGAGTTCTGGCCGGCGCCGCAGTACGCCAACGGGATCAACGAGCTCGAGCTGACCTTCGTGACCGACCCGCACGGCGTGGACGTGATCCTGGAGTTCGACAAGCGCGGCGGGTTCTTCACCGGCGGGCATGACAGCTTCGGCCGGTTCCGGGTCGACCACGCTTCGGTCGACCAGACCGACTGGGCCGCGGTGGTGGACGGCTGGGTACGCCAGGCGACCGAGCGTTACGCCGGCTTCCGCGCCAGCCACGGCTACGGTCCGGGCATGCACGGCGGCCACGGGAAGAGCGGCGGGCACGGCCGTGGCATGGGCGCGGGCGGGATGGTCGCCGGTGCGGCGGGCGGCCTGCTCGGCGGCATGATGCTCGGCGCGGCGATGGACGACATGTTCGATGGTGGCGGCGACTTCGGCGACTTCGGCGAATAGCCACATCGGTTCCGCGATGAACAGCCCCGGGCTCCTGGAGTCCGGGGCTGTTCGCGTTCCGGCGGGTCGCGCGGTCGATCAAGGACTTGCGCGTCGATCAAGGGGGTATTCACACAATTGAAGATCAAACCGTGCGCATACGTCCTTGATCGACGGGGAGAGCCGCGACGGGGGGGCGATGGGGCGCGCCGCGAGGGGGGTCAGCCGATGCTGGCGGTGGCTAGCTTGAGGCTGAAGCCGAGGAAGAGCACGCCGATGCCGGTGGTCACGCCCACGGCGAGGCGCTGGCGCTGGCGGAACTGCATCGCCAGGTAGGTGCCGGCGAAGATCAGCACGGACAGGTAGACGGCGCTGAACAGCTGCAGGATCGACCCGAGCAGCAGGAACGACAGCGCCGGGTAGGGGTAGGTCGGGTCGACGAACTGGATGAAGAAGGAGATGAAGAAGAGGATCGCCTTCGGGTTGAGCAGGCTGATCACCGCGGACCGCCGGAACGGGTTCCGCATGGTCGCCGGCTCGGCGGCGTCGATGAGGCGCGGGGTGCTCGGGTCCTTGCGGTCGCGCCAGCGCCGCCAGGCGCCGCGCAGCAGGCTGAACCCCACGTAACCGAGGTATGCCGCGCCGGCGAACTTGACCACGAAGAAGATCGGTGGGTACGCCTTGAGCAGGGACGCCACCCCGGCGGCCGAGAGCACCATGAGCACGGCGTCGCCGAGGAACACCCCCGCGGCCGCCTGGTACCCGGCGCGCACGCCCCGCCGGGCCGCGGTCGAAAGCACGAAGAGCGAGTTCGGCCCGGGCAGCAGGATGATCGCGGCGGTGCCCACCACGTAGGTCCAGAAGTCGGTGATCCCCAGCACGGAAGACATCGTCACGCCGCCCCGGCCCGCGCGTGAAGCATTTCCCGCAGTCTGACCTGTGCGTTCGGCCACTCGTCGACGATCATCGAGTACTGCGCGGTGTCCCGCCACGATCCGTCCGGACGCTGCCGGTGCATCCGCAGGACCCCCTCGCGGCGCGCGCCGAGCCGCTCGATGGCCCGCTGTGAGCGCTCGTTGCGGATGTCGGTGTGCCACACCACCCGCTGCGCGCCGAGTTCCTCGAAGGCCCGGGTGAGCAGCAGCAGTTTCGCTTCGGTGTTGATGCCGGTGCGCCACCACGGGCTGCCGAGGATGGTGTGCCCGATGGCGATCGAGCGGCTCGTCTCGTTGATCTCGTAGTACGAGGTGGTGCCGACGATCTCCCCGGTGACCGCGGAGCGCTGGACCCAGGGCAACCGCTCGCCCCGGTGCTCGGCGCGGAGCGCGTCGGCGACGATGGCGGCGAGTTCGTCGCGGTCCCGGGGCTCCCGGTGCCCGAGGTGCTGCCACACCTGCGGGTCGCGGGTGGCCGCGTAGAGGCCGTCGACGTGCGTCATGTCGAGGGGTTCCAGGATGGCGTGCGCCCCGGCGAGCGGCGCCGCGGTGAACCACGGCGAGCGGGGGGCCCGCAGGTAGTCGGGGAGCGGGACGGTGACCCCCGCGTCGGGCTCGGGGGCGCCGGGCACGAGGCGCAGCGGTACGACGCCGGCCCAGTGCGGCAACGCGTGATCCTCGGGTTCCTCGTTGACGCCGCCGACCCGCGCCTTGACGGAGACCTCGTGCAGTGGCAGGGCCAGCACCGCGGTCTCGGCGAGTTCCCTGCGGGTCGGCGGCCGGCTGTCGGCGGCTCGTCCCCGCCCGACCTTTTCCACCAGGGCTGTCATCGCGGCCGTCTTCTCGGTCTCGTCGGTGACCAGCCGGGCGGTGCCGTGGGCGATGACCGAGCGGTAGTTGGCGCTGTGGTGGAACTGCGAGCGCGCGTAGACCAGGCCGTCGAGGAGCGTGACGGTGAGGCAGACCGCCAGCCCCTGCGGATCGCGGGCGGCGAGCAGTGGCCGGCTTCCGGTGGAGCCGTGCAGGTAGACCGTGTCGCCGACCCGTACGTGCAGCGTGGGCAGGATGCGGGGCTCGCCGTTGACGGTGAAGCCGACGGCGCAGTGCAGGGCCTCGTCGAGGATCGCGTGCGCCGCCGCCTGCTCGTAGCCGATCCGTCCCCGGTCGCGCATCGCGGTGGTGCGCTCGGTCTTCGCGTACATGTCGACATCCCAGCTTTGTTCTAGTACGATATGCTAACTGTGACAGCACATTATCAGATCTCTGGGCGTACGGCGGTCGAGATTTCGGCCAGCATCGAGGCGGGCGTGCGCACCGACCACCTCCCCGCGGGCACTCCGCTGCCCGCCGTCCGGTCGCTCGCCGGGGAGCTCGGCGTGAGTCCGGCGACGGTGGCGAAGGCGTACCAGGCGCTGCGCCAGCGCGGCGTCGTCGAAACCGCCGGCCGTAACGGCACGCGGGTGCGTCACCGCCCGCCCGTCGCGGCGATCCGCTCCGCGCTGCGGCTGCCCCCGCCGCCCGGCGCGCTCGATCTGTCGGCCGGCGACCCCGATCAGCGGCTGCTCCCGTCGCTCGCGCCGCACTTCGGCGCGCTCGCCGCCGAGGCCGGCGCCCCGGTGGGCTACGCCGACGCCGGCGTCCTGCCCGACCTGGAAGCCCTCGCCCGGCAGCGGCTCACCGCCGACGGTGTGCCCGCCGACGCGATCACGGTCACCGGAGGGACGCTCGACGGCATCGACCGGCTGCTCGCCGCCACGCTGCGACCCGGGGACAAGGTCGCGCTCGAGGACCCGGGCTGGGCCAACCTGCTCGACCTGGTCGCCGCGCTCGGCCTGGAACCCGTCCCGGTGCCGGTCGACGACGACGGACCCACCGAGGAAGGGCTGCGCAACGCGCTCGCGGCCGGCGCCCGCGCGCTCGTGGTGACGACGCGGGCGCACAATCCCACCGGAGCGGCGCTGACCCGCGCCCGGGCCGCGGCGTTGCGGACCGTGCTCGCCGCGCACCCCGAGCTGCTGCTCATCGAGGACGACCACGCGGCCGAGCTTTCGCCCGTACCCCTGCACTGCCTCGCCGGCGCGACGCGCAGCTGGGCGTTTCTCCGCTCGGCCAGCAAGCCCTACGGCCCCGACCTGCGGCTGGCGGTGCTCACCGGCGACGAGGCCAGCGTCGCCCGCGTCGCCGGCCGGATGCGGGTCGGACCCGGCTGGGTCTCCACCGTCCTGCAGCGCCTGCTGCTGCGGCTCTGGCAGGACCCGGCGACGGGCGCGGCCGTGGCGACGGCGCGCGACAGCTATGAGTGGCGCCGCAGGTCGCTGCGCTCGGCACTGACCGCCCGGGGTCTGGCGAGCCACGGCCGCACCGGAATCAACATCTGGGTCCCGGTCCCGGACGAGACGCAGGCCGTGACCGCGCTGCGCGACGCCGGCTACGCGGTCGCGCCCGGCGCCCTCTACCGCCTCGCGTCCCGGCCCGCCATCCGGATCACCGTCAGCCCGCTCGCCGACGAGCAGATGGAGCCGCTGGCCGACGCGGTGGTCCGGGCCGTCGGCGGTGCGGCGCCGGGGGCCTTCAGCGCGTGACCCCGGCGGTACGGGGTAGAACTTCTTCCATGGCCGAGACCGAGACCCCGCCCGGCGCGCAGAGATTCATCCCCGCCGACGCCGCCAGCCTCGACGATCTGCGGGGCGCCGCCCCCGGGTGCCGGGGCTGCGAGCTGCACTCCGACGCCACGCAGGTGGTGTTCGGCCGGGGTGACGCCACCGCGCGGGTGGTGATGGTCGGCGAGCAGCCCGGTGACCTGGAGGACCAGAAGGGGCTGCCCTTCGTCGGGCCGGCCGGGCGACTGCTGCGCACGGCGGTCGGCGACGCCGGGATCGATCCGGGCCAGGTCTACCTCACCAACAGCGTGAAGCACTTCCGCTTCCAGCTGCGTGGCAAGCGTCGGATCCACCAGACCCCCGACCGCGTCCACATCGTCGCCTGCCGCCCCTGGCTGGTCGCCGAGTTCGCGCTGCTGCGACCCGACGTGATCGTGGTGCTCGGGGCGACGGCGGCGAAGGCGCTGCTCGGCCCGTCGTTCCGGGTGACCCGGTCGCGCGGGGTGCCGCTGCCCTGGCCCGACTCGGCGCAGCGGGCCCAGGACTTCCCGATCGGGCCGGCGCAACTGGTCGCCACCATCCATCCATCGGCGGTGCTGCGCGCCGACGACCGCGACACGGCCTACGACGGACTGGTCGCCGATCTCACCGTCGCCGGGCGGCTGCTCGCGGCCTGACCCCCGGCCCCTGAGTGGGGATCTCGCGCCCGCCCGCATCCGCCCGGCGCGAGATCCTCACCTCGCGTGGGCTACGCGCCGAACGGGGTCAGCGTCACGGTGAACGCGGTCGGTGCCAGATCCTGCACGTACGAGGCGAAGTCGACCACGTCGTCGAAGGCGAAGCCGTACGCCTTGCCGTCGACGGTGTTGTCGTGCAGCGCCTTCGCGTAGTGGTTGCTCACCGGGTGGCGGTAGAAGCCGGCCGGATCGGTCGTCGGCTGGGTCGGCTGGTCGCGCAGGGTGGAGCGGTTGAAGGCGGCGCCCAGGATCGCCGCGACCGGGCCGGTGATGCCGTCGTTCGGCGCGGCCAGCGCGCCGTCGCAGAAGAAGACGTCCCGGGTGCTCGGGCGCCGTACGGGGGCGACACCACGATCGAAGACGAGCTGCCCGCCGGTGACCCGGCCGGTGAAGGCGCCGGCGTTGGTGGTCACCCGCAGATCGGTGCCGGCGTAGCGGGCCCACACCTCGTTGACGTAGCCGTCGTAGTAGGTGGGTGAGAAGAGGCCGCTGTCGATGCCGTGACCGGGGGCGATGACCCGCAGGCGGTCGCCGACGACCAGCCGGGCGAAGTCGGGCTGCGCGGCGATGGCGTCGAAGATCCGGTCCCGGCCGCCGCTGACCAGGGCGCCGGTGGTCTGCGTGCTGTTGCCGGCGAGTCGGATGGCGAGCGGGATGCTGAACATGTCGACGGCCGTGGTGTTGCAGAACATGCCCGCGCCGTTGAACGTGAACTCGACGCAGTCGTGCAGGACGGCGTAGTTCGGATCGCTGGCGACCCAGCCGGCGGGGTACTGCAGGGCGGGGCGGCCCGCGCCGTCACTGACCACCTTGAACTTCAGCTTCTGCCCGATGGAGAAGTAGACCCGGCCGGACATGTTGGGCAGGCTCAGGCTGGTGTCGCCGTTGCCGGAGAGCGGGACCGACAGGTCGGCGAAGCCGTCGGGGCCGTTGTCGGAGAGTTGACAGGGGCTGAAGACGCCGCCGTTCTTCACGTAGCCCTGCCGGCCGGTGGGGTCCACGCCGACGACGTACATCCAGATCTGGCTGTTGGCGAAGCGCCGGGTGTTGTTGACGACCGTCATGGGCAGGGCGGTCGCCGCGTCCGCCCGGGACAGGAACGCCGAGGCGACCAGGGGTGCGCCGGCCGTGACGGCGAGGGCGCCGCCGAGCAGGGTCCTTCTCGTGAGCATCAAGAAGTGCCTTTCGTGGGGGAATAGGGTCAGTGAGAGCGCTCTCTGCGGCCCCATAGTTACGGTCTTATGAATGCCTGTCAATCCCTTGACCCACCGGACGCCGTTACCGGTTCGTTGAGATCGACCCGTTTCGGCAGCCCGGTGCGGCAGTGCAGACTGAGCCGCATGGAGCAGCACCTCTACGAGCCGGTACACGATGAGTTCCGGGCACTGTGCCGCGCGTTCCTCGCCCGCGAAGCCGTTCCCCATCACGGCCGGTGGGAGGCCGAGGGCATCGTCGACCGGGAGGTCTGGCGCAAGGCGGGCGCGGCCGGGCTGCTCGGCATGGACGTCGACTCCGAGTACGGCGGGGGAGGGGAGCGCGACTTCCGCTTCAACGCGGTCCTCGCGGAGGAGGTCGTCGCGGCCGGCTGCTCCGGGCTCGGATTCGGGCTGCACAACGACGTGGTCGCCCCCTATCTGACCGAGCTCACCACCGATGACCAGCGCAAGCGGTGGCTACCCGGCTTCTGCTCCGGCGACATCGTCACGGCCATCGCGATGAGCGAGCCGGGAGCCGGCTCCGACCTCGCCGGCGTCCGCACCACCGCCGTCCGGGACGGCGACTCGTACGTCCTCAATGGGCAGAAGACCTTCATCACCAACGGGGACATGGCCGACCTGGTGGTCGTGGTGGCGAAGACCGCGCCGGACCGGGGGTCGCACGGAGTCAGCCTGATCGCCGTCGAGCGGGGCACGGCCGGTTTCACCCGGGGTCGGCGGCTGGAGAAGATCGGGCTGAAGGCCAACGACACCGCCGAACTCTTCTTCGACGACTGCCGCGTCCCCGCCGACAACCTGCTCGGCACGGAGAACCACGGCTTCTACCACCTCATGGCCAACCTGCCCCGCGAGCGGCTCAGCATCGCGGTCGCCGCCGTCGCCGTCGCTGAGCGGCTGCTCGCGATCACGCTCGACTACGCCCGGTCGCGGGAGGCGTTCGGCCGGCCGATCGGTGCGTTCCAGCACAACCGTTTCCTGCTGGCCGAGCTCGACACCGAGATCACCATCGCGCGCACCTTCGTCAACCACTGCGTGCGCGAGTTCGACGCGGGCCGGCTCTCCGTGGTCGACGCGGCGAAGGCCAAATGGTGGACCACCGAGCTGCAGAACAAGGTCGCGGACCGCTGCGTGCAACTGCACGGCGGCTACGGCTACATGCTCGAATACCCGGTGGCGAAGGCGTGGCTGGACAGTCGCGTCCAGACCATCTACGGCGGCACCACCGAGATCATGAAAGAGATCATCGGCCGCAGCCTCAACCTCTGACCGCCACCCGCACACCCGCCGCCGCGCGATCACGCGCGATCACGCGCGATCACGCGCGGTCTTGTGCGTCGATCAAGGACGTATTCGCATGAGTCGATCTCCTGGCGTGTGAATACGTCCTTGATCGACGGAGGAGTCCTTGATCGACGGGGGGAGGGTGAGTCCGCGCCGTCGCACCGGAGGAGACGCATGATCCCGTCCACCGCCGCACCCACCCGCGACCCCGTCGGCGCTGACGGCCACGTTGCCGCAGTCGTGCAGCGGCGTACCCTCCGGTTGCTCGTCGCCACCCAGATCATCGGCGGCATCGGCATCACCACCGGCCTCTCCGTGGGCGCGCTGCTCGCCGCCCGGCTGGCCGGCACCGGCATCTCCGGCCTGGCCCAGAGCGCCGGGGTCGTGGGGGCCGCCCTGCTCGCCGTCCCCGTCACCCGGCTGATGAACGTCCGCGGTCGGCGTCCCGGGCTGGCCCTCGCGTACGCCGTCGGGGCGGCCGGCGCCGCGCTCGTGGTCGCCGCCGCGGTCACCCGCTGGGTGCCGCTGCTCTTCCTCGGCATGCTGCTCTTCGGCGGTGGCACCGCGGCCAGCCTGCAGGCCCGCTACGCCGCCGTCGACCTGGCGGAGCCGCGACGGCGGGCCCGACAGCTCTCGCTCGTCGTCTGGGCGACCACGATCGGGGCGGTCACCGCGCCGCATCTCGCCGCGCCCGCCGACGCCGCCGTGCACGATGTCGGGCTACCGCCGCTCTCCGGCCCGTTCGTGTTCAGCGCCGTCGCGTTCCTCCTCGCCGGCGGCGTACTCCTGGTCTTTCTCCGTCCTGACCCGCTGCTGACCGCGCGGCACGCCGCGGCGGGCGCCGGACCGGCGCCGGTCGCCGCCGCACCCGCTCTGCGGACGGCGCTGCGTGCCGTCGCGGCCCGGCCCGCCGCGCGGCTCGGCATCGCCGCCGTAGCGGTCGGCCATCTGGTCATGGTCGCGGTGATGGCGATGACCCCGGTGCACCTCGGCGAATCCCACAGCGATGCCGACGTCCTGCGCGTGGTCGGCATCGTGCTGAGCCTGCACATCGCCGGCATGTACGCCCTGTCGCCGCTGGTCGGCTGGCTCACCGACCGACTGGGCCGACGTCCGGTCATCCTCGGCGCCGTCGCGTTGCTCCTCGCCGCGTCCGGGGTCGCCGGCACCGCCGGTCATGACGTGACGCGGCTCTCGCTGGGGCTGGTCCTGCTCGGCCTCGGCTGGTCCGGCACGATGGTTGCGGGCTCGACGTTGCTGTCCGAGTCGGTCCCCGCCGAGATACGTCCCACAGTGCAGGGTCTCTCCGACCTGGTGATGGGGCTGGCCGGGGCGGCGGCCGGCGCGGTCAGCGGGTTTATCGTCCTGCTGGTCGGATATCCCGTGCTCAACCTGCTCGCCGCGATCGCCACCGTGCCGCTGGTGGCGCTAGCGTTGCGGCCATTGCCGACGGCGTCGCGCCGGTCGGCAGCGGAAACGGGGACCGAGGGGTGACGCAGTGCGGCTGACGGACTTCTGGACGCGGCTGGAGCAGACGTTCGGGCCTGGATACGCCGCGAGCATCGCCGCCGACCAGGTGCTGCCGCAGCTCGGTGGCCGCACGATCGAGCAGGCGCTGGCCGCCGGCGAGCAGACCGTGGTGGTCTGGCGGGCGGTGGTGGCGGCCTATCCGGACCGGGTGCCGGCCCGGTTGCGCTGACTCCCGGCCGGCGCGCTCCGTTCGTACGCCTGTTCTGGCG
Source organism: Micromonospora sp. NPDC049679 (assembly GCF_040659735.1). Lineage (NCBI taxonomy): Bacteria > Bacillati > Actinomycetota > Actinomycetes > Micromonosporales > Micromonosporaceae > Micromonospora > Micromonospora sp. NPDC049679. Next base: position 55,726 of record NZ_JBFANZ010000008.1, read on the forward strand.
TGTTGCTTCTTGCGTCGTACACCTGTTCGGCTATTGTCCACACGGTGGTGCTTGTCCACAGCTCACGGCCTGGCGGCTGTTTTCTGTCGGACCCAGCGCCTAGCGTGTCCGCGTGAGCAGAAGTTCAGCGAAGACGCCCGCGAAGTCGGCGAATGTAGGGGTGGCAGCAATGGCGGCAGGGCCTGACCGGGAGAAGGCGCTCGACCTCGCTCTCGCGCAGATTGACAAGCAGTTCGGCAAGGGCTCCGTGATGCGGCTGGGTGAGCGGCCGGTCGTGCAGACCGCGGTGATCCCGACCGGCTCCATCGCGCTCGACGTGGCGCTCGGCGTCGGCGGGCTGCCGCGTGGCCGGGTGGTCGAGATCTACGGTCCGGAGTCGAGCGGTAAGACGACTGTCGCGCTGCACGCGGTCGCCAGCGCCCAGCGGGCCGGCGGCATCGCGGCGTTCATCGACGCCGAGCACGCGCTCGACCCGGAATACGCCAAGGCGCTCGGCGTCGACACGGATGCGATGCTGGTCTCCCAGCCCGACACCGGTGAGCAGGCGCTGGAGATCGCGGACATGCTGATCCGCTCCGGGGCGATCGACGTCATCGTCATCGACTCGGTCGCCGCCCTGGTGCCGCGCGCCGAGATCGAGGGCGAGATGGGCGACAGTCACGTCGGTCTGCAGGCCCGGCTGATGAGTCAGGCGCTGCGGAAGATCACCGGTGTGCTGAGCAACACCGGCACCACGGCGATCTTCATCAACCAGCTGCGCGAGAAGATCGGCGTCATGTTCGGCAGCCCGGAGACGACGACCGGTGGTCGGGCGCTGAAGTTCTACGCCTCGGTCCGGCTCGACGTGCGCCGCATCGAGAGCCTCAAGGACGGCACCGACGTCGTCGGTAACCGAACCCGCGTGAAGGTCGTGAAGAACAAGGTCGCGGCCCCGTTCAAGCAGGCCGAGTTCGACATCATGTACGGCAAGGGCATCTCCCGCGAGGGCTCCCTGATCGATGTCGGTGTCGAGCAGAGCATCATCCGCAAGTCCGGCGCCTGGTACACGTACGACGGTGACCAGTTGGGCCAGGGCAAGGAGAAGGCGCGCGAGTTCCTGAAGGAAAACCCCGACGTGGCCGCCGAGATCGAGAAGAAGATCCTCGAGAAGCTCGGTGTCGGGTCGGGTGCGACCGACGCGGCCGGCGGGCCGGAGCTGCCGCCGGTGGACTTCTGACGGTCGCGGAGTCGCGGAGTGTGATCGATGGCGGGACGACGGGGAGCGCGGTCGGGGCGGGGCTGGGATGCCGCCCCGGCTCGCGCCGGTACGTCCCGACGCGGACGGGCATCGCGCCCGTCGGAGTCGGACGACGAGGCGGCCGATTCCGGCGCCCGTGAGCCGCGGCCGGAGCAGCCCCGCGACGAGTCGGAGCTGGCGCGGGAGATCTGTCTGCGTCAGCTCGCGGTCCGACCGCGCACCCGCGCCGAGCTGGCGACCGCGCTGGCCCGGCGCGGGATCTCCGAGGAGGTCGCCGCAGGGGTGCTCGACCGTTACGACGAGGTCGGCATGATCGACGACGCGGCGTTCGCGCGGGCCTGGGTGGCGACCCGGCATCACGGTCGCGGCCTCGCCCGCCGGGCGCTCGCCAACGAGCTGCGGCAGCGGGGCGTCGACGCCGACACGGCCGTCGAGGCGCTCGACGAGATCGACGAGACCACCGAGGCGGCGACGGCGCGCGCCCTGGTCGACCGCAAGCTCAGAACGGCCACCGGCGCTCCCGACGCGGTGTTTCGCCGGCTGGTCGGCATGCTCGCACGCAAGGGCTACCCGCCGGGACTGGCGATCCGGGCGGTGAAGGACGCCCTGGCGGCGCAGAGCGCCGAGGCGGCCGAGTTCGCCGAGCACATCGACCCCGACGCGCTGGCCGACGCCGCCGACGAGACCAGGAGCTAGCCGGAAGACGCGCGAACGTTGCCGGACGGCGGGGCCGCGCCGGGTAACGTCGCGTTGGTGGAGGCGGCGGCGCGGCTCCTGGCCGATGAGCCCCCACAACGGCGCCACAAGGGCGGGCGGCGCCGCCGGTGCGCGGGTCCATGGAAGCGTTCCAGAACACGTCAGGATTGCGCTAAGGCGGGTGAGCTGGGGATGCGTGTTCTGATGCCGATCGTCCCGACTACCGCCGGATCATGGGTCCTTGACCGAACGGCCCCGCGCGACCTAGCCTCGCGTTACAACGAGAGTGTCCGACCACTGCAGGCCAAACGCACAACATAGATCGCGTAACAGTACGGCAACGGTTTGGTGCAGCTCAGCGGCCAGATAGGTCGTTACCGGACAGGCCGGTCCCGGAAACGACATCACATATCCGCCGGCACCGTCGGTCTGCTCGTACGCCGACAATGGAGTGCGTCGACAACGGTGACAGACCGTCAGCCGCCTCGGTCGGGCGTCTCAACAGCCGCAAGGTGTGCAGCAGGAGGGCAGAACTCTCCGGCGTCAGACGGTGGAGAGGAGGCGGCCATGACCGAGAGTCGAGAGTTCATCACCGGGCTCAGCCGCTGCGGAGCAGCGGCATGACCGGGCTCGAGTGGACTCTGATCGGCGCGATCGCCGGTCTCGCGGCTCTCGTACTGGTCGCTCTGGTGCTCGGTGGTCGGGCGCTGCGCCGGATCGGAACGGCCCGACCGGCGGCCGCCCCCGAGGAGGACCCGGCCTTCGTCGCGGCCAAGAACCGACAGGAGCAGTCACTCGCCGCGCTACGCACGGCGGCCGACGACGCCTCGTCCGCGATCGAGCAGGCGAAGGCGGCCGCCGCGGCGGCCCGCACCGACGCGGCAGCGGCCAAGGCGGAGGCGAGCGCCGCCCGCGCCGAGGCCCGCCGCGTGCTCGACGCGTCCCGCGCCGAGGCCGACACGGTCCTCGAACGGGCCCACCGGCAGGCCGAGTCCGAAGCCGAGCAGGTGCGCGCGGCGGCCCGCCGCAGCGGCGAGCGGGAGATCGCGCTGCTCTCCGCCACCGCGAAGGAGCAGGTCGCCGAGGTCGAGCGACGCGCCCAGCGGATGGACGAGCGGGAGCGGCAGCACACCGAAGAAGTGGAGCGGTTCGCGGCGCGCGAGCGGCGGCTGACCGCGGCGGCGGCCGCGCTGACGGAGCGGGAAAACGCGCTCGTCACGCGTGAGGCCGCGATCGCCGAGGCGGAGGAGCGGCGCAAGCGTGAGCTGGAGCGGATCGCCGGGTTGACCGCGGAGGCGGCGCGCGCGGAGCTCATCGATGCGATCGAGACGCAGGCGAAGCGCGAGGCGGCGCTTCTCGTCCGTGACATTGAGGCCGACGCGCGCAACACCGCCGACCAGCGGGCCCGGCACATCGTGGTCGACGCCATCCAGCGGGTGGCGAGCGAGCAGACCGCGGAGAGCGTGGTCAGCGTGCTGCACCTGCCCGGAGACGAGATGAAGGGCCGGATCATCGGCCGCGAGGGACGCAATATCCGCGCCTTCGAGTCGGTCACCGGGGTCAACCTGATCATCGACGACACTCCGGAGGCCGTGCTCCTCTCCTGCTTCGACCCGGTACGGCGGGAAATCGGCCGCCTCACCCTCGAAAAGCTGGTACTGGACGGGCGGATCCACCCGCACCGCATCGAAGAGGTCTTCGAGACGGCCAAACACGAGGTCGAGCGGCTCTGCTACCGCGCCGCGGAGGACGCGCTGGTGGACGTCGGGATCACCGATGTCCACCCCGAGCTGGTCACCCTGCTCGGGCGGCTGCGCTACCGCACCTCGTACGGGCAGAACGTGCTCAAACACCTCGTAGAGACCGCCCACATCGCCGGAATGATGGCGGCCGAGCTGCGGCTGGATGTCCCGACGATCAAGCGCTGTGCGTTCCTGCACGACATCGGCAAGGCGCTCACCCACGAGGTGGAGGGGAGCCACGCGCTGATCGGCGCGGACCTGGCCCGCAAATACGGCGAGTCCGAGGATGTCGTGCACGCGATCGAAGCGCATCACAACGAGGTCGCACCGCAGACGATCGAAGCCGTGCTCACCCAGGCGTCGGACGCCTGTTCGGGCGGCCGGCCGGGCGCCCGCCGGGAGAGCCTCGAGGCGTACGTGAAGCGGCTGGAGCGCATCGAGGAGATCGCCGGCGGCAAGTCCGGCGTGGAGAAGGTCTTCGCCATGCAGGCCGGGCGCGAGATCCGGGTGATGGTCAAGCCCGACGACGTCGACGACATCGGTGCGGCGGTGCTGGCGCGTGACGTGGCCAAGCAGATCGAGGAGGAGCTGACCTACCCCGGCCAGATCCGGGTGACGGTGGTCCGCGAATCCCGGGTCACCGAGATCGCCCGCTGAGCCCGCGCCCGCGACACCCGTCAAACGGTCAAGGGATCCGCGGCACGGACACGGGTGTGTCGTGCTGCGGATCCCTTGATCAGGCTGGTGCCGCTGGTTGGGCGGCGCGGGGTCAGATCGCGCTGCGGCCGGCGTCGCCGAAATCGTTCGTCGGCAGCACCGCGGCCGAGGTCTTGCGGGCCCGACCCATCCGCTTCTGCAGCCACCAGGCGACCACCGAGAGCAGGCCGCAGGTGGCGATGTAGATGACGGCGACGATCAGGTACGTCGGCACGTACGGCAGCCCGAACGCCAGGCGGCCGCCGATCTGTTTGCCGACGAAGAGCAGTTCCGGATAGGTGATGATGAAGCCGAGCGCGGTGTCCTTGAGCAGTACCACCAGCTGGCTCACGATCGCCGGCAGCATCGCGCGCACCGCCTGGGGCAGCAGGATGAGCCGGATCACCTGGTTCTTCCGCATGCCGATCGCGTACGCGCCCTCGGACTGGCCGCGCGGCACCGCGTCGATGCCGGCGCGGATGATCTCGGCCAGCACCGAGCCGTTGTAGAGGGTGAGACCGATGACCAGCGCCCACAGCTTGTCGATCGACCAGCCGTACTGCAGCGGCACGTAGTAGCCGAAGAAGATCAGGATCAGCAGCGGGATGGCCCGGAAGAGCTCGACCACGAAGGTGGCCGGGGCCCGCACGATCCACCGGTCGCTGAGCCGCGCCGCGGCGAAGAGCGCGCCGAAGAGCAGCGCGAGCACCGTCGCGATGCCGGCCGCCTTCAGCGTGGCCAGGTAGCCGGCGAGCAGCTCACGCTGGATCGCCGCGTACTGGAACTGCTCCCACTTGCGGGCCTCGAACTGGCCGGTCTGCCAGAGTCGGTAGATTGCCCACGCGATGAGCCCGACGATCGCGGCGATCGAGACGACCCCGATGATCGCGTTGCGCCGGCGCGCCCGGGGGCCGGGCAGGTCGTAGAGGACTGACGCCTGAGTCACTGGGCTGCCTTCCGTTCGCGACCGCGGGACTCCCTGCGCTCACTCCTCGCGCTCACCGCGTTGCCCTTCGTTCGCGCTGCGGGGCTCGCAAGCTCACTCCTCGCGCTCACCGCGTTGCCCTTCGCTCGCGCTGCGGGGCTCGCAAGCTCACTCCTCGCGCTCACCGCGTTGCCCTTCGTTCGCGCTGCGGGGCTCGCAAGCTCACTCCTCGCGCTCACCGTGCCACCGCCAACTTGCGCTCCAGGAACCGCTGCAGACCGACCAGCGGAAGAATCAGGATGAGGAAGCCGATCGTGATCCAGAGCAGCACCGCGAACTGCGGCTCGCCCCGTTCGGACATGTACGCCGGGATGGCACCCGCCTCCAGCACGGAGAAGCCGGCAGCGATCGTGGTGTTCTTCAGCATCGCGATGAACACGCTCATCATCGGCGGCACCATCGCGCGCAGCGCCTGGGGCAGCACGATCGAGCCGAGAACCTGCAGGAACGTCATGCCCAGCGCGCGGGCCGCCTCGGCCTGGCCGGTCGCGACGGTGTTGATGCCGGACCGGACCACCTCGCAGACGAACGCCGAGGTGTAGATGGTCAACGCGAGGAACGCGGCCGGAAGGTAGTCGATATTGACATCGAGCTTCGGGACCGCGAAGACGAGGAAGGCGAACACCAGCGTGAGCGGGGTGTTGCGCACCACGTTGACGTAGGTCGCGCCGAAGGCGCGCATCGTCGGCACCGGTGAGACCCGCATCGCCCCGAGCAGCGTGCCGAGGACGAGGCTGCCGACGGCGGCGACCAGGAAGAGCTTGACGGTGTTGGTGAACCCCTCGACATAGAGGCTCCAGTTGTCCGTCAGTACTCGAAAGAACTCGGCCATTCCTCGCTCTCACTTCTCGCCGCGTGCGCCGGGCGGGGGTGTTCCTGCCCGGCGCACGCGATCAGGTCACCGCTCGATCAGTACCGCTCGAGCGCCGGCGGCGAGGCCGGCGACCCCGACTTGCCCAGCGTGCCGTCGTAGATCTTCTGCCAGGTGCCGTCGGCGAACGACGCGGCGAGCTGCGCGTTGACGTAGTCACGCAGCGCCTTGTCGTCCTTGGGCAGGCCGATGCCGTACTTCTCGGTGCTGAACGGCTTGCCGACGACCTTCAGGTCGGTGCTGTTCTGCGCGGCGTAGCCCTTGAGGATCGCGTCGTCGGTGGTGACGGCGTCGACCTTCTTGTCGAGCAGCTGCGACACGCACTCCGAGTAGGTGGCGAACTCGACGATGTTGTTCGCCTCGGTCAGGCCCTCGTCGCGCACCCGCTGGATCGGGGTGGAGCCCTTCGCGGAGCAGACCTTCTTGCCCTTGAGGGTCTCCTTGCCGGTGATCGCCGACTCGTCCTTGCGGACCAGCAGGTCCTGACCGGCGACGAAGTACGGGCCGGCGAAGGAGATGTCGTTCTTACGCTTGTCGGTGATCGAGTAGGTGCCGACGTAGTAGTTGATCTCGCCGCCCTTGATCGCCGTCTCGCGGTTGGCGGACGGGATCTCCTTGTACTCGATCTTCGCCGGGTCGACGCCGAGCTTGCTGGCGATGAGCTGCGCGATCTCGATGTCGAAGCCGCACCGCTTGCCCTGGGCGTCCTTGTAGCCCAGGTTCGGCTGGTCGAACTTCACGCCGATGACGACCTTGCCGGCGCTCTTGATCTTGTCGTAGGTCGGGCTGCCGGTCAGGTCGACGCTGCTCGCCGGCGTGAACGTGGCACCCGAACTCTGGCAGGTGTCGCCGTTCGCCGCGCCGGAACCGTTGCCGGCGTCGCTGGGGGCCGGCGTGCCCTCCTTGCCGCAGGCGGCGGCGGTCAGGGCGAGCGTCGCCATCAGGGTGGCGGCGGCCACGCGTGTGATCCGCATGTGTATCTCCTTCATCGATGGAGGCGCCGCGACGGCGGCGTGCTCCTGGGGGACGCCCGGTGCTAGTGCGTCAGGATCTTCGACAGGAAGTCCTTGGCCCGGTCGCTGCGCGGGTTTTCGAAGAACTCCGTCGGGGGAGCATCTTCGATCAGTTGGCCGTCGGCCATGAAGATGACGCGATTGGCGGCGTGTCGGGCGAAGCCCATCTCGTGCGTCACCACGACCATCGTCATGCCCTCGCGGGCCAGCGACGTCATCACGTCGAGCACCTCGCCGACCATCTCCGGGTCGAGCGCGCTGGTCGGCTCGTCGAAGAGCATCGCCTTCGGCTGCATGGCCAGGGCCCGCGCGATCGCGGCGCGCTGCTGCTGGCCGCCGGAGAGCTGCGCGGGGTACTTCTCCGCCTGGCTGGCGATTCCGACCCGGTCGAGCAGCTGCATCGCCCGCTCCCGGACCACCGCCGGCTTCTCTTTGCGGACCTTGACGGGCCCGATCGTCACGTTCTCGAGGATCGACTTGTGCGCGAAGAGGTTGAAGGACTGGAACACCATCCCGACCTCGCTGCGCAGGCGCGCCAGCGCCCGCCCCTCGGCCGGCAGCGGCTGGCCGTCGAACACGATCGTGCCGGAGTTGATCGGCTCCAAGCGGTTGATCGCCCGGCAGAGGGTGGACTTGCCGGACCCGGAGGGACCGATCACGACCACGACCTCGCCCCGCTCGATGGAAAGATCAACGTCTTTCAGCACGTGCAACGGGCCGAACCACTTGTTGACCCCGTCGAGCACGATGAGCGGCCCACCCGTCGTCACCGTCATCCACCGTCCCTGTCGTGCGAATTGGTCGAGGTCGTCTCGCATCTGCTCCGCCACTTTAGGCGGGCGGTGATACGAGATTGCAACTCTGATGGTCACGGAGAGGTAACACACGCCTCGTGCGGCCCGCGAGCCGGTCACCATGGGTTGTATGCCGACATTCACCGCCCCCGCGGCCCTGTGGAACTGGACGATCGAGGTGCCCGTCACCGAGACGGAGGTCCACCGGGCCTTGGTGGCGGTGCTCGGCCGTCCCGTGCTGCCCCTCTCGGGCGCCGACCCGGACCTCCTCCCGTCCGAGGCCGTGTTCTGCGACGTGTGGCAGCGGCCGGGTGACTTCCCGACCTCGGTCGACTGCTACCGGGCCCCCGTTCAACCCGCCGAGACGATGGTGGTCGCCGCCTTCGCCGGCCAGATCGGCGAGCGCTGCCTCGTACCGGACGACACCGTCAATCCGGGACGATTCCTCCTGGTCAACCCGGACGGCACCGTCCGGCCGGTGCATCTCGACGTCGAGGACACCGACGACGGCGAGGTGTTGAGCAACCTGCGCCTCTGCACCGCTTCCGACCCGTGGTGCCGGGAATGGGAGCAGTGCGCTCAGTCGCGCTGGGCGCCCGACTCGGTCGTCCCGGCGCCGGCCGCCGCCTGACGTCCACCCCGCACGACAAGCTGGTCGAGCAGGGTCCGGGTCGCGTCGGCGACGGCGGCCACGGCCGTCTGGAACGCCTCGGCGTTATGGGCGGCCGGGGCGCGGAAGCCGGAGATCTTCCGCACATACTGCAACGCGGCGGCCTCGATCTGCTCCGGCGTGACACTGTCGACGTACGGCTCGCGCAACGTCATGATGCTGCGGCACATGGCTCCTCCAGCTCCTCGGGATGGCCCGGATACTCTGGTGACAATCATGACTACCGCAGCCGAGAGCAGCCTGTCCCGCACCTACCAGGTGCGCACCTACGGCTGCCAGATGAACGTGCACGACTCCGAGCGGATCTCCGGCCTGCTGGAGCAGGCGGGCTACGTACGCGCGGCCACCTCCGATGATCCGGACGTGGTGGTCTTCAACACCTGCGCCGTACGCGAGAACGCCGACAACCGCCTCTACGGCAACCTCGGGCACCTGCGGCCGGTGAAGGACAAGCACCCGGGCATGCAGATCGCGGTCGGCGGCTGCCTGGCCCAGAAGGACCGCGGCGAGATCGTCCGCAAGGCGCCCTGGGTGGACGTGGTCTTCGGCACCCACAACATCGGGTCGCTGCCGGCACTGCTGGAACGCGCCCGGCACAACGCCGCCGCCGAGGTGGAGATCCTCGAATCGCTGGAGGTCTTCCCGTCGACGCTGCCGACCCGCCGCGAGTCGACGTACGCCGGCTGGGTGTCGATCTCGGTCGGCTGCAACAACACCTGCACCTTCTGCATCGTGCCGTCGCTGCGCGGCACGGAGAAGGACCGCCGTCCGGGCGACATTCTCGCCGAGGTGCGCGCGCTGGTCGCCGAGGGCGTCCTGGAGGTGACGCTGCTCGGGCAGAACGTCAACTCGTACGGCGTCGAGTTCGGCGACCGGCTGGCGTTCGGCAAGCTGCTGCGCGCGTGCGGTGACGTGGAGGGGCTGGAACGGGTCCGCTTCACCAGCCCGCACCCCAGGGACTTCACCGAGGACGTGATCGCCGCGATGGCCGAGACCCCCAACGTCTGCCACTCGCTGCACATGCCGCTGCAGTCCGGCTCCGACGACGTGCTGCGGGCGATGCGCCGCTCCTACCGCGCCGACCGCTACCTCGGGATCATCGAGAAGGTCCGGGCCGCCATGCCGGACGCCGCGATCACCACCGACATCATCGTCGGCTTCCCCGGCGAGACGGAGGCGGACTTCGTCCGCACCCTCGACGTCGTGCGGGAGGCGCGCTTCTCCTCCGCGTTCACCTTCCAGTACTCCAAGCGCCCCGGCACGCCGGCCGCCACGATGGACGGCCAGCTTCCCAAGCAGGTCGTGCAGGAGCGGTACGAGCGGCTGATCGCCACGGTCGAGGAGATCAGCTGGGCGGAGAACAAGAAGCTCGTCGGGGAGACCGTGGAGGTGCTGGTCGCCCTCGGGGAGGGGCGCAAGGACCAGCGCACCGGCCGGATGTCGGGGCGTGCCCGCGACGGACGGCTGGTCCACTTCGACGCCGGATCCTACGACGGAGAGGTCCGGCCGGGCGACATCGTGCACGCCACCGTCACCTACGCCGCCCCGCACCACCTCAACGCCGACGACGAGCCGGTCTCGCACCGCCGGACGCGCGCCGGCGACGCCTACGAGGCGGGAGTCGCTCCGCGTACGCCCGGGGTGCTGCTCGGGCTGCCCACGCTCGGCGCGCCGCCGGCCGCGCCCGCGTCGGCCTGCGGCTGCGACTGACGCGACCACGACGACAAGGGCCCCTGCTCCACGCGGAGCAGGGGCCCAATCTGTCGTGCCAGCTAGCTGGCCTGCTCGGCGAGCTGCAGGAACTGCCGCTTGGAAGCGAGTGCCTGCTCGGCCTCGCGGATCCGCTTGGCGTCGCCGGCCGCCTGCGCCCGTGCCAGCCGCTGTTCGGCCTCGGCGACCTGCTCGCGCATCTGCACGAGGAGCGGGTTGGCGGAGGGCTCGGTGCGCCGCCAGGCGGAGTCCATCGCCTGACGCAGCTTCTCTTCCACCGCGCGGAACCGCCGGTCGAGGGTGGTCGCCGCCTCCCGGGGCACCCGACCCGCGTCGTGCCACTGCCCCTGGATCTCGCGGAACTTCGCCTGCGCGCCCCGCGGGTCGGTGTCGACGTCGAGCGCCTCCGCCTCGGCGAGCAGCGCCTGCTTGCGGTCCAGGTTGCCCTTCTGTTCGGCGTCCCGCGCCGAGAAGACCTCGCTGCGCCGGGAGAAGAACGCGTCCTGGGCGGCGCGGAACCGTTCCCAGAGCTTCTGCTCGGCCTCCTTGGAGGCGCGCGGCGCGACCTTCCACTCGCCCATCAGGTCCTTGAGCCGGTTGGCCGTGGCCGCCCAGTCGGTCGAGTCGGCCAGCGCCTCGGCCTCCTTGACCAGGTCCTCCTTGGCGCCCTGGGCCTGCTTGCGCTGCGCGTCGAGAGTCGCGAAGTGGGCACCGCGCCGGCGGGTGAAGCCGTCGCGGGCGGCGGCGAACCGCTTCCACAGCTCACCGTCGGCCTTCTTCTCGACTCCGCGGATGGTCTTCCACTCGTCGAGGATCTCTTTCAGCCGGTCGCCCGCGGTCTTCCAGCCGGTCGACTCGGCCGCCAGCTTCTCGGCCTCCTCGACCAGCGCCGTCTTGCGCGCCAGGGCCTCGGTGCGGGCGGCCTCCTTGGCCGCCTTGGCCTCGCCGGCCTTCTCCTCGGCCACGGCGGTGAGCTTGTCGAGCCGCGCGGCGAGCATGTCGATGTCGCCGACCACGTGCGCCTCGGCCAGTGACGACCGCAGCCGGCGGATGGTCGACAGCGAGTGCGCCGCGTCCGCCGCGCCGGAGTTGAGGCGCGCCTCGGTGAGGTTGACCTCGGTGACCAGGTCGGCGAAGCGGCGGGCGAAGTGCGCCAAGCCCTCCTCCGGCGCCCCTGCCTGCCAGGAACCGACCACGCGCTCGCCCTCGGCCGTCTTGACGTAGACCGTGCCGTCCGCGTCGACCCGCCCGAAGGCTGTCCAGTCGCTCATGTGCTCATCCTCGTTCTCCCGGCGCCGCCGGACGGGGGTCCCCCGGCGAGCGCCGCCACAGCGCAGAAGTTTCTCCCGGCATTGTCACAGGTCCCACCCGGTCCGCGTCGAGCGCCTATCGCCGACCGTGACCATACGGTGTCCTTGGGACGCGGGACCTGAGGTGGCAGCGGGTGTAAAGTCCCCTGCCGGCTACCGTGGGGCCGTGCCTCTGGTCGCCGCCGCAGTCTGCCCGCATCCGCCCATGATCGTGCCGGAGCTCGCGGCCGGCGCCGCCGCCGAGTTCGACGAGCTTCGAGCCGCCTGTGACGCCGCGCTGGCGCGGCTGGCCGACTCCCGCGCCCGCACCCTCGTCGTGATCGGCGTCGACGAGCGCGAGCACGAATACACGTTTCCCTTCCGCGGCTCCCTCCGCCCGTGGGGACTGCCGCTCGACGTGCACCTCGGGCCGCCGTCGGCGGGCCCGCCGACCGAGCCGCTCCCGCTCAGCCTGACCATCGGCGCCTGGCTGGTGGGGCGCGGATTCACACCCGCCCAGCCGGTCACCTACCGGATGGCGACGGTTCGCCGCGACGCAGCGCCCGCGGACTGCGCCGAATTCGGTCGGCAGCTCGACGCCGACGAGCCCTGGGCGCTGCTCGTGATGGGTGACGGGTCCGCCTGCCGCGGAGAAAAATCACCGGGGTACGACGACCCGCGCGCGCAGCCGTACGACGACGGGGTTGCCGCAGCCCTCGCCTGCGCGGACGCCGCCGCCCTGCGCGACCTGGACCTCCGTCTCTCGGCGGAGCTGATGGTGGCCGGCCGCGCGCCGTGGCAGGTGCTCGCCGGCGCGGCGGAGGCGGCCGGCGGCGAGTGGCGCGGCGCGCTCTCCTATCACGCCGCGCCCTACGGGGTGGCCTACTTCGTCGCGAGCTGGAGCAGGATCCCGGAGAGCGCGAGGAGTGAGCTTGCGAGCCCCGCAGTCGCGAACGGAAGGCAGGCACAGTGACGGTCATCGCGGTCGTCGGCCCGACCGCCGCCGGCAAGTCGGCGCTGAGCATCGCGCTCGCGCACGCCCTCGACGGCGAGGTGGTGAACGCCGACTCGATGCAGCTCTACCAGGGGATGGACATCGGCACGGCGAAGCTGACCCCGGACGAGCGCGAAGGGGTGCCGCACCACCTGCTCGACATCTGGCCGGTGACCGAACCGGCCAGCGTGGCGGAGTACCAGCGGCTGGCGCGCGCCGCGATCGACGGCATTCGGGCCCGTGGCCGGGTGCCGCTGCTGGTCGGCGGCTCCGGTCTCTACGTCCGGGCGGTGCTGGAGGAGTTCGAGTTCCCCGGCACCGATCCGGTGCTGCGGGCCCGGCTGGAGGCCGAACTCGCGGCGGTCGGTCCGGCGCCGCTGCACGCCCGGCTCCGCGAGGCCGACCCGGCCGCCGCGGCGAGCATCCTGCCCGGTAACGGGCGGCGCATCGTCCGTGCCCTCGAAGTGATCGAGCTGACCGGCGCGCCCTTCGCCGCCTCGCTGCCGGCTCCCCGGCCGTACTACGACGCGGTGCAGATCGGCGTCGACCTCGCCACCGACCTCCTCGACGAGCGGATCGCGACCCGGGTCGACCGGATGTGGGCGGCGGGGCTGGTCGCGGAGGTGCGGGAGCTGACCGGAGCGGGGCTGCGCGAGGGGCGTACGGCCAGCCGCGCCCTCGGCTACCAGCAGGTGCTCCGCTGTCTCGACGGAAGTTGGTCGGAGGAGGAGGCACGCGCCGAGACCGTCCGCGCCACCCGCCGGTTCGTCCGCCGCCAGCGCTCCTGGTTCCGCCGCGACCCCCGCATCGTCTGGCTCGACTCCGCCGCCACCGACTTCGTCGGGGCCGCCCTGCGGGCCTGCGCCGGCACTCGGGAATGATGGGTGACGTGCAGTTCATCAAAGGCCATGGCACCGGCAACGACTTCGTGATCCTGCCCGACCCGGCGGGTGAGCTCCCGCTGACCCCGTCGCTCGTGGCGGCGCTCTGCGACCGGCGGCGCGGGATCGGCGCGGACGGCGTGCTGCGGGTCGTCCGGGCGGCGGACCATCCCGACGCGACCGGTTACGCGGGCGAGGCCGAGTGGTTCATGGACTACTGGAACGCCGACGGGTCGTTCGCCGAGATGTGCGGCAACGGGGTGCGGGTCTTCACCCGCTACCTGGACTCGATCGGGGTGCGCGGGACGGCTGAAGGGTTGCCGGTCGCCACCCGGGCCGGCGTCGTGCGCGCGCTGGTCGGGCCGGAGTCCATCTCCGTCGACATGGGCAAACTTCGGGTGTACGACACGAGCACCGCGACCATCGGCGGTCTGACGATCCCCGGCGTGGCGGTCGACTGCGGCAACCCGCATCTGGTGTGCGCCCTGCCGGCCGGCCTCGACCTGGACGGCCTGGATCTGACCCGCTCGCCCGGATTCGACCCGACGCTCTTCCCGGCCGGCGTCAACGTCGAGTTCGTCGCACCGGCCGACGCGGTCGACGGCGTCGACCTGCACGTGCGGATGCGGGTCTACGAGCGCGGGTCGGCGGAGACGCTCTCCTGTGGCACCGGGACATGCGCGGTGGCGGCGGTCGCGCTCCGCGACGCCGGCCTCGACGGGGGAGTGGTGGCGGTCGACGTGCCCGGTGGGCGGCTGACCGTCACCCTCGACGCCGAGAGCTGTTGGCTCGCCGGTCCGGCCGTGCTGGTGGCGTACGGCGAGGTCGACATCGCCACGCTGCAGTCCCACTGACGCGTCTGCGCCAATCACTGACCTGCGCGCCGATCAAGGACCTCCGCGTCGATCAAGGACGTATTCGCGTGCAACGATCTTCAATCGTGTGAATACGTCCTTGATCGACGGGTAAGTCCTTGATCGACGGGCGGAGGTCAGGAGTCGGTGCGCAGCGTCTGCTCGCCCAGGGCCAGCAGCGCCGCGGACTCCTCGACGGCCATGGCGGGCTCGTCGGCGACCGAAGCGCTCACCGGCGCCTGCGCGGCGGAGGTCTGGGCGGCGGCGCGCACGGCGGCGGCGACCGCCGGAGCCACCCGGGGGTCGAAGACGCTCGGCACGATGACGGTCGGGTTGATCTTTTCCTGGCCGACGACGTCGGCGATGGCCCGGGCCGCCGCGAGCGCCATCTCCTCGGTGAACTCCTCCGCGTGCGCGTCGAGCATGCCGCGGAACACGCCGGGGAAGGCGAGCACGTTGTTGATCTGGTTCGGCTGGTCGGAGCGGCCGGTGGCGACGACGGCGGCGTGCTTGCGCGCCTCGCGCGGATCGACCTCGGGGTCGGGGTTGGCGAGCGCGAAGACGATCGACTTCTCGCCCATCGTCGCGATGTCGTCCCCGGTGAGCAGGTTGGGGGCGCTCACCCCGATGAAGACGTCCGCGCCGCGCACCGCGCCGCGCAGGTCGCCGGCGTACTCGCCCTTGTTGGTGTGCTCGGCCAGCCACCGCCAGTCGGGGTTGAGGTCGGGGAGGCCGCGGTGCAGGGCGCCGGGCCGGTCGTACGCGATGATGTCGCCCACGCCCTGCCGCAGCAGCAGCTTCATGATCGCGGTGCCGGCGGCGCCGGCGCCGGAGACGACGACCCGGACGTCCTCGAGGCGCTTGCCCACGACGCGCAGCGCGTTCGTCAGGGCGGCGAGCACGCAGATCGCCGTGCCGTGCTGGTCGTCGTGGAAGACCGGGATGTCCAGCGCGTCGCGGAGCCGCGCCTCGATCTCGAAGCAGCGCGGCGCGGCGATGTCCTCCAGGTTGATTCCCCCGTACGCGGGGGCGATCGCCTTGACGATCGCGACGATCTCGTCCGGGTCCTGCGTGTCCAGCACGACGGGCCAGGCGTCCACCCCGCCGAAGCGCTTGAACAGCGCGGCCTTCCCCTCCATGACGGGCAGGGCGGCGGCGGGGCCGATGTTGCCCAGGCCGAGCACGGCGGAGCCGTCGGTGACCACCGCGACGGTGTTGCGCTTGATGGTCAGTCGCCGGGCGTCGGCGGGGTTCTCCGCGATGGCGAGGCAGACCCGGGCCACGCCCGGGGTGTACGCCCGGGACAGTTCGTCGCGGGTACGCAGCGCGACCTTCGAGTTGACCTCGATCTTGCCGCCGAGGTGCAGCAGGAACGTCCGGTCGGACACCTTGCGCACCTCGACGCCGTCGAGGGCCTCGAGCGCCTTGACGACCTGGTCGGCGTGGCCGGAGTCGGCGGTGTCGCAGGTGAGGTCGACGATCACGCTGACCGGGTCGGAGTCGACCACGTCCAGGGCCGTGACGATGGCGCCGGCCTCGCCGACGCAGGTGGTCAGCCGCCCGATCGCGGACGCGTCGGCGGTGATGCTGATCCGAACGGTGATCGAGAATCCGGCGCTCGGCAGGCGGGTGGTCGCCACGGGGTCCCTCCGGTTGTGGTGGCCGCGGCCGCTCGGCCGCTGCCTGGCAATTCTTACGCGTCCGTCCGCGGCGACGTCCGCGCCCCGGTTACCGGTGAGTCACCTCATCCCGGCGTGTCGCTGACCACGATTTGTGGATGCGCCGAACGGCCGGGCGTGTCACGATCGAAGTCGGAGGAGGAAGCTTTTGCATACAAATCGGACCAACGACTCGCCGATCAGTTTCCCGGATCGCGTTGACGAGGTCGAAGCCACCATGGGCGAGCTCGAACTGCAGGACCGCAACTCGCTCCGGCGGGTCGCGGGGCTCTCCACGGAGCTGACCGACGTCACCGAGGTCGAATACCGGCAACTGCGGCTCGAGCGGGTCGTTCTCGTCGGCGTCTGGGACGGCAGCGTCACCGACGCGGAGAACTCGATGACCGAGCTCGCCGCGCTCGCCGAGACGGCCGGGTCGCAGGTGCTCGAAGGGCTGATCCAGCGTCGCGGCCGGCCGGATCCCTCCACCTACATCGGGCGGGGCAAGGTCCAGGAGTTGAGCGACGTGGTCCTCTCCAGCGGTGCGGACACGGTGATTTGCGACGGTGAGCTCTCCCCGTCGCAACTGCGCAACCTGGAGCAGGCCGTCAACGTCAAGGTCATCGACCGGACCGCCCTGATCCTCGACATCTTCGCCCAGCACGCGAAGAGCAAGGAAGGTAAGGCGCAGGTCGAGCTCGCCCAGCTGGAATACCTCGTGCCGCGACTGCGCGGTTGGGGTGAGGCGCTCTCCCGCCAGGCCGGCGGTAGTGCCCGCGTCGGTGGCGCGGGCGGCGGGGTGGGTCTGCGTGGTCCCGGTGAGACCAAGCTGGAGACCGATCGGCGGCGGATCCGCACCCGGATCTCCCGGTTGCGCCGCGAGATCAAGGGCATGCGCACCGTGCGCCAGACCAAGCGTTCACGCCGGGCCCGCAACGCCGTGCCGGCCGTCGCGATCGCCGGGTACACCAACGCCGGCAAGTCCAGCCTGCTCAACCGGTTGACCGGCGCCGGCGTGCTGGTCAAGGACGCGCTCTTCGCCACCCTCGACCCGACCACCCGTCGGGCGCACGCCGCCGACGGCCGGGTCTACACCCTGTCGGACACGGTCGGCTTCGTCCGGCACCTGCCCCACCAGATCGTCGAGGCGTTCCGCTCGACGCTGGAGGAGGTGGCCGACGCCGACGTGGTCGTGCACGTGGTCGACGGCGCCCACGCCGATCCGGAGGAGCAGGTTCGCGCGGTGCGTGAGGTGCTCGCCGAGGTCGGCGCCGACCGGCTGCCGGAGCTGCTGGTGGTCAACAAGATCGACGCGGCCGACGAGGAGACGCTGCTTCGGCTCAAGCGGATCTGGCCGGAAGCGATCTTCGTCTCGGCCTGGGCCGATCGAGGGCTCGACGGTCTGCGCTCGGCGATCGAGGCGCGGCTGCCGCGGCCGGCCGTCGAGGTGCGGGTGACCCTGCCGTACGACCGGGGTGATCTCGTTTCCGAGGTGCACCGCCGCGGCGAGGTGCTGCGCAGCACGCACACCGAGGTGGGCACGCAGCTGCACGTACGGGTCGACGAAGGGCTGGCCGCCGAGCTCGCGCGCCACGGGATCACCGAAAGGCCGTGAGTCGATCACGCTGAGTGATTGATCACGGCGTTCCGCGGCAGACGCGCCGAGCATGCGACACTGATCGGATGCGGCGTGTTCTGTCCCCGACCATGGTTGCCCTCGGCCTGGTCGCCCTGATCGTGGGCGGCGGCCCGGCCCGTGCCGCACCGGCGCCGGCACCGTCCGGGGCCGGTGGCCAGGTCGCCGTGGGCAAGAAGGCCTGCACGGCCAAGGACCAGCGGCTACGTGAGCTTTCCGGGATGATCGCGACGGCCAAGGGCTACATCGTGATCAACGACAGCACGGACGATCCCGGAAAAAAACCGGTCTTCTTCCTCGACAAAACGTGCAGGGTCGTCGACACCGTGTCGTTCCCGACCGAGCCGCGCGACCCCGAGGATCTCGCTCTCTCGCCCGACGGCAAGACGGTCTGGATCGGCGACATCGGCGACAACGCCACGGCCACCGAGCGGCGGACCAGGGTGGCGCTCTGGAGCATGCCGGTGGACGGCTCCACGAAGCCGGTCCTGCACCGGGTCAGCTATCCGCAGAACAAGCCGCACGACGCCGAGGCGCTGCTCATCGCCGACGACGGCTCGCCGATCATCATCACGAAGACCGGCGGCAAGGCGGAGATCTTCCGCCCGTCCGCACCGCTGAAGAAGAACAACGAGACGCCGGTGCCGTTGCAGCAGGTCGGCGAGATCACACTCCCGAAGACCAGCACAACCGTCCTCCTCGGCGCGGCCGGCCGCCTCACCGTGACGGGCGCGGCGCGCTCGCCCGACGGGGCGCGGGTCGCGCTGCGCACGTACGCCGACGCCTTCGAGTGGGACGTCGCCGGCGGTGACATCGTCAAGGCGCTGACCACGGGCAAGCCGCGGGTCACCGCGCTGGGCGACGAGTTCGGCGAGGCGATCGCCTACACGCCGGACGGCAAGACGTTCGTCACCGTCTCCGACCTCGGGTCCCAAAGCGAGGACTCCCAGGTCGTCATCCAGAGCTATACCCCCGCGACAACTCTCGCCCAGCCGGCCGCGGACGCCGCGGCCGGGAAGGCCGACGGCCAGTCGTGGACGGACAAACTCACGCTCCAGGACATCAACTACCTGGTCGGCGCGGTCGGCGTCATCGGCGCCATCCTGGTCGGGGTCGGCATCTTCGGGATCGTCAGAGCGCGGCGTACCCCGCGCAAGGATCCGGCGGGCGCTGACGGCGACAGTGGCGGCAAGGGCGCACGCAGCGCTCCGAGCGCCGGGGTCGCGGCTGTGCGTGCCCCGGGGCAGCAGGGCAGTCGTGAGCCGGGGCCGGACGCGGACGCATTCGAGCCGGCGGGCCAGCGACCCCGTCCCTCCGCCGGCGTGTACGGAGGCGGCGCGAAGCCGGTCAACCCGGCCGCCGGGGTCTACGGTGGCGCCGCCGCGGCACCCAGGCCCGGTGGTGGGGTCTACGGCGGTGCTGCTGCGGCGCCCAGGCCCGGCGGCGGCGTCTACGGCGGCGCTGCCGCACCCAACGGCGCTGGCGCGGGAGCGCTCAACGGCGCTGGCCCGGCGAGGTCCGGGGGCGTCTACGGCGCCGCTCCGTCCGGTCGCCGGCCGGGCCCCGCTGCCGGCGGCTACGGCGCGGAGCCGGTGAGCGGGGGCTACGGCCGCGACGATCGTCCCGACGAGGACCACCGTCGTGGCGGTCGCGGTGCTGGCTATCCCCCCCATGGCCGTGGCGACGAGGACGACTACGACGGCAATCGCGCCGGGACGTACGGGCAGCAGCCGCCGGGGCGGCGCGGCGGCTACCCGGACAACGGCGACGGCTACCGCTGACCGGATCAAAAAAGTGCCCCCGCTCGTCCACGTCGGGACCAGCGGGGGCGGCTAGACAGGGAGATCGCGCCGCTCAGATGCGGCGGAGCACCGCGACAACCCGGCCCATGATGGTCGCGTCGTCGCCCGCGATCGGGTCGAAGGCCGGGTTGGCGGGCATCAGCCAGACATGCCCGTCGCGTCGGCGGTACGTCTTCACCGTCGCCTCACCATCGAGCATCGCCGCGACGATGTCGCCCGAGTCGGCGGTCGGCTGTTGGCGCACGACGACCCAGTCGCGGTCGCAGATCGCCGCCTCCAGCATCGAGTCGCCCTTTACCTGCAGCATGAAGACATCGCCCTCGCCGACCAGCTCACGCGGGAGCGGGAAGACGTCTTCGACGGCCTGCTCGGCGAGGATCGGGCCACCGGCGGCGATCCGCCCGAGCATCGGCACGTAGGCGGGCGTCGGACGCTGGGCCCGCATCGTCTCGTCGTCGATCAGGTCGCTCGGGGGGCGGACGTCGACGGCGCGGGGCCGGTTGGGGTCGCGCCGCAGGAAACCCTTCCGCTCCAGCTCCTTGAGCTGGTAGGCGACGCTCGACGGGGAGACCAGGCCCACCGCCTCGCCGATCTCCCGCACGCTCGGCGGGTATCCGTAACGCTCCACCCAGTCCCGGATGAACTCCAGGATGCGGCGCTGGCGGGCGGTCAGGTCCACGGCGACGGGGTCGGGGAAGGAACTGACCACCGGAGTGACGGCCCGCAGTTGGGGCTCCCCGCTGCGCGCGCGGGTCGCGCTCCGCCGCCGACTGGCCGTGGCCGCCGGTGCGGTGGCCTTGGCGGCGGTCTTCTCCGGGTGCTGTTGCCGGCTCGTCCGGTCGTCGGTCGACACGTCCGTCCTCCCTGATCGGCGGTGAGTGCCTTGGCGGCTCGTGGTGCGTCCGTGTTGCTGACGTCGGGTTTGCCGCGAAGGCGACCGACGTCGGTGCTCAAGACCGTATCGGTGCGATCGGCCAGTTTCAAACATCTGTACGACGTGGGTGCGGCGTGTCGTTCGCGGAAACCGCCTCTCCGCACCCCGGTTCTGCTACACAATCGTACGCATGTTCTATCGCTGCGATCGGGGACGGCGCTGACACTTTCGGATTAGTCCGCCAGGCCACGGGGGGCGGAGCCGTTGGTCACAATCGGGCGGATCGCGGATGGCCGTGAGCGCGGAGCCGGCACCATCTATCCCGGCCCCGCGATGACGTTCCCCGCGCACCGGTAACCCGGCAAGGGGCATCGCTGTTACGAAGATGAACTCGCGCCACGACACGCGCGTCAACTTGACCCCGGCTCGTGGGCGGCATAGCGTCAACCCCAACATCTAGTAGTTACAAGGGCGTAAGTCGTCCACAGGTTGGGGTCACCGCCCCGCACCGCTTCTGCCGTGACACACAGCGGCGGCCGCCTCCGGCGGTCGACCGTTGCGGTGTCGCGTGTCTCGCATCGGTGGCGTGGGCGCGGTCACGCCACGTTGATCGGAAGGAGGCCCGGCATGCGGTGCCCATACTGCCGTCACGCCGACTCGCGCGTCGTGGATTCGCGCGAAGCCGACGACGGTCAGCTGATCCGCCGGCGCCGGTCCTGCCCCGAGTGTGGCAAGCGGTTCACCACCGTCGAGGAGGCCGTCCTCGCCGTGGTGAAACGCAGCGGGGTGACCGAGCCGTTCAGCCGGACGAAGATCATCGATGGAGTGCGCAAGGCATGCCAAGGGCGGCCGGTCGACGACGACGCGATCGCCCTGCTCGCCCAGAAGGTCGAGGAGACCGTCCGGGCCAAGGGCGCGGCGGAGATCCCCAGCCACGACGTGGGGCTCGCGATTCTCGGGCCGCTGCGGGAGCTGGATGAGGTGGTCTACCTCCGCTTCGCCAGCGTCTACCGCTCGTTCGACTCGCTCGGCGACTTCGAGCGGGAGATCGAGGCGCTGCGGGCCGCTGCGGCCGCCCGGCTGCAGCAGGGCGGGACGCAGCCGCCGGCAGCCGAGCCGGCCGCCGGCCGTACCAACTGAAGCTTGTGAATTTTTCGGATCGTGATGGAAGCGCGGCGGCTGCCGCGCGAATGCCTGAGGGGGCGGATGAGATGGCGGGGGAAGGTGTGACCGCGAGCAAGGGACGGGTACGCGCCGGGGGTGCGGCCGGGCTGAAGGTCGAGCGGGTCTGGACGACCGAGGGCGTCCACCCGTACGACGAGGTGGCCTGGGAGCGGCGCGACGTCGTCATGACGAACTGGCGTGACGGCTCGATCAACTTCGAGCAGCGCGGCGTGGAGTATCCGGACTTCTGGAGCGTCAACGCGGCGAACATCGTCACCACCAAGTACTTCCGGGGCGCCGTCGGCACCTCGGAGCGCGAGTGGTCGCTCAAGCAGCTGATCAACCGCGTGGTGAAGACCTACCGGGCCGCGGGGGAGCAGCACGGCTACTTCGCCACCTCGACCGACGCGGAGATCTTCGAGCACGAGCTGACCTGGATGCTGCTGCACCAGGTGTTCAGCTTCAACTCGCCGGTCTGGTTCAACGTGGGCACGGCGTCGCCGCAGCAGGTGAGCGCCTGCTTCATCCTCTCGGTCGACGACTCGATGGACTCGATCCTCGACTGGTACAAGGAGGAGGGGCTGATCTTCAAGGGGGGCTCCGGCTCCGGCGTCAACCTGTCCCGGATCCGCTCCTCCCGGGAGCTGCTCTCCAGCGGTGGCACCGCCTCCGGCCCGGTCAGCTTCATGCGCGGCGCCGACGCGTCCGCCGGCACCATCAAGTCCGGCGGGGCGACCCGGCGGGCGGCGAAGATGGTCATTCTCGACGTCGACCACCCCGACATCGAAGAGTTCGTGATCACGAAGGCGCGCGAGGAGAACAAGATCCGCGCCCTGCGGGACGCGGGCTTCGACATGGACCTGGGCGGCTCCGACATCGTCAGCGTCCAGTACCAGAACGCCAACAACTCGGTGCGCGTCTCGGACGAGTTCATGCGTGCCGTCGATGACGAGGGCTCGTTCGCGCTGCGCGGCCGGCTCGACGGCGCCGTGATCGACACCGTCGACGCCAAGGGGCTGTTCCGGACCATCGCCCAGGCGGCGTGGGAGTGCGCCGACCCGGGCCTGCAGTACGACGACACGATCAACGACTGGCACACCTGCCCGGAGACCGGGCGGATCACCGCGTCGAACCCGTGCTCGGAATACCTGCACCTGGACAACTCCTCGTGCAACCTGGCCTCGCTCAACCTCATGAAGTTCCTCCGCGCCGACGGTGGCTTCGAGGTGGAGAAGTTCGTCAGGTCGGTGGAGTTCGTCATCACCGCGATGGACATCTCGATCTGCTTCGCCGACTTCCCGACCGAGAAGATCGGCGAGACCACCCGCGCCTACCGGCAGCTCGGCATCGGCTACGCCAACCTCGGCGCGCTGCTGATGGCCACCGGCCTGCCCTACGACTCGGACGGCGGACGCTCGGTGGCCGCGGCGATCACCTCGCTGATGACCGGCACCGCCTACCGCCGCTCAGCGGAGCTGGCCGGGATCGTCGGCGCCTACGACGGGTACGCCCGTAACGCCGAGCCGCACAAGCGGGTCATGCGCAAGCACGCGGCGGCCAACGACGAGATCAAGTCGTCCAACCCCACCGCCACCGCGATCGTCCGCGAGGCGACCAAGCAGTGGACGCAGGGCAACAAGATCGGCGAGAAGTCGGGCTGGCGTAACTCGCAGGCCGCGGTGCTCGCGCCGACCGGAACCATCGGCCTGATGATGGACTGCGACACCACCGGCGTCGAGCCCGACCTGGCGCTCGTCAAGTTCAAGAAGCTGGTCGGCGGCGGCTCGATGCAGATCGTCAACCAGACCGTTCCGCGCGCCCTGCGCAGCCTCGGCTACCCCGAGGAGCAGGTCGAGGCGATCGTCGAGCACATCGCGGACCACGGCCACGTCATCGACGCCCCCGGCCTGAAGCCGGAGCACTACCCGGTCTTCGACTGCGCCATGGGCGAGCGCTCCATCGCGCCGATGGGTCACGTCCGGATGATGGCCGCCGTGCAGCCGTTCATCTCCGGCGCCATCTCCAAGACGGTCAACATGCCGGAAGCGGCGACCGTCGAGGACGTCGAGAAGATCTACTTCGAGGGCTGGAAGCTCGGCCTGAAGGCCCTGGCGATCTACCGCGACAACTGCAAGGTGGGTCAGCCGCTGTCGGTGGCGAAGCCGAACAAGGCAGTGGTGAAGGCCGAGCCGGAGAAGGCGGTCGAGAAGGTCGTCGAATACCGGCCCGTGCGCAAGCGGCTGCCGAAGAAGCGTCCGTCGGAGACGGTCTCCTTCTCGGTCGGCGGCGCCGAGGGCTACCTGACCGCCTCGTCCTACCCGGACGACGGCCTCGGCGAGGTCTTCCTCAAGATGTCGAAGCAGGGCTCGACGCTCGCCGGTGTGATGGACGCGTTCTCCGTCGCCATCTCGATCGGTCTCCAGTACGGCGTGCCGCTGGAGACGTACGTCAGCAAGTTCATCAACATGCGCTTCGAGCCGGCCGGCATGACCGACGACCCGGACATCCGCATGGCCGCCTCGGTGATGGACTACATCTTCCGGCGGCTGGCCCTGGACTTCCTGCCGTACGAGCGGCGGGCGGAGCTGGGGATCTTCACGGCGAAGGAGCGGTCCGCGCAGTTGCGGGCCGAGGCCGAGGCCGAGGCCGCGATCGACCTGACCGAGATGGCCGCCTCGGCGCCCATCGAGGCGAAGGTGGAGGACGTCGAGGAGACGCCGCCGCCCGTCGCGACCCCGACGCAGCGGGTCGGCTCGTCGACCGAACTGCTCGAGGCCGTGATCGGCAAGGCCGCCGACGCGCCGCTCTGCTTCACCTGCGGCACGAAGATGCGCCCCGCCGGCAGCTGCTACGTCTGCGAGGGCTGCGGCTCGACCTC
This sequence comes from Micromonospora sp. NPDC049679, assembly GCF_040659735.1. Taxonomy (NCBI): domain Bacteria; kingdom Bacillati; phylum Actinomycetota; class Actinomycetes; order Micromonosporales; family Micromonosporaceae; genus Micromonospora; species Micromonospora sp. NPDC049679. The sequence continues at coordinate 80,170 of NZ_JBFANZ010000008.1, forward strand.
CGGCTGCAGCTGAACTTGGGAAGTTACCGCATGTCTCCCGTGAGGACTTCGCAGCGGTAGCCCGGCGTTGACGAATCCCAAGTGGAGTAACTAGAACGGATGCCTCTCACCCGATCCTGGGTGGGAGGCATCCGTTCTTTAGGGACGGGTACTTACTGGGGAGGGGTGGTGCGGACGTGTCGGTGGTCGTCATCCCACCCCCGTCCCGTCGATAGCAACCTCCTGGAGCGGATGCTCGGCGAGCCACCACTGCGCTGTACGCCAGCCGCGGCTGAACCCCGTGGACATCCCCTTCTGCCGCCGACAACGCGCGCCGAATGGCTCCGCCACCATCGCGCTTCTGCAGGTCAGTGCCTCATCGCAGTAGCCGGTCACCGAGTGCAGCGGGCAGCGAGTTCGACAAGATCTCGTATGCGCCGGACATCGATCCTGCGGAAAGTCTCTAAGTAGCTGCGATGCGCGCGCCCGGCAGCGTCACGAGGGGCTGCGGTGATCGGTGTCCGGACATGCCGAGATCAGTGCATCAGTGTGTGGGGGATGCGGCGCGTTGGGAAGCGTGGATAATTCGTTGCTCGCTTGTTGGAGGCGGCCGTCCGGCAGGCACTCGGCGCGGCGGGTGCGGGTCCGGCCCGTAGCAGCGTGTGAAGGAGATAAATGGCTTGCACAGGCGCAGGGCTGAGAATTTGACTCCTCGCCATGCCTTTCCCCTCACCGATCTTCGTTGCGGGTACGGGTCGTTCGGGAACGTCACGGATCGCCGACATCATCGGCGAACATCCGCTGATCCATCGGATTCCCATGGAGACCCGGTTTCTCATCGACCCGGGTGGCCTGCGGGACCTGGTCGACGCGCTCACCGATCGATACGACCCCACCGTCGGTGAGGACGCCCTGCACCGGCTGAGCGACTTCCTCACCGTACGAGTGCCCGGCCGGCGCGACGATCGCGGCAAAACCGTTCCCGAGCTGGTCGGCGAGCGGCGCTACCGGGACGCGGTGCAACAGCTCTGGCCGCAGTTGATCGCGTACACATACGACGAACCTGCGCCCGCGGAAGGCTTCGGGAACGCCGACCGGCCTGCTGGGCCGTTCGAGCCGCTGAGCCGTCGGCGGGTACTTCCCAGGTATTTCAGCGACCGGGGCGAACTGCTCGGAATTTTGCGGGGCCTGATCGACACCATGTTCGGCGGAGCAGCCGCCGACGCGGGCAAGCCGACCTGGTGCGAGAAGACACCGTTCAACCTGCTGTGCATGGAGTTCCTCTGGGAACTGGTCCCCGAAGCGACCATCGTGCACATCAAGCGTCACCCGGTCTCAGTGCTCGCATCCCACCTGGCCCAGCCATGGGCACCGCCCACCGTCGACGGCGCGCTCGCCTACCTCAAGCCGGTCTACCACCGATGGCTCACCTGGACGAACACGGTCGACCTGACGGGCAGGCGATACATCGAGGTGAAAGCAGAAGATCTCGCAGCCGACTGGCCCGGGCAGCGCCGCGCCCTGTTCGAACGGCTCTACGTCGACGACTTCGCCACCCCTTCAACGTTTCAGTCGCACAAGCTGACGAACCGCAACGACCAATTCGACGACGAAACCCGCGAGTTCATCGAAGAATCACTCGGCAAGGTCATCCCGGCCATGGGATATGAGTGACGCCTCTGGCCCTCCACCTTGACGACGCCGCGTCGCGCCCCTCGAACGCCCGGTAAACGCTGCTTCAGCCGAACCGCATCGCAGACCACTCGTTCCTAACTTTCCGGCCGTCTTTTGAGCCCGCGCTGATGGGCGGGTGCACGCTTCTGCCGCGATCCGTGCGCGGCCAACTACTGCGCGGTGACTACGTTCTGGATAATGGGATGGGAGCGGGAGATTCTGCGGTCTCGATCGAGAGGTAGAGGCATGGCAAAGCTGATCTACGTGACGAACGTGTCGCTTGACGGCTACATCGAGGACGAACGCGGCGCCTTCGACTGGTTCCCACCCGACGACGAGGTATTCGCGTTCACCACCGACCTCCTGCGGTCCGTGGGCACGTTCCTCTACGGGCGGCGACTGTACGAAATGATGGCCGTCTGGGAGACCGACACCGCTCTGGCCGCACAGTCCGACCTTACGGCCGACTTCGCGCGCGCCTGGCAGGCGGCGAGCAAAGTCGTCTACTCCGTGACCCTGCCCGCGGTGTCAACTGCCGACACCCGACTCGAACGCCGTTTCGACCCCGCCGCGGTACACGAACTGAAGGCCACGGCCAGCAGCGATCTCACCGTAGGAGGTGCCAACCTCGCGACGCAGGCTTTCAAGGCCGGGCTGGTCGACGAATGTCAGCTGTTCGTCTGGCCCGTGGTCGTCGGCGGGGGCAAGCCAGGGCTGCCGACCGGCATGCGCACCGACCTTGAGCTCCTCGATGAGCGCCGATTCCGAAACGGCGTCGTACACCTCCGCTACCGCCCTCTCGGGCAGTGAACGACAGCCCTGTCCGATCGCCGGCGGCGCTTGCATGACAGGCGGAGCGCTGACGACTGATTCCGCCGGATGAGGTCGCCCATCACGAACTCGGGGTTGCGCCAAGTCGCAGTGTGCGGAGACGTCAACCGCCGCGTCGGGACGACGGTGGCGACAGCGAACCTCAGTCCGGGGAACGCCCGAGAACTACCCCCTTCGTCTATCCGTCTGGCATGCCAGCCGCACGCTGGTCGACCGCTCCCGACGCAACCGCTCATCGGCATGACCGTGCCGCCTCGGTCACGCCAGCGACGACTCGACGGCGGCGCCTCGCATCCGCTTCTGCTGACGAGCGGATGTGCGCTACTAGGCGGTCGACCGCTGCCCCAGGGTGGCCGGCGGCAGTAAGTCATACCACGCAGGCGGCCGGGCACGCTCCGCTGGCGACGGTCAGGCCTCGCCGAGGTCGGTGCAGTGTGCGATCGTCGCATCGTCCGCCGCCACCGCGTGGCGCGCCTCCGCCTGCCGGACACGATGGACGATTTCGGCGGGTCCGCTCGACGCTAGGACGGCCATGACCCCTGGCCAGTCGGCGAGCCGGAACCGGTCAACGATGCGGCTGGCTCCATTGCTGAGCAGGACGGCACCGGTCAGCTCGGAGATCGGACAGCTTCCGGTGATCGCCTCGTCTGCCGCCCGCGGGTCGTCCTTGGCCAGCCAGAAGCCGCCCGGCTGGTTCCGGTTGGCGCGCAGTTCTCGGAGGACTCGGTGGTACTCGTCGCTACCCTCGGCAGCGGCCTCGAGCGCGGATCGGTACGACCGGCTGATGATCACCTCCCGGGGATCGGAGACGACGAGCGGCGCACCGTCTGCTCTGTCGAGCACGAGGACCGAGTCACCGAGCACCAGGTGCTCGATGAGGCCGTCGGACCGGCGCAGGATGGCTACGGTCGCGGACGGACTGATGGGGTCGGCGACGTCGCAGGTGTCCCGGTGATCGTCCGTCACCTGCTCGATGGCCTCGGCGAGCAGCGCCGAAAGGCTGCGGTCCCGCACGAGTGACAAGAGGTTGAGGAGGCTGCCTCCCAGGCGGCTGGCATACCAGGCCACGCCGTGTCGGCAGATCGATTCGGTGCCGGAGATGCCGGCGCCGTCGCTCAGCACCGCTGCCGTCGGTACGGCGCCGGTGAAGTCCTCGTTCGCGTGGCCAGTCCGTGCCGCAGCGCTCGTCATCGTCACCCGCATGTGCTGCCGCCGTCCACGGGATGCTCCCCACGCGGGTGACCTCGCGGGCGGACCGGTCCACCGACCGCCACGGCGGCACCGCTCGGCGGCCCGGGTTCCCGACGTTGGATCACCGCATGAAGTCGCCGACGGTGGGTATGCGTCCGCCGATGGACAGCGACCGGGATCAGCGGGACGCTGAGGACGTCGAGGACTCCGGCCTGCGCTCGGACACCGTCCGGGCGATCGGGTTCAGCGATGCCGTCTTCGCCATCATCATCACGCTGCTCGTGCTCGACCTGCGCACTCCGGAGGTACCGCCGGGTGGGCTGCTGCACGCGCTGCTCACCCGCTGGCCGGTCTACCTGGCCTACCTCACGTCGTACCTCTACGTCGCGGTGAACTGGCTGAACCACAAGAGCACCTTCCACCGGATCCGCTACACCGACCGCGGGCTGCACTGGGCGAATCTGGGCGTGTTGTTCGGCGTGGCCCTGCTGCCGTTCGTCACCGCGGTGGTCTCCCAGTCGGTGGAGGTGGGCGACCGGTTCGACGAGAGCGTCGCGGTGGCGTTGTACGGGCTGGTCGGGGTGATCCTCTCGGCGGCCTGGCTCTGCCTCTACCACTACCTCAGCCGGCACCGCGAGCTACTGCAACGGCACGTCACGCCCCGGTTCTTCGCCGTCGAGCGGCTCCGGGCACTGCTCGGGATCATGGCGTACGCCGCCGCCGGCGTGGCCGGCTGGCTGGTCAGCGTGCCGGCGGCGCTGGTCGTCCTGCTCCTGCTCCCGCTCTTCTACGGCCTGTCCAGCAACGGCTTCTACGACCTGCGGCGCAGGCTGCGCCACCGCTGATTCCGGCCACGCTACCCCGACCGGGGTGGCGGGTAGACCGCCGCGCCGACACCGAGAGGGGAGCACCATGACAACGGTCGGAGAGCTCATGACGGCGACGACACGCTCACCACCGCAGCGCGGGAGATGCGCGACAGCGCGATCGGCGACATGGTGGTGACCGACGGCGACAGCTGGACACGTGAGACTCGTTCAGTGGCTGCTCTCCACCCCGTGCCCACGAATTCCTGCCTCAGCAAGCGCCACGACACGCCTCCCACATCCCGCGGGTCATCTCGTACTCGATCTCACCCAAGTCCGCTCCCGGCAGCGGGTCATCCCAGCGCGGAAAGTACGTGCGCACGTACCGCATGCCGATGGCCTCCATCACGCCCCGAGACCCGGCGTTCACGGCCATGGTCTGCGCGATCACCCGGCTCTGCCCGACGGTGTCGAAGGCATGCCGCAGCAGGGCGCGGGATGCCTCGCTGGCCAAGCCTTTCCGCCAGTACCGACGGTCGAGGCGGTAACCGAGGTCTGTGACGGTGGGGTCGTCAGGTTGGTCGGGGCCGTGCGCTGGCGGAAGCATCATGAGCCCAACGAACTCGCCCTCGTCCTCACGTGCCGGCGGCGTCGAGCCACGCGCACCGCCATCAGACCCGAACGCCATCCAGTAGCCCAAGCCGACCACCTTGCCTGCCAAGGCCATCCTCTGCGCATGGGATGCGACCACCTCGTCCCTGGATCGCGCCCGGCCGCTGATGTAGCGAAGCACCTCCGGATCCGAGTCGAGCTGGATTTCCAGATCGAGGTGCCGGTCGGCAAGTGGAACCAGCAACAGACGGTCAGTGCGCAAGGTCGGTTGCGGCATGCGGCCACGTTCGCATGATCGTGCCAGTGGTGCGATCCGATTTTTCCCCAGGTCACACGCACTCATCTAATGGGTTCTGTCAGCCTGCTGGCTGCGGGATGGCTCCGGTAGCGGCTGGCGGGTCAGCACTCCACTCATCAGGCCTTCGAGGTCTTGCGGCAGACCGTGCGCCGCGGGTCGTGAGGAGGCTGGACAGCTGATGGGATGACGTGCCCCGTTTCTGTGCGGTGAGACGCCAAAGCCGCGAACCTGCAGCAACAGCGTGCGCGCAGGGCAGCTGCGCCAGCCAGACGCCGTCCAAGCCGTTTATGCGGCCATCGTGACCACCCACGTCGGCTGATCGCGGGGCTCAACGCCGAGGTCGAGCAGCACGGGCAGGTGGTAATCGACCATTCTGGCCGGCACCGGGACGCTGACTACTACCTGAGCCAGCCCGGCCTCGGGTGGTCCTCGGCGCCCGGATCCTCGCCGAGTTCAGTCCACCTCTTGGCATCGAAAGACATGGGATGTCTGCCGCGAAGCGAGCGGTCGTGCCGATGAGCGAGCACGGAGGCTCGCCGACTCAGCTCACCCTTAGCTCGCGATTGCCGCGATGGCGGCGTGCGGTCGGTGAGTGCCTTCGCTGGGCCGCTGCAGGCGCTCAACTTCCGTGAAGCCGGCTCGCGTCAGTCGCTCGGAGATCTCGTCAACGGGCCAGCGATAGGCGGTCACGACTTTGTGGTCGAAGGCGGCGACCTCGTCACCGTCGAAGAGACCAAGCACTAACGTTCCGGCCGGGCATATCGCTCGCCGGAACTGAGCGAGCACGCTGTCGAGATTTTGCGGCGGTAGATGGATCAACGAGTACCAGGCCAGGATGCCGGCGATGGAGTGGTTGGCAACGTCGAGGTTTTCTATCGACCCGATTTGGTACCTACCGCTCGGGTGGGCCGCCTGCGCATGCGCGATGAACTCGGGGACCATGTCGATTCCCATTGCGTCGACGCCCAGCGATCGAAGGTAACCGGTGATATGGCCAGGCCCGCAGCCCAGATCGAGCACCGTGCCAGGTCGGCTCGCCAGATGTCGCCCGATGAAGGCGAGGTCGTCGGCGTGTACCTGCTGGCTTGTACCGAACAGTCCGATGTAGAGCGCTGCGACGGACGCATATGCCTGCCGGACCTGTTCCATGTTCACTGCCCGACTATATGAGCTCTCGGATTGGGCAGAGCAGGCCCGAGACCAGCGCGGGGAAGCCCGTCGATTCGTGCGGTGCCCGCATCCGGCGATCCGAGCACAAGGTCAAATGCGTACTTCTGCCCCTGACAGCGCGTCCGAGACGACCGGATCTGCCGATGACAGTGCATCCGATCTTGCGGATGAAAGGGTGAGCCGGTGCAGCTTGAGAGCTGATTCGGGATGATCCGTGCCGCGAGGTTGACCGCGTTTCGTGGAACTTCGGTGGCGGCCCGCTGGTGTCAGGCATCGTTGATGGCGGCAGCAGGCTGACCTCGTGTGTAGGCACCCGAGCGCCGAGGCCGTGACTGTTGATCAGAAGGGCTGTGGGCTCTTGGCTATCCCTGGGTGACGGGTCCGAGGTCGTCAGAACTGATCGTCTTCGCCACCTCGCTCAGGTCATTGTCCAGCTGGTGATCGCGGCCGGGCAGCCGGTGCAGCTGTGCCTGCGGGATGGCACGGGCGTACAGGTCGGCATGCGACGGTAGGGCAGTCTCGTCCTGGAGTCCATGGAACACATACACCGGCACGCCTTGCGGCAGCCTCGCGCCGAGGTCGTGCGGCAGCTCGAACTCGTCGCCGGGCCAGCCGCCCACACCGAGGAACGGAGCGGCGATCAGCACGATCGCCCTGAGCTCCGGCTCCGGTGGCCGCTCGGCGAGCGCGTTGATGAGGATCGTCCCGCCCACCGAATGGCCGGCCACGACCGCGCCGTCGTCCAAGGCCGTCATCTCACGCCGGATGGCCGCGCTCCACCTGGCGTAGCTCGGGTCGTCCTCGTCGGGCATGCGCGGGTAGCGGACCTCGTACCCGTCCCCGAGCTCCCGCCTCAGACTGTCGAACAGCTTGTCGTCCCATTCGTCGTGCGCGCCCGCGCCGCCGCCCTGGATGAACAGGATCTGCCGGGTCCCTGCCATGACGATCCACCTTCGCGCCCTCGTGACGATCCAGTTCGATGCCCGCTGTCAGCCCGTGCGAAGCCCCGGCGAGCTACCGGGTACGTTCCAGCCGCGCCCACCCTATGCACACAAGGTCCCGCTCCTGCCGCACTCGGGCGCCGTTGATGCCCTCATCGTGCCTGACGGGTCCGACAGTCTTGCGGACTTCGTCCTCGATGTGGGCCTGGGCGGCCAGCGCGGAGTCGGCGTGGTTGACCCCTCAGCCGTGGCGTCGTCCATCGGGATCATCTTGCTGTGGCGACGTCAATTGTCCATCGGCGATTCTCTCCGAGCGCAGGTTCGATCCGCAATTGGGACGACCGGATTTGCCGCTGACAGCGCGTCCGAGACGACCGGATCTGCCGATGTCAGTGCATCGCTGTTCGAGGGCCGCTGGCTTCGCTGGCGGCCCTCGGGGGTGCCCCGCAGCCCTCTGGCGAAGGGGCTCGGCGTGGATCCGGAGCTTCTTCGAAACCCTGCGGCGCCAACATCGGCGACCCTCGGAGAGGAACACGGACATCGCGTCCTGCAGGTGCGCGGCAACGGCGGCGAGGTCGTCCTCGTCCCACTGCCGCCCTCCGTGGCAGGGCCGTGGATCGTGCGGTCGACGCCGTTTCGATGGCCCGGTCCTGCGCGACACCCTCGGCGCGCGGATGGGTCGGCATGCCGCAACTCCCGGCTCAAGCACCTCGCCGCCAGCGCCGGGATCCGGATGCCGAGGGGCCGACAACTACATCAAACGCCCTATCGTTCATGGTGGGGACCCGCGGGCGGTCCGGGGGAGGCAAGCGCCCGTGACGCGATCCGTCAGCGACCTCGGCGGGCGTTGAGGCGGGCGGCCTGGCGGGTCAGGTGGTCGCGCTCGGCGAGGTTGGGTGCCTTTTGGGCCGCCTCGGCGTACAGCCGTGCCGCCGTGGCCAGATCGCCGTCGCGTTCGTGCAGGTGGGCCGCCACCGCCGCGTGGCGGGGCAGTGAGTCGTCCAGCGCCGCGAGCGCCGCCAGCCCGGCGCGCGCTCCGTCGGCCTCGCCGACGGCCACCGCGCGGTTGAGCCGGACGACCGGGCTGGCGGTCAGGCGCGCGAGCTCGTCGTACCACTCGACGATCTGCACCCAGTCGGTCTCCTCGGTGGTGGGCGCGTCAGCGTGGAGTGCCGCGATGGCGGCCTGGGCCTGGAACTCGCCCAGCCGGTCGCGGGCGAGGGCCGCCTGCAGGATCTCGACGCCCTCGGCGATCGACTCGGTGTCCCATCGGCCGCGGTCCTGCTCGGCGAGCGGCACCAGGCTCCCGTCGGGAGCGGTCCGGGTGGCGCGCCGGGCGTGGTGCAGCAGCATGAGGGCGAGCAGCCCCGCCACCTCGGGGTGGTCGATCGCGGCCGCGAGCTGCCGGGTGAGCCGGATGGCCTCGGCGGCGAGGTCGACGTCGCCGGAGTAGCCCTCATTGAAGACCAGGTAGAGGACGCGCAGCACGGTGGCGACGTCGCCGGGCTGGTCGAACCGCACGCCGGAGACGGTGCGCTTGGCCCGGCTGATGCGCTGCGCCATGGTCGCCTCGGGCACCAGGTAGGCCTGGGCGATCTGGCGGGTGGTCAGCCCGCCGACGGCGCGCAGCGTGAGCGCGACCGCGGACGACGGCGTCAGCGACGGGTGGGCGCACAGGAAGTAGAGCTGGAGCGTGTCGTCCACCGGGGGCACGGGCCCGGGCGCCGGCTCCTCGTCGACGAGGTCACGCCGGCGGCGGGCGGCGTCCGCCCGGGTCGCGTCGAGGAACCGGCGCCAAGCGACGGTGACCAGCCAGCTCTTCGGGTCCCGCGGCGGGTCGGCCGGCCAGACGCGGAGCGCCTCGATCAGCGCGTCCTGCACGGCGTCCTCGGCCGCCGCGAAGTCGGCTCCGCGGCGGACGAGGATGCCGAGCACGCTCGGCGGGAGGCTCCGGAGCAGGGCCTCGTCCATCAGGTCACTCCATGATGGTGGGTGGCGCGGTCAGGAAGGGGCGCACCTCGAGCCACTCGTGGATCGGCTTGCCGCCCGCCCCGGGGGCCGCCGACAGTTCCCCGGCCAGCTCGACGGCGCGCTCGTAGCTGTCGACGTCGATCACCATCCAGCCGGCGATGAGGTCCTTGGTCTCGGCGAACGGGCCGTCGGTGATCGGCGGGCGCCCCTCACCGTCGTACCGGACGAACGTCCCCTCGGGGGCGAGCGCCTGGCCGTCGACGAACTCGCCGGTCTTCTCGAGCCGGGCCGCGAAGTCGTTCATGTACTGCACGTGCGCCGAGATCTCCTCCGGCGTCCACTGGTCCATGGGCACGTCGTTGACTGGAGCCGGCGCGCCGCGGTAGTGCTTGAGCAGCAGGTACTTCGCCATCGTGGTTCTCCTCGATCCTGGTGCGACCCATTCTGGTCACGGTTCACCCCAGGGACGGAGCCGGTCACCAGTTCTCGACATCGCCGTCCAGATCTTTTGGCTCTCGTAGATGAGCCTCGGCAGCCTGCCGCTGACGGTCAGATCGGGCGGAGGCCGCCGGTCACTGGGCTACCGCGCGATATCACTGAGATCGCAGATCGTAGAGATCGCCGACAGGCGTCGCGACGATCACGCTGCCGGTGGTCGCCGCGCTGAACGCTGAGGGAGCTAGCTCCGCCGGGCGTCCTTGACGAACACGATGCCGTCATTGCTCGCCAGGCGGGCCGGGTCCAGCGGGGAGTAGCCGAACCAGGGGGACACGCGGGGAGCGGGCGTCACGTCGCCGAGGATGGCGGCCAGTCGGCGGGCGTCAACGACGTATCGGTCCTCCGGGAGCGCGTACAGGATCCCTTCGATGGTGTCCGGGGGTGGGGTCTCCACACCGTGGTGGCGGATCGTGCCGAGGGCCGTGGCCATGAAGGCGTACGCCTCGCCCAGTTGGGCGCTGACGATCGCCCCGGCGCTCCACCATGCCACCGGCCCCTCCCACATCTGCATCCTGCTCTTGTCCCGCTGGAGATGCGCGTTGTGGGCGTACACCAGCGCCGGGCCCCGCTCGGCGATGGCGAGCAGGTTGGCGGCCATCATCGTCGCCCGCGCGCCCAGCAGCCGCGCCATGCGGCTCGGTGACGTGTCCGCCATCCAGAAGTGGTACCGCAGCAGCCCGGCGGCGGTACGCCCGTACATGCGTGCCCGGTCCCAGTCGTCCCGCAGCGACGTCGTGATCAGGTGTGGCGTCTGCGTGTCAAGCAGGGCCACCAGGTCGTCGGCGAGCAGCCGCAGCTGTTTGGCCTCGGGCGTCTGCCCCACGGACTGGGACGGGTCCATCATGGCGGCGGAATTGGTCCATCGGTCGTCGGCGCCGAGCAGGCGGTGGAGCGTTTCGGCGGTGCAGGGAAGCAGGTCGGCGTCAACCCAGGTGCTGAGGTAGGCGTGGAGTGCGGTGAGGGCCTGTCGGGGGCTCGCGGCGCCGGTGATCTCCAGTGGGCCGTCGAAACCGGCGAAGCGCAGCCGCTCTGACACGGGCCGGCCCTCGTTGTAGGCGCGCATCCAGCGCACAAGCTCGCGGTTGGCCGCGGACGCGCCGAAGCCGTGGCTGAAGCCGCGTGCCATGACCTCGTCGAGGGTGCCCGTGCCCGAGGTGACGTAGTCGTCCACGACCCGGCCCATCATGCAGTCGCTCTCGATCGTGATCGTCCGGTAGCCCTCGTGCTCGACGAGTTGCCGGAAGAGATCGTTTCGCAGGTCGAGCAGAACGTCCTCGCCATGGGTGGGCTCACCCAAGCCAAGCAGCCGCGGTCGGGTCGGGAGCAAGCCCATGACGGTGGCAGCGTCGACGACATGGGCGGCGTCTTTGATAGTCATACCCTCAACGGTATCGTTGAACCAACGGTTGAAACTTATCCTCGATGTTGGCAGGACAGTGAGGCAAAACCCTCAAGACAGTGGGTGGCTCAGGCCGGTTGACCTGGCGCGCGCGCACGGTCTGTCCACGCAGGCGATCAGGAACTACGAGGCGGCCGGGATCCTTCCGGGCGCCGAACGCACTCCGCATGGCTACCGCACCTACACGCCGCTGCACGCGCAAGCGCTGCGCGCGTTCCTCGCCCTCGTGCCCGGACACGGTCACCAGGCGGCCACGTTGATCATGCAGGCGATCAACCGGGGCGCGACTGAGGACGCGCTCCGGCTCATCGACGAAAGTCACGCCCAGCTTCTCGATGACCGCCGCACCCTCCAGGCCGTCGAAGCCGCGCTTCACGAGCTCAGTCCCGTACCGCAAGAACGCGGCGACACGTTCGTCGGTCCTCTGGCGAGAAGGCTCGGCATCCGCCCAGCCACCCTGCGCAAATGGGAACGCGCCGGCTTGGTCCAACCGCGCCGCGACCCGCAAACGGGCTACCGGGTCTACAGCGCGGCCGACGTGCGCGACGCCCTACTCATCCACCAGCTCAGACGAGGCGGCTACCTGCTGGCGCAGATCGGCCCGCTGATCGCCCAAGTCCGCTCCGCCGGAGGCATCGCACCCCTTGAATCGATGCTGCGAGACTGGCATGCCCGCCTCTCGGCCCGCAGCCGCGCCATGCTCACCGGTGCCGCCGCACTCGACGCCTATTTCGGCTACCGACCGACCCCGACCGCGGGCGGCCCGAGTGCCGCACCAGCACCGCCAGGCGGCCGCGACTGGTGAGCGCTCAGGGGCGGTCGCTACGTCGATGTAACCGACGGCGGTCGGACCGCGACGTGCGCCTACGAGCTGGTTCGTCGACGCGCCTGCCGCATCACAGCAGTCGAACCTTCAGCTGAGACCGCCGTGGGCGGCCCACAGCGCGCCGGCGCGGCTGGCAGCTTTGGCGACTAGGGTCACCAGCTCGGGCCTGTCGGGCACGGGGAACGAGACGTAGCTGCCGCGGCCACCGCCGGTCGGCCGGCCGTAGGCCTTCGCCGCGAGGCGCCCGTCGGGAAGGAGCCGGACGTTGAGTGTGGTGAGCGTGAACTCCTCACCGCGTCGAGTGTCGGTCCAGCGGAGCCCCTCCGGAATCGTGACGTTGATAGCCAGGGCGCTCACATCGGGGGCCACGTCGCTGCTCATGGACGCATGTTCTCACGCGAATCGACGTCCGCTGATAGCCGCGACCCGCGCGTTACGGAGTGTTGACCCGGCTGTGGCACTGGGCGTCCGGTCCTGCTGAAGAGCGGATGCTGAACTCACCGACTGTACCGACGGGGACGGGGCGGCTATCCGAAGCGGTCAGCCAGCTTCGTCAGCTTGGTGACATACGCCGGCCAGTCATAGTCGTGGGGGATGTTGGTGTTCTCCCGCTGCCAGCCGATCGATCCGTCGTGCTGCTCGCGCATCAGGTCGGCGTGCCCGGCGTGACGGGCGAGGTCGCAGGTGACGTGGATGATGATCCTGTGCAGCGTCACGGCCTGTCCACCCGGCCGCCACCACGACACCTGCCCCGGCGCGTCGAGCGGTAGCTGTTCGATCGTCTGATCCGCGAACACCCCGACACGGCGGTACAGGTCGATCAGCCCATCCTTCGTCTCGTCCTCCTGCGCGTACCAGTCTGCCTGCGGGTCCTCCTCGAACGCCTGCATGGGGACCAGTTCCTCAGGCGTCGGGAATTCGCGCCCGAATGTGGGCCCGAAGTAGCCGGCTTCGACGTTGAGGCAATGTTTGATGACGCCCAGCAGGTTGTTGCCGGTCGCGGTGCGGGGCCGTCTGGCCTCGCGTTCGCTGAGCCCGTCGAGCTTCCAGATCAGGTCTTCGCGAGTCGCCTGGAGGTAGTGGTGCAGGGCAGCCTTCGCATCGCCCAAGTCAGCCATGCCCGCCAGTCTTCCTCATGCGCCGAGCCATCGTGCACGGTGTCGTTTGCAAGATCAGCGCCCGGCTGGAGCGGTCGGAATTCTGATCTGCCGCGATCCGTGCGCGGTCAACCACTGCACCGTGAATATGTCCTGCATGATGGGCTCGGGAGCGGGAGATTTCGCGATCTCGAGGAGACAATCGCGAGACGGGAAAGATCCCCCAACGCCCCAGGAACAGCTGACCACATGCCGATGGCGCGCAAGGGGAGTCGGACATTGTCCGGCTCCCCGTTGCGCTGTCCGGGCACGAGGTTCAGGGGACCGCCGGCATGTCCCGCATCGTGCGAAGTGGCGAGAAGACGACGAACAAGGCGGCACTCCACGTGCCGAGAACAAAGATCCACAATGCTGCCCGCAAGCCCAGCTGGGATCCGAGTGCGCCGCCGAACAGGGCACCGAGCGGGATCACCCCGTAACAGATCCACAGGAACGACGCGTTGACCCGTCCGAGGAGATCGGGTGGCGTGATGCGCTGCCGGTACGACATCGACGCGACGTTGTACAGGACAACGTTGCCGGAGAACGCGGCGAGGCCGACGCCGTAGAGCAACACGCCCCAGCCGGGCTGCGCCAAGGGCATGAGCAGGTAGAGCGGCCCGGGCGCCACCATCGCCACCCAGATCACCCTGGCGGTGCCGATCGAGTTGGACAGGCGGTTCGCGACGGCGCCGACCGCCAGACCGCCGATGGCGCTGACGGAGAAGACGAGGCCGACCATCAGGGGCGAGGCATGCAGCTCCCGCAGCATGAAGGTGACCTCGATGGAGCCCGATGCCATGACGAAGAAATTCGACGTCGTGGTGCAGGCCAGGATCTTCACGAGGATCGGCTGGCTGCGGATGAAGGCGAGCCCGTCGGTCATCTCGACTCGTAGCGGGACCCGCTCACCGTCCGCCGGCGGCGTTCCCCGCTCGGCCGGTGCCTCCCGGATCAGCCAGAGCGTCACCGCGCTGACGAGGAAGGCGAATCCGTTGCTGACGAATGTCCGGGTGGCGCCGACGAGTCCGATCAGGAGGCCGCTGACCGTCGGACCGACGAGTTCGGCGAAATCCTGACTCATCACGAGCTTCGCGTTGCCGTCGACGAGCTGATGAGGCTCCACCAGTCGCGGAAGCGTGCTCTTGTAGGCCACGGTGAACAGGACGGTGAGGACACCGGAGAGCCCGACGACGACGTACAGGAACCACAGCGTCAGCTCCCACACGAGCGCGACCAGCGGTAGCGACACCATGAGCGCCATCCGGCCCAGATCACAGATGATCATCAGCTTTCGTTGGTCGACCCGATCGGCAAGAATCCCGGCGGGCAGGGAGAACAGCAGATACGGAAGCCATGCCAGGGATGTCAGCAGGGAGATCTGGAAGACGCTGGCATCGAGGTCATTGGCGGCAAGGAGTGGGACGGCGATGCTGGAAATCCGTGTGCCCAGCTCGCTGACGGTCTGACCACTCCAGAGCAGCAAGAAGTTTCTGCTGCGCCATAGCGACCGGCGCTCAGCTATCTCGATTCCCGACGGCCCTGTCAGTTGCTGCGTCACTGATGCTGCCAATCTGTGCGGGAATCATCTGCCGACCGCGGGCGGCCGCGGCAGACTACCGTCGACCTCGGTCGCTCGACACCGCGTTTACACCACCGCGTACGGCGCCAACCGCGGTTGGAGTGCCAACGATCGCGACAAAACCTCGTGTGCCGAGGGGGCCGCTTCGGGGACACTGCTCCGGTGAGCGCGGACAATTCCCGGTCGCCGCAGGAGCGGGCCCTCTGCCATGTGGCGGCGCTGTCGTCGGGAGCGGCCGTCGACTCGACGCTGCGGGTGACCCTGAACTTCCACCCGGACCGCCTCGTGCGCGAGCGGCCGATCCTGCTCGGACTCGCCGAGGACGGCGTGTACCACTCGCAGTTCGTGACCGGGGCCAGCAACGGTGGCCTGACCGCCTATCCCGGCGGGGACCGGTGGCGCTGGGAGAGCCGGATCTTCGGTGGCGCGTACGACGATGCCCTCGACCACGAGCGGCCCGTCTACGGCGCGTTGAACTTCCGGCGTAACCCTGTCGGCGGGGCGCCGCGGTTCGGTTCCGCGCACTTCCGGCTGACCGCCGACACGCTCGCGCGCGCCACGTTCTGCTACCCGGACAGCGTCTTCGAGCCGTCAGCGTTCGGTGTCGCGGCCGGCATGTCGCTGATCGAACTGGCCGACGCCGACGACCGCGACGCCCTCGACGACTACATCGAGGCGCAGGTGCACGGGTCCGTCCGGTTGCACCGGCACGTGGAGGCGTTGGTGCTCGACCCGAGCTACCGTGGCACCGCGGTCGAAGCCGCCGCCGTCGGCCTGCCGTGCCCGGTCGAATGGCACCCCGGTTTCCGGCTCAGCGTGGCGGAGCTTCGGTGTCACCCGGACTATCGCGGCCAGGAGTACGTCGACCTGGGCGCCGAGATCGCGGTCGATGGGCACCTCGACCCCCGCATCATCGGGGACGCCGCGCTTACGGGTCGTTTCGACCAGCAGGCGCTCAAGCGCGTCTGGCACTACCTCGCACGGTTCGGGGCGCCCGCCGCGGCCGGTTCTCCTGACAATGAGGGAAGGCAGCCGCACACTCTGGTCCCACCCATGAGCTGAGGAATCGTCCGTCACTACCCTTAGTCCGCGACACCCGGCTCCGCGTAGCGCCGGGGGAGTGGACCGCCTACCGACCCGCGAAGGGATGGCCGATGTCCGATCGAGCCGGCGAACCCGCGAGCATTGTCGACGGGCGGGACGACCTGCGGGCAGACTGCGGCAGCTGCGCCGGGTTGTGTTGCGTTGCCCCGGCTTTCTCGGCCTCGGCCGACTTCGCAGTGGACAAGCCGGCCGGGCAGGCGTGCCCGAACCTGTTCGCGGATTTCCGCTGCGGCATCCACGACAGCGTCCGCGAGCGGGGCTTTCCGGGCTGCGCCGTGTTCGACTGCTTCGGCGCTGGTCAGCACGTCACTCAGATGACCTTCGGTGGACGGGACTGGCGACAGACCCCGACGATCGCGACGTCCATGTTCACCGTGTTCACGGTGATGCGCCAGCTCCGGGAGATGCTCTGGTATCTGATCGAGGCACTGACGCTCCTGCCGGCCGGCCCGTTGCGCGAAGAGGTCGACGGCGCCCGGGAGCGCACCGTACGACTGACCGACACTGGCGCGGACGAGCTCGCTCGCTTCGACGCCACCGCGTATCGGCAGGAGGTCGGCCTGCTGCTGGCGCGGGTCAGCGAGGTGGTGCGCGCCGAGGTCCGTGACCGTGCGCGCGACCGCAGGGGTGCCGACCTGATCGGGGCGAACCTGCGGGGGGTGGACCTGCACGGCGCCAGCCTGCGCGGCGCCTACCTGCTGGGGGCGGATCTGCGGGGCGCGGATCTGCGCAGGACGGATCTCCTCGGGGCCGATCTCCGGGCCGCCGACGTGCGGGGAACGAACCTTGGCACGACTATGTTCCTCACCCAACCCCAGCTCGAGGCGGCCAAGGGGGACGCGGCGACGACGGTCCCGCCGTCGCTTACCCGTCCCGCGCACTGGCCCGCCTCGGTCACGCGCGCCGCGCCCTCAACCGCGGCCCGGCCGCGCGGGCGACGCCGCCGCTAGCCGCTCGGCACGGGCGGCGGGCCGCCGATCGGGTCTCGTCCTCGGCGGGGCCGAACGGGATATTCCAGGCGCATTTCTGAGCACGACGGTACGGACCTCAAGGTGGGTTCTCCTTCGCCGATGGAAGGGGTAACCGGACCTTGGAGGCTCGTTGCGCATCCGTCGGCTCACCGTGGCGCTGGTTGCCGCCCCGCTGACTGTGACCCTGCTCGCCGCGTGCGCTCCGGTGCCGCGCCCAGCCGTCATCACCGCAGCCGCAGTCATCGCGCCATCGGCGGGGCTGCGTACGGCGGAGGCGGCGCCGATGTCGACGGTCGAGAGCGTCGGGCGGGCCATCGTCGCGAACGTCACCGTGCCGGCCACCGGGGTCGGCCGGGTGAGCCGGGTCGACGCGACGAGCGCCGTCGAGTGGCTGGGGACCTATCTCGCGCAGGCGCACGGCGACCCGAGATGGCTTTGCGCGACGGAGACCACGGCGAGTCCCAGCAAGCGCTACGCGACGACGGCGCTGTTGCGGCGCTTCGGCGCGAAGGACGGCGAACGAGTGCGGCGCGGGCTCGAACCGCGGCTCACGGAGAAGGCCGAGCGGGACTGCGGCGGTGTGGACTGGGTCGCGCCCGGTGTGGCGGTCGGGCCGCAGCAGTTGACGCTGGAGGGCGGGCGGGGCGGTGATGACCTGCGCGTCGTCTACCAGGGGCGGTTCGGCTATCGGCTCGTCGCGAAAGGGGGGTGGGAGCAGCCGTGGGGCGGCGACTACCGCGCCACGTACGGCCTGGTGCAGCACGGCAAGGAATGGCGGCTCAACTCGGTGCCCGCGTGGTGGCACTCGGTTGGCCCGGCCTGGCCGGACCCGCTGCCGCTGCCTGCGGCGTTTGCCGAGAAGGCCACGGCGCCGGCCCTGCCGGGCGCGGACGGGGCGAGTCTGACGGCGGTACGGGCGGCGGTTCGCGACACGCTCGCCACCCCGGCCGCGACCTGGCGCTACAGCGAAGGCGTCGAGCAGCAGGGGGCGTTGTCCACGTCTTGGGCCATCGGATCGGTGTCCTTCGCGCGGGGCGACGCGCTGATCCAGCACGAGAGCCGGGGAACGCGGCTCTACCTCGACGATGGACGTACGGATCTGACGCGGCTGAAGAAGCCGGTGACGCCGGTGCCCGGGGAGTCGATGCCGCCGTCGCCGCAGTGGCGGTCAACGGACCCGACGAAGCGGGCGTTGCTCTTGCCCAGCGTCGACGACGCGTCGCCCTTCGTCAACCTGGCGGTGGCCGGGCTCGCCGACGCCGCCGCGAACACGAGCTGCGCGCCCGGGGCGGTCGAGGTTCGCGCCGACCGGTGCTACACGGTCCGCGTGCCGGTGAGCGCGGCCGCCTACGGCGACGGAATAACGGCGCGCTTCGGCTGGGGCCATCTGGCACTGGGCCATGTCTGGATCACCATGGACCTGGGTACGGATGGGGCTGGACGCCTCGTCTACCTGCATCGGAGGCTCGCCGTGTCGAGCATGGGGCAGGAGTCGTCGCGCGTCGAGGTGACCGGCACGCTGACCGGTTTCACCGACCAGCGTCCGGTCGAGCCGCCCCGCCCCGCCGCGCAGCTGGTCGCGCGGGACGGCACGTTCTTCCACACCGACTGACGCCGCCCTGTTCGATCAGGGAAAGGCGCGTCGATCAAGGACGTATTCACACGATTGGAGATCACAAAGCGTGAATACGTCCTTGATCGACGGGGAGCGATCAGGGGCGGCGGGCGACGATCAGGTCCCGGACGATCGCCTGATCCACCCGGTGCCGGAAGTCCGCGTACCCCTCGCCCTCCACCACCTCCAGCCCCGCGTCCGCGAGTATCCCGACCAACTCCGGCCGCCGGCCGACCATGGTGTTCCAGGAGATGCCGAGGGCGCCGCCGGGCCGGATCAGCTCGGCCCAGACCGGGACCGCCTCGGCGAGCAACGCCGTCGGGGTACGGGACAACTGCCCCTGCTGGCCCCGGCTGGCGTGCTGCACCCCGTACGGCGCGTCGGTCACCACGACGTCGAAGCTGCCCGGCTTGAAGAACTCCAGGCTGCGCCGGGTGTCGGCGTGGATCACCGAGATGTCGATGACCTCCCCGGCCTGGTACTCCTCCTTCGTCGCGCCGAGCACCACGTGCAACCGGCGACCCACCTGCGACTTGTTCCGTCGGATCGCCGCGACCTCGGCCTTGTGCTTGAGCCGCTTGTTCTTCAGCCAGGTACGGATGAACGTCGAGTAGATGTCGAAGTCCTTGCCGTCGCTGTCCAGGCCGGCCGCGTCATAGCCGTACATCATGGCCTGGTTCAGCGTGGTGCCGCGCCCGCAGAGCGGGTCGATGACGCGCAGCCGCCGCTCGGTCATCTCCCGTCCGACGTCCGTCGCGAGCACGGTGGCGTTCAGCAGCAGCTTGGTGAACTGTTCGTTGGTCTTGCCGACGTACTTCTGGATGGTGAGCAGGTCGCTGTCGAACCGGTCCATCGGGCGCAGGATCAGCGGGCGCAGCAGCTCGCCCTCCCGCGCGTAGAGGGCGTAGAGGGAGGAGAGGTTCGAGAGCAGCGCGATGTCGCGCTCGTCGAGCCGGTCGGCCCGGAACGTCACGTACGGCACCCCGCCGAGCGTCTCCTCGGCGATGTCGCCGATCCGGCCGTCCAGCCCCTGCCGGTTGAAGACGGTGAGTTCGCTCATGGTCAGCCGCACCGACGTCTCGGCGTAGACCCGGTTGGCGGACGGAAGAATGAGCAGGGCGTAATCGGTCACGGCACCTGATCTTACGGATCATGCGTGCGACGCCGCCGGGCATCCGGAGCGGGCTGGGTAGGCTCTGGCCGATGAGCGCGGAGGAGGGGCGGCGCCGGCCGCTGGCGGCACGGCCGTTGAGCGAGCCGCATCCCGCCCGACTCGCCCCCGACCATCCGCGCCGGGCGGAGATCCTCGCCGCGCACGAGCGTGCGCTCGCCGCCGGGCAGAGCGGTTATCCGGACCCGCGGACCGGCCTCTTCGTCCTCACCGCCGCCTTCCTGGCCCGGCGCGGCACCTGCTGCGGCCGCGGCTGCCGGCACTGCCCGTACGTCGACGATCCATGGCCGGCGTGACCCGGTACGTCGTGGTCGGCGCCGGCATCGTGGGGCTGTCGACCGCGCGGCGGATCCTGTCGGAGCAGCCGGACGCCCAGGTCACGGTGCTGGAGAAGGAGTCCGCTCCGGCGCGGCACCAGACCGGGCACAACTCCGGCGTGATCCACGCCGGCGTCTACTACCGCCCCGGCAGCCTGAAGGCACGGCTGTGCCGCGCCGGCCGCAGCTCGATGGTGCGGTTCTGCGCCGAGAACGGGATCCCCGTGCAGGTGACCGGGAAGCTCATCGTCGCCACTGACGACGCCGAACTGCCCCGGTTGCGGGCCCTGCATGAGCGGGCGGTCGCCAACGGCCTGCGGGTGCGCATGATCACGCCGGCGGAGGCGCGCGAGCACGAGCCGCACGTGCGGTGCCGGGCCGCGCTGCACGTCGCGTCGACCGGCATCACCGACTTCGGTGAGGTCTGCCGCACGCTGGCCGCGCTCATCGGCCGGGCCGGCGGAGAGCTGCGGTTCGGCGCGCGGGTCACCGGCATCGCGGTGCGCGGCGGGGAGCAGGTGGTCCGCACCACCACCGGCGAGCTGCACGCCGATGTGCTGGTCAACTGCGCCGGACTGCACGCCGACCGGGTGGCGCGGCTGGCCGGCGTGACCCCGCCAGCGCGGATCATCCCGTTCCGCGGGGAGTACTACGAGCTCCGCCCGCAGCGGCGGGAGCTGGTCCGGGGGCTGATCTATCCGGTGCCCGATCCGCGCTTTCCGTTCCTCGGCGTGCACCTGACCCGGATGGTCGACGGCAGCGTGCACGCCGGGCCCAACGCCGTGCTCGCGCTCGCCCGCGAGGGCTATTCGTGGGGGCGGATCGACCTGCGCGACGTCGCGGACCTCGCCGCGTATCCGGGGTTGTGGCGGCTGGCGCGTCGGCATCTGGGGTACGGGCTGACCGAGGTGCGCCGTTCGCTCTCGCTGCGCCGCTTCGCGCAGAGTCTCGCCCGACTCGTGCCCGCGATCACCGAGGCGGATCTGATCCGGGCCGGAGCAGGCGTCCGCGCCCAGGCGATCGCCCCCGACGGGGCGCTCGTCGACGACTTCCTGATCGTCAACCGGGCGCGGCAGGTGCACGTGCTGAATGCGCCGTCACCAGCTGCCACCAGCGCATTCGAGATCGCGAAGCACATTGTGGCCCGATTGCCCCGATAGCCGTGCTCTCCGCGTCAACGGCGGGGTTTCGCTGCCCGCGGAGAGGCCGTACGGTGTCCGACGAACTATCCGCCGCTTTCGACTTCCGGCCGTATCGGGGAGGACACTGTGCGCACCCGGCTGTGGGCGATCGGCGTCGGATCGCTGCTGCTCACCGGCTGTGGCGCCGAGGCGGAGGCGAAGCCGCACCGCCCTGCCCCGATCGTCGACGACGTGCCGGCGTCGGCCGCCGGCGGGGCGTGCTACCTGCTCGACTTCGGGATGATCGAGCAGACGACGGGCAGCCGGTTCGAGGTCTCCGTGGCCACCCAGCAGGAGCAGACCTTCACCTGCCTGGCGCGGGGCAAGACCGAGGCCCGTCCCGACCTCGTCCTCTCCGTCACGGCCACCTCGGCCGACGCGGCGATCTTCAAGGACGAGGTGGTCCCGCGCGGTGCGCAGCAGGTGAAGGGGCTCGGAAAAGCCGCCTACCGGGTGGTCGTGCCCGCGGTCAAGGGCCAGGGGCCGGGCGTCGAGGTGGGCTGGCTGACCGGTGACGACCGTCTGATGAGCCTGCGCTACACCCTCGCGCAGGGACAGGACCAGACGTCGGCCGCGGAGCTCACCCCGAAGCTGGTCACGCTGGCGGAGCAGATCGACTACGCCGGCATGTGACCGGGCTCAACGCCCGGTGACACCTCGTGGTGAGGTCCCGGCGTGAGGTCCCGGCCGTGCGCGGTGCCCGTGTTTCAGTGCCCGGCGACGAAGACCCGCGAGGCGACCTCGCGCGGCAGCCGGATCTTGTCGCCGGAACGGTCGATCGTCACTCCGTCGCGCTCCTGCGCCACCGTCACCGTGGCCCCCGGGTCGATCCCGGCGGCGTGCAGTTGGCGCAGCACGTCGGCGTTGGTCTGCACGCTCTCGCAGATCCGGCGCACCACGACCGGCCCGGAAAGGCCGGGGAAGGCCAGATTGCGTTCGCCTTCCATGGCCGCCGCGGCTCCCTCGGAGGTGGGCAGCTCAGAGGTGCCGAGCGCCTCCAGACCGGGGATCGGGTTGCCGTAGGGGGAGCGGGTGGGGCGGTTGAGCAGCTCGTAGACCTTTTTCTCCACGGCGTCGCTCATCACGTGCTCCCACCGGCACGCCTCCTCGTGAGCCTCTTCGTACGGCATCCCGATGACGTTGACCAGCAGCAGCTCGGCGAGGCGGTGCTTGCGCATGACGGACACGGCGTGCGCGCGGCCGAGGGCGGTGAGTCGGAGGTGACGGTCGTCCTCGACGGTGAGCAGACCATCGCGCTCCATCCGCCCGACCGTCTGGCTGACCGTCGGCCCGCTCTGGTGCAGCCGCTCCGCGATGCGCGCGCGCAGCGGCGGCACACCTTCCTCTTCGAGCTCGAGGACGGTGCGCAGGTACATCTCGGTGGTGTCTACAAGGTCATGCTTCACGTTGTGCTGGCCTCCCGGTGACCGATCCTACCTTGATGCGAGGAGAGACAGCCGTCGACGAATCGCCGGAGATCTCCTTTGCGGAGGCGCGCGCAGCATGGTGTTCACTGGACTTCGTGCCCGTACCCGATGATCTGATCGTCGATGTCGCCGCCCTCGCCGCGGAGCTGCGGTCCGCGGCCCCGCCCACCCTGCTCGACGTGCGCTGGCGGCTCGCCGGCCCGCCGGGGCGGGGCGACTACGCCGCGGGGCACCTGCCCACCGCGGTCTTCATCGACCTCGACGCCGACTTGTCCGGCCCGCCGGGGCCCGGCGGCCGCCATCCGCTGCCCGACCCGGCGCGACTGCAGGCGGCGCTCCGCGCGGCCGGGGTGCGGACGGGCCACCCGGTCGTGGTCTACGACGGCGGTGACGGCCTGGCCGCGGCGCGCGTCTGGTGGACGCTGCGCTGGGCCGGGCACGACGCGGTACGGCTCCTCGACGGCGGCTACCCCGCCTGGGTCGCCGCCGGCGAAGCGGTGACGACCGAGGTGCCCACGCCGCCGACCGGCGACATCGCCGTGCGTCCCGGCGGTCTTCCCGTGCTCGACGCCGAGGGCGCGGCCCGGCTCGCCGCCGGCGAGGGGGTGCTGGTCGACGTGCGGGCGGCGCCCCGCTACCGGGGGGAGACCGAACCCATCGATCCGGTCGCCGGCCACATCCCCGGCGCGGTCAACCTGCCCATCACCGAGCAGATCGACGCCGACGGCCGGTTCCGCGGCGCGGACCAGCTGCGGTCACGGTTCGCGGAGGTCGGTGTCGACGATCGGGTACGCGTCGGCGCGTACTGCGGTTCCGGTGTCACCGCCGCGCAGGCGGTCCTGGCGCTGCACCTCGCCGGCCGCCCGGACGCCGCCCTCTATGTCGGCTCCTGGAGCGACTGGATCACCGACCCCGCCCGGCCCGTCGCCACCTACCCGCCGCGCTGACCGCGCCGAACCCGCCCGCCGCCACGGTGATCGCCGCCCCCGGGCAACCGTGCGACGATGGCGCCATGTCGGAGGGCACGGTGGTGGTGTGGGACGAGTCGCTGCTCGGGTACGACATGGGGGAGCACCCCATGGACCCGGTGCGCGTGGAGCTGACCATCGCGCTCGCCCGCGAGCTCGGCGTCCTCGACCGGCCCGGCGTGCGGGTCGTCGCCCCGACCCCCGCTGACGACGCCGCGCTCACCCGCGTGCACCGCCCGGACTACCTCGACGCGGTGCGGGCCGCCCCGCACGACCCGTTCTTCTCCGGGTACGGCCTCGGCACCCCGGACAATCCCGTCTTCGAGGGGATGCACGAGGCGAGCGCGCTGATCGCCGGCGCCTCCCTGGCGGCGGTGGAGGCGGTATGGCGCGGCGAGGCGCGGCGCGCGGTCAGCGTGGCCGGCGGGCTGCATCACGCCATGGCCGGACGGGCCGCCGGCTTCTGTGTCTACAACGACCCGGCGGTGGCCATCGCCCGCCTGCTCGACCTCGGCGCGGAGCGGGTCGCGTACGTCGACGTCGACGTGCACCACGGCGACGGCGTGCAGGAGATCTTCTACAACGAGCCCCGGGTGCTCACCGTCAGCCTGCACGAGACCCCGCTGACGCTCTTTCCGGGCACCGGCTTCCCCGAGGAGACCGGCGGCCCGGGAGCCGAGGGGACCGCGGTCAACCTGCCGCTGCCGCCCGGCACCGGCGACGCCGGTTGGCTGCGGGCCTTCCACGCGGTGGTGCCCGCCCTGCTGCGCGCGTTCCGGCCGCAGATCCTGATCACCCAGTGCGGTGCCGACAGCCACCGACTCGACCCCCTCGCCGACCTGCGGCTCTCCGTCGACGGTCAGCGCGCCACCTACCTGGCGCTGCGGTCGCTCGCCGACGAACTCTGCGACGGGCGGTGGGTGTCCACCGGCGGAGGCGGGTACGCGCTGGTGGAGGTGGTGCCGCGGGCGTGGACGCACCTGCTCGCCGCGGCGACGGGCGACCCGCTCGACCCGGCCACGCTCACCCCGCCCACCTGGCGCAAGCTCGCACAGATCCGTCGCCCCGGTCATGACGTGCCGCTGCGGATGACCGACGACGTGGACGTCTCGTTTCAACCCTGGCAGCCGGACGGGGCGGCCGACGCGACCGACCGGGCGATCATGGCCACCCGCCGCGCCGTCTTCCCGCTGCACGGGCTCGACCCACACGACCCGAGGGACTGATCACCGGTGACCAGACGGGACCGTTCCGCCGACGTCCTGCTCAGTGACGGCACGACCGTCCACTTGCGGCAGATCCGGCCGGAGGACGCGCAGGGGATCGTGGCGATGCACGCCCGCTTCTCCGAGCGCACCCGCTACCTGCGCTACTTCTCGCCGTACCCGCGCATCCCGGAACGCGACCTGCAGCACTTCGTCACCGTGGACCACCACGACCGGGAGGCGTTCGTGGTCCTCGCCGGCGACCGGATCTGCGCGGTCGGCCGCTTCGACCGGCTCGGGCCGCAGGCGACCGACGCCGAGGCGGCGTTCGTCGTCGAGGACGCGCACCAGGGGCGCGGCATCGGCTCCGTGCTGCTCGAGCATCTCGCGGCGGCCGCGCGTGACGAGGGGATCGTCCGGTTCGTCGCCGAGGTGCTCCCCGCCAACGCGCCGATGCTGCGGGTCTTCGCCGACGCCGGCTACCAGATCCGGCGGCAGTACGCCGACGGCGTGGTGCACCTCAGCTTCCCGATCGCGCCGACCGAGCAGTCCCTGGAGGTGCAGTGGCGGCGGGAACACCGCACCGAGGCCGCCTCGATCGCTCGGCTGCTGTCGCCACGTGGCGTCGCCGTGTACGGAGCGAGCGCGACCGGCCAGGGAGTCGGCGCGGCGCTCCTCGGGCACCTGCGTGACGGCGGCTTCACCGGCCAGGTCGTCCCGATCCATCCGACCGCGTCGCAGATCGCCGGCCTGCCCGCCTACCGCCGGGCCGCCGACGCCGCAGTCCCCGTCGACCTGGCGGTCGTCGCCGTCCAGCCGGACGCCGTACCCGGCGTGGTGGCCGACGCGGGCGCGGCCGGCACGCACGGCGTCGTGGTCGTCTCCGCCGGGTTCGCCGAGACGGGGGAGTCCGGCGCGGCCGCCCAGGAGGAGCTGATCCGGGCGGCGCGCGACGCCGGCATGCGTGTCGTCGGCCCCAACTGCCTGGGCATCGCCAACACCGACGAGCGGGTACGGCTGAACGCGACGCTCGCCCCGCGCCTGCCGGTCGCCGGCCGGGTCGGGTTCTTCAGCCAGTCCGGCGCCCTCGGTGTGGCGCTGCTCGCCGAGGCGGACCGGCGCGGGCTGGGCCTGTCGAGCTTCGTCTCGGCGGGTAACCGGGCCGACGTCTCCGGCAACGACCTGCTGCAGTACTGGCAGGACGATCCCGGCACGGACGTGATCCTGCTCTATCTGGAGACCTTCGGAAATCCGCGCAAATTCGCCCGGCTGGCCCGACGGATCGGACGCACCAAGCCCGTCGTCACGGTCGCCTCGCCGGTGCGGGCCGCCGGCGCGTTGCCCGGCGTGCCCGGGGTGGCCGGCCCGGACGCCGCCGGCGTGACCGCGCTCTTCGCCCGCGCCGGCGTGATCCGGGTCGATACCGTGCCCGAACTCTTCGACGTCGGAGTGCTGCTGGCCAACCAGCCGTTGCCGGCCGGCGACCGGGTCGGGATCGTCGGCAACTCCTCGGCGCTGGTGCGGCTCGCCAGCACCGCCTGCGAGGCGCAGGGGCTCACCGTCGCGGCCGGCTATCCGCGCGACGTGGGGCCGCAGTCCGGCGCGAACGAGTTCGCCGACGCGCTGGCCGAGGCCGCCATCGACGATTCCGTCGACGCGCTCGTGGTGGTCTTCGCGCCGCCGCTGCCGGGCCAGCACGTCGACGAGGACGCCGATTTCGCCTCCGCGCTGGGCAGTGTGGCGCTCGCCGGGGACAAGCCGACGGTCGCCACCTTCCTCGCCGGGCGGCTGCCGGCCGGGGTGCCGTCGTATCCGTCGGTGGAGGAAGCGGTCCGGGCGCTGGCTCGGGTGGCGGTGTACGCGGAGTGGCTCCGGCGGCCCCCGGGCGTGCTGCCGGAACTCTCCGGTGTGGACCCCGACGTGGTCCGGCTCGCGCCGGTCGACGGGGCGCCCGAGCGGCTGCTCGAGGCGTACGGCATCGAGGTCGTCCCGGCCGAGGTCGCCGACTCCGCCGAGGCCGCCGTCGCCGCGGCCCGACGGCTCGGCTACCCCGTCGCGTTGAAGGCGGCCGTGGAGGGGCTCCGGCATCGTCTCGACCTCGGCGCGGTGCGGCTGGATCTGCCGTCCGACGCGGCGGTCGAGCGGGCCTACGGCGAGATGGCGGGTGCTTTCGGCGGCGCCGTGCTCGTCCAGCCGATGGTCGAACCGGGCGTCGCGTGTGTCGTGGAGATGGTCGAGGATCCGACGTTCGGCCCGGTGGTCGGGTTCGGGCTCGGTGGGGTGGCGATGGATCTGCTGGGCGACCGGGCGTGGCGGGCGGCGCCGCTGACCGACAGTGACGCGATGGCGCTGATCGGCGAGCCGCGGGCGGCGCCGCTGCTGCACGGCTACCGGGGGGCGGGGGCGGTCGACCGGGACGCGCTGGCCGATCTGCTGCTGCGGGTGGGACGGCTGGTCGACGAGCATCCGCAGGTGCGGGCGCTGCGGCTCAATCCGGTGCTGGTCCGCTCGACGGGGCTCTCGGTGCTGCACGCAGGCGTCCACGTCGGGGCCGACGTGCCGCGCCCCGACACGGGTCCCCGCCGGTTGTGACGACGAAGGGCCCCTCACCGGAGAGGGGCCCTTCGTCGCGGTGTCAGCAGGCGTACGCCTCCAGGCGCTGCGCCCGCTCCGGGTCGCGGAGCTTGAGCAACGTCACCTTCTCGATCTGGCGGATCCGCTCGCGGGAGAGCCCGAACTCGCGCCCCACCTCGTCGAGCGTGCGCTGCCGGCCGTCGTCGAGGCCGAACCGGAGCCGGATCACCGCCTGCTCGCGCTGCGACAGCGTGGCCAGCACGATCTCCACCTCGTTGCGGAGGTGACCCTGCGACGCCGCGTCCGCCGGCTCCTGCCGCGGGTCGACGGCGGCGACGAAGTCGCCGAGCGCGCTTTCGCCGTCCTCGCCGACCGCCTGGTCGAGGCTGACCGGCTCCCGGTCGAAGGAGATCAGCTCGATCACCTGGAACTCGGGCACCCCCATCGCGGTGGCGACCTCGGCGACGGTGGGTTCGCGGCCCAGGGTGGCGGCGAGGTCGCGGCGCGCCCGCACCATCCGGTTGACCTGCTCGACCATGTGCACCGGGATGCGGATGGTGCGGGCCTGGTCGGCCATGGCGCGGGTGATGGCCTGGCGGATCCACCAGGTGGCGTAGGTGGAGAACTTGTAGCCCTTGGCGTAGTCGAACTTCTCGACGGCGCGGATCAGGCCGAGGTTGCCTTCCTGGATGAGGTCGAGGAACGCCATGCCGCGTCCGGTGTAGCGCTTGGCGATGCTCACCACCAGCCGCAGGTTGGCCTCCAGCAACTGGTCCTTCGCGGCGCGTCCCTCGGCGACCACGATCCGCAGGTCTGACCGGAGCTGCGCCGACAGCGACGCGTCGCCGTCGAGCTTTTCCTCCGCGAAGAGGCCCGCCTCGATCCGCTTGGAGAGCTCCACCTCCTGGACGGCGGTGAGCAGCTTGGTCCGGCCGATGCCGTTCAGGTACGCCCGGACGAGGTCGGCGGAGATCCCCCGCTCATCGGTGGCGTCGAGGTCGGTCACACCCTCGCGCTCGATGGCGGTGGCGGTCGGGTCGAGCTCGTTCTTCGTCATCTGCGGAACCACCTTCAGTCGCCTCCCCGCGTCGACAAGTGGCGCGTGCGCCGGCAGCCGAGTGGTGCCGGTGAGAGACAGCTTGGACGGTCGGGCGTGAAGCGGGAGTGAGGAGAACGAACAGATGGCGTGAATCAGGGAGCTCACAGCGGGGAGGTTTGACCACTTTGGTCGGATGCGTGTTTTAGGTCCCCATGTGGCGCGCGCCACTTCTTTGCCATCGCTGGTTACCGTGCCCGCCAGCGGCCATCCGAGCCGCCGGAGGAAAGGCGGGGACCGTGGTCTTCAAGCGGATGATGCAGGCGCTGGGTGTGGGCGGCCCCTCGGTCGAGACCGTGTTGGCCAACCCCGACGCGCGTCCCGGCGGACACCTGGAGGGCCAGGTGCACGTCGTCGGCGGAGACCACCCCGTGGAGATCGAGTACGTCGCGCTCGGGTTGGTCACCCGGGTCGAGGTCGAGAGCGGCGACAGCGAGTACGACACCACGCAGGAGTTCGGGCGGCAGCGGCTCACCAGTCCGTTCCGACTGGAGAGCGGAGCGCGGCACGACATCCCGTTCCGCTTCGAGGTGCCGTTCGAGACCCCGATCACCGATCTCTACGGCCAGCACCTGCGCGGGATGACGATGGGGCTCCGGACGGAGCTGGAGGTGGCCCGCGCCGTCGACAAGAGCGACCTCGACGCGGTGGCGGTGCACCCGGTCCCCGCGCAGGAGCGGATCCTGGACGCGCTGGTACGGCTCGGTTTCCGCTTCACCCGCGCCGACGTGGAACGCGGCCGCATCCACGGGGTGCAGCAGACGCTCCCGTTCTACCAGGAGATCGAGTTCTACCCGGCGCCCCAGTACGCACGGGCGATCAACCAGCTGGAGCTGACCTTCGTCGGCACCCCGCAGCAGCTCCAGGTGGTGCTCGAGATCGACAAGCGGGGCGGGCTGCTGACCGAGGGACGCGACGCGTTCGGCCGGTTCACGGTGGACTACGCGGAGGCCGAGCGGACGGACTGGACCGCGCAGCTCGACGGCTGGCTGCGCCAGTCGGTCCAGAAGCGCGGCCTCTTCCTCTGACCGCTCGGGCGGCACCGGCACCGGGGCCGGGAGGGGCGGGCGCGGATCGACGGTCAGAGGTCGAGCAGAATGGTCTGTGGGCCGACGTTGACGCTCTCGACCAGCATGTGGGTGCGGAAGCGACCGGTCCGGACCTGCGCGCCCCGGCCGCGCAGCGCCGCGACGAACTCCTGCACCAGTGGCTCCGCGACCTCCGCGGGGGCAGCCGCCCCCCAGCTCGGGCGGCGGCCCTTGCGCGCGTCGCCGTAGAGCGTGAACTGGCTCACCACCAGCAGTGGCGCGTCGAGGTCGGCGGCCGACCGCTCGCCGCCGGCGGCGTCCGGCGCGGGATAGATGCGCAGCTCGTGCACCTTGCGGGCCATCATCGCGGCGGTCTGCGCGGTGTCCGAGTGGGTCACCCCGAGCAGCACCAGCAGGCCGTCGTCGATCGCCCCGACCACCTCGCCGTCGACGGTCACGCTCGCCCGGCTGACCGTCTGCACCACCGCCCGCATGGCGGTCAGCTTCGCATGCCCGCTGCCCGCGTCAGACGGGCAGGATCACGCCCCGCTCGACGAGGTGGCCGATGATCGGTCCGGCCGCCTCGGCCAGCTCCGCCTCTGCCACGTCGTGCGCGACGGCGAGCACCGCGATCTGGTCACGCAGCGGCACCTGGCCGTCGCAGCCGCCGACGAGGGCGAGCACCAGCGGGTCGATCTCCTCGGTCCAGCGCAGCCCCTGCGGCAGGGCGAGCACCTGCCGGTCCACCGCCCAGCCCTCGTCGCCCATCGTCGCCTCCTGGCGCAGCTGCAGCCCTTCGGCGGCGCGGTAGCGGGCGGCGAGCAACGTGTCCGTGTCGCGTACCCGGAGCCAGTCCTGGCGGTCGAACCAGGCCGCCACCTGCGCGCCGAGCGGCGGCTCCACCGCCTGCCGCAGGTCCTCCACCCGGACGACCGGATCGTCGTGGCCGCTGCGGCGCAGTGTGATCAACCCGAAGCCGACCGCCTCCACCTTGTGCGCGTCGAACCAGTCCAGCCAGGCGGCCGCCCGCTGCGGATCCGCCGCCTCGCTGGCGTCGGCGAGCCAGAGGTTCACGTATCCGACCGGGTCGGAGACCTCCCGCTGGATCACCCAGGCGTCCAGGCCGGTGCCGGCGAACCAGCCCGCGACCCGGTCTCCCCAGTCCTCGCCCGCGATGTGCACCCAGTTCGCCAGGTACTGCATCACGCCGCCCTCGGTGAGCAGCCCGGGGGCCGCCGCGGCCAGTTCCGCGCACACCCCGTCGCCGGCCCGTCCCGAGTCGCGGTAGGTGTGTGTGGCGGTGCCGGGGCCGACCACGAAGGGCGGGTTGCTGACCACCAGGTCGAAGCGGCGGCCGGCCACCGGAGCGATGAGGTCGCCCTGGAGCAGCTCCCACTGCTGGCCGTTGAGCGCGGCCGTCGTGGCCGCGAAGCGCAGCGCCCGCACGGAGAGATCCGTCGCGGTCACCGAACGGGCGTGCGTGGCGAGGTGCAGCGACTGCACGCCGCAGCCGGTGCCGAGATCGAGGGCGCTGCCGACGGGGCGGCGGATGGCGGCCCCGGCGAGGGTGGTGGACGCGCCGCCGACGCCGAGCACGTGGTCGGCGGGGAGCGGTTGGCCGGAACGGGCGGTGGCGGGCACGTCGGAGAGGACCCACCAGCTCTCCCCGTACGGCTCCAGGTCGATGCCCTGCCGCAGCCCGGGGATCCCGTCCGGAGCGGCGAGGGCCCGCTCGACCAGCCCGGCGGCCCGGGCGTCC
Source organism: Micromonospora sp. NPDC049679 (assembly GCF_040659735.1). Taxonomy (NCBI): domain Bacteria; kingdom Bacillati; phylum Actinomycetota; class Actinomycetes; order Micromonosporales; family Micromonosporaceae; genus Micromonospora; species Micromonospora sp. NPDC049679. Next base: position 111,500 of record NZ_JBFANZ010000008.1, read on the forward strand.
GCGAGCGGCAGCGGGGCCAGCGCCGCGGCGACCGCCTCCTCCGGCTCGGTCTGGCCGCAGACGAACAGCCGGATCAGCGTGCCGAGCCGGTCGCGCTCCTCGGTCATCCGCAGCGCCATCCGGAAGTCGTTGCGTCCGACCCCGGCGGTCGCCTCCGGGCCGAGCCGCGCCGCGATGCCGTTGGCGGTGTAGCCCGCGCTGAGCAGGGACTCCCGGAGTTGGTCGACGCCGGTCGGGGAGAGCAGGCCGGGGAACGAAGCATGCGTGTCGGGTTCAGCCACGAGTGCCATCCTGCCGGCTCCGTCGGGACCGGCGGGGGCAACCCCCGAATCCGCCCGGACTCTGCCCGAAGCCGCCCGGAACGCGCCAGGTCCGCGCTTGTCCGGGTATTTTCTCCCGCCGTCGCGGCCGCGCATCGCCACGATCACCCGCGGGTACGGCGAGCGGGTGTCATCGTACGAATTGTCGGACGACCGGCGACCGTACTCCCGCCGTGCGGCGCCGACCCTGGCGCGAGCGACGAAGGGAGCACCGTGATGACGACGATCGAACGCGACACCCTGGTCAACGAATGGGTGGCGTGGCGGGTGCAGCGCGCGGACGAGTTGCGCGAACCGCACGGATGGCTGAGCGTGACCGCGCTGCACTGGCTGACCGGGGAGTTGAGCGCGTACTGGGGGATGCCGGGGCGGTGGAACGGCCGTCCGGCCGGGGTGACGGTCAAGGCCAGCCCCGACGAGGGCCTGGTGCTGCACGGCAGGCAGGTGCTGGGAACGGTCCTCGTGGAGGTGGCGGATGGGGCGCCGCCCGCGCGGGCGACGTTCGCCGACAAGATCATCGAGATCATGCAGCGCAACGGGCGGTACGCGATCCGGCTGCGGGACCCCCGGGCGGTGAGCCGCACATGGTTCGCCGGGGTGCCGGCGTACGACCCGAGCCCGGAATGGATCGTCGAGGGGTGGTTCCAGCGCTACGACCAGCCCCGCACGGTCGTGCTCGGCTCGGTGATCGACGGGCTGACCCATCGGCAGCGCGCGTGTGGAGTGGTGCGCTTCAACGCGCGTGGTGAGGACCATGCGCTGACCGCGTTCGGCCGGGCCGACGGCGGCCTGTGGTTGCCGTTCCGGGACGCGACGAGCGGGGTGACGACGTACGCGGCGGCGCGTTCCCTCTCCGTCGGTCAGCCGGCGGAGGACGGGCGGCTGATCCTCGACTTCAACCGGGCGACGAACCCGCCGTGCGCGTTCATCCGCTTCGCGACCTGTGCGTTGCCGCCCCCGGAGAACACGCTGGCGCTCGCGGTGGAAGCCGGCGAGAAGTCGCCGCAGCAGGTGGTCGGCGGGACCGCGGAGACGGTGACGCGGGAGACTGCCGCCGGCCGGCACCGCCGCTGACCGCTCGTGCCTCCCCGGCCAGGTCGCCTAGGGACTGCCCCCCTGGCGCAGCCGACGCTCGGCTGGGTGGTCCGTGCGGGTACGACCAACGTGCTGCGCCACAGCGAGGCGACCACCTGGGCGATCTCGCTGCCGTACGGCCGTGGGGAGGTTTAGGTGGCGACGCCGGTGGCACTTCGCAGGTGGCGGCGAGGACGAGGAGCGGGCGGGGGAGACGGCATGATCGAGCCCATCAGCCCCGAGCCGGTGCGGACGTGGGAGGCCGGGTACACGCCCGCGTATGTTTCCAACGGCCTCGTCGGGCTGCGCGTCTGCCCCGTGCCCCTGCTGGCCGGCGTGGCCACCGTCAACGGATTCGTCGGGATGGAGCCGCACACCGGCGTGGAGGGCTACGCCCAGGCCCCCTACCCGCTCGCCGGCAACCTGCGGATCGGTGACGCGTCGCTGGCGCAGTCCCCGGATCGGGCGGTGCTGCGCGAGCAGCGCTACGACTTCTCCTGCGGCGAGCTGCACACCATCTTCGACTTCCACGGCGACGGGGCGCGCGCCGAGGTGAGGAGCGTCATCTTCTGCAGCCGCACCCGCCCCACCATCGCCGTGCAGGAGCTCGAGCTCCGGGTGGACCGGGACTGCGAACTGGAGCTCGCGGTCGGACTGGAGCCGGAGGGCACCCTCGGCAAGTGGCTTGAGCCGCCGCGCTGTCCACCCGACCACGCCGCCGCCGTCGACTGCGTGACGATGTGGGGCAGCCACGGAGACATGGGTTCCCTCGGGCTCGCCTACGGCACCGATTTCAGCGGCACGGACCAGGTGCGCCGCAGACTGAGCGAGCGGGCGGGGGGCGCCTCGTTCACCACGTACTCGTGGCGGGCGCAGGCGGGGGCGCGCTACCGCCTGCGCCATTTCACCAGCATGGTCTCCGACGCGTTCCATGAGCGTCCGATCCACGAGGCGGCCCGGCTGCTCACCGCCGCGGTCACGCGCGGCTGCGACGCGCTGCGGGTCGACAACCGCGAGGCCTGGACGGAGCTGTGGCGGGGGCGGCCGACTCTGATCGGCGCTCCGCCGCGCTGGCAACTGATGGTCGACGCCGCCTACTTCTACCTGCACAGCTCCGTGCACCGTTCGTCGCCGAGCAGCACGGCCCTGTTCGGGCTCTCCTCCTGGCCCGACTACCACTACTACCGCGGCCATGTCATGTGGGACGTTCCCGTGTTCGCCGTGCCGACCCTGCTGTTCACCTACCCCGAGGCCGCCCGCTCCGTCATGACCTACCGCCACTCCCGCCTCTCCGGCGCCACGGCCAACGCCGACGCCCGCGGCTACACGGGGGCCCAGTACCCGTGGGAGAGCAGTCCGCGGTGGGGCCAGGAGGCCGCTCCGGTGGAGGTGCCGCATTCGTACACCGAAGAGCACGTCAGCATGGATGTCGCGCTCGAGTTCGCCAACTACGTGCACGCGACCGGTGACTGGGGGTTCGCCGCCGACTACGCCTGGCCGGTGATGTCATCGGTCGCCCGATGGCTGGAGAGCAGAGTCGAGCGCACGGAGCACGGCTACGAGCTCCGCGGGGTCACCGGCATCGCGGAGACGCAGCACACGGTCAACAACAACGCGTTCGTCAACTACTCCGCGGCGCTCGCCCTGCGGAAGACGGCGGCGCTCGGCCGCGCGGTCGGCAAGACGGTCGACGAGCACTGGGAGACGATCGCCAACGGCCTCGTGTTCCCCATCAATCCGGAAACCGGGGTCATCCACAACCACGACAACCACGATCCGTTCGAGGAGAAGGGTGAGACGCCGGAAGGCGCCGCCGTGCTCTTTCCGCTCGGGTACCCGATCGATCCGGAAACCGAGCGTCAGACGCTGGAATTCCACCTGCGCTCGGCCGACCGGTACGTGGGATCGCCGATGCTCTCGCCGATGCTCGGCGTCTACGCGGCGTGGCTCGGCGACCGCGACCGGGCCTTCGACCTGTTCGAGCGGGGTTACGCCGAGTTCGTCGTCGCGCCCTTCGACATGCCGACCGAATTCAGCCCGGCGCGGCACCCCGAGAAACCCCGCGCGGTCCCCTTCACCGCCAACCTGGGCGGCCTGCTGGCGTCCTGCCTCTACGGGCTCACCGGCCTGAAATTGAACGACGGCGACCCGACCACGTGGTGCGAACGGCCCATCATGATGCCGTGCGCCGGCGAGGTCATCCACGTCGAACGGCTCTGGGTCCGCGGACGGCCCGCCTCACTCACCGCCACCGACGGCGCCGACCGCGCCGAGCTCGTCTACCACTAGCGCGTCCCGGCGTTCCGACGCCCGCGTGCCGGCCCGGTGCCCACGAAGATCCACGCCGGCATCCGCCCGGTGCCGGCGCACCGTACGGGGTGCCGCGCGGTCGGGGGGAACGACAGGCAGGATGGAGGCCATGACGCTCTCCCTGCCCATCGAAGCCGAGGCCAACGCGCTGCTCGGACGCCATCCGCTGTCGCTGTTGATCGGGATGGTGCTGGACCAGCAGATTCCGCTCGAGAAGGCGTTCTCCTCGCCGTACCACCTCGCGCAGCGGCTCGGTCACGAGCCGGACGCGCACGAGCTCGCCAACTGCGACCCGGAGGCGCTCACCGCGATCTTCAGTGAGCGGCCGGCGCTGCACCGCTTCCCGCGGTCGATGGCGGCGCGGGTGCAGGAGGTCTGCCGGATGCTGGTGGAGCGCTACGACGGGGAGGCGAGCCGGCTCTGGTCGGAGGCGGAGAACGGCAAGGAGCTGGTGAAGCGCATCAGTGAGCTGCCGGGCTTCGGCAAGCAGAAGTCGCAGATCTTCGCCGCGCTGCTGGGCAAGCAGTTCGGCGTGCGGCCATCGGGGTGGCAGGAGGCCGCCGGTGTGTACGGCGAGCCGGGAGCGTACCGGTCGGTGGCCGACATCACGGATCAGGATTCGCTGGTCAAGGTCCGCACGTACAAGCAGCAGATGAAGGCGGCCGCGAAGGCGTCGGAGAGCTGACTCAGGCCGCCGTGGGGCGTTGAGCCAGTGCGCCGAGGGCGCGTCGGACGTCCGCCAGGGAGACGGTCGCGGCCCTCGTGAAACTGCCTGATCGCGTCGTCTCGAACGCGGCGGGACCGGAAACGATTTCACGGCTGATCTGGGTGTTCCGTCGGGGGAGTGCGAGGATGGACGGCAGCCGAGGAGGACCGTCGTGAAGCGACAGGCACACCAGCCGACCCTGATCACCGACGCCGCCCGCAGCCAGGACGAGCAGCTGCGCAGTCGTCAGGTGCGCTACATCGTGATGATGTCGATCCGGGCGGCCTGCCTGATCGTGGGGGCGATCCTGGTCTCCGTCAACGCGCCCCTGCTCTGGCTCTGGCTCCCGCTCTGCGCGGTCGGGATGATCCTGATCCCGTGGCTGGCGGTCATGCTCGCCAACGACGGGCCGCCCAAGGAGAAGCACCGGCTGTCCCGGACGCACCGGCAGGGCGCCGCCCCCATGGCGCTGCCCAGCCAGCCCACCGGCCGTGCGCCGGGTCGCACCATCGACCCGGAGCCGTGAGACGCGCGGTCCCGACCCGAAGCGGCTAGCGGGGCGTGGGGCGCGCGCCCATGGTCGAGACCGCGACCGCGCCGAGTTCCCCGGCCCGCCGCAGCGCCTCCACCGGCTCCGCGCCGGCGATCCAGGCCGCCAGCAGGCCGGCCGCGAAGGCGTCTCCCGCGCCGGTCGCGTCGACCACCGGCACCCGCCGCGCCGGCAACTCGGTCACCACGCCGGTCGGCTCGGCCCAGACCGCCCCGTCGCCGGCCCGCTTCACCACCACGTGCCGGGCCACCCCGCGTAGCGCGCGGGCCCGCCGCACGGCCGCGCTGGGCCCGTCGGCGAGGAGCGCGGTGCCGGTCAGTGCGGCCGCCTCGTCGGTGTTGGCGATCAGGAGGTCGACTCCCCGTACCCATTGCAGGAACGTGGCGGCCCCGACCTGCCGCAGCGGCTCCGCCGAGGCCGCGTCGACGCTGGTGGTGAGTCCGTGCCGGCGGGCGGCGGCGAGCGCGTGCCGCCCGGCGGCCCGGGACGCCCGGTCCAGCAGCGTGTAGCCGGAGAGGTGCAGGTGGGCGGCGTCCGGCGTGGCGGCGAGCGCGCGGTCCACGTCCGCCGGCTCCAGTTTCAGGTTCGCGCCGCGGTCCGTGATCATGGACCGGTCGCCGTCGTGGGCGAGCACGATCACCGTCCCGGTCGGCGCGTCCGGGCAGCGGCGCACGGCGCAGTCCACGCCCGCGTCGGTCAACTCGGCGATCCGCGCCTGCCCCGCCTCGTCCGCGCCGATCGCCGCGACGAGCGTCACCTCACGGCCCTGCCAGCCGAGCCACGCCGCCGTGTTGGCGGCTTGGCCGCCGCCGGTCAGCCGGACGTCGGCGCGGGTGTCGGAGCCGGGCGAGAGCGTCCCGGCGAGCACGGCGAGGACGTCGGTGACCACGTCACCGACGACCACGATCCGCTGCCGGGGCGGCTCCTCCTCGTGCATCGCGCGGTCAGGCCGCGGCGGCGACGGCGATCCGTCCGGCCAGCTCCGCGTTGCGCAGGATGATCCGGACGTTCACCGCGAGGCTGCGGCCCTCGGTCGCCGAGTGGAAGTGGGCGAGCAGGAACGGCGTCACAGCCTTGCCCGTCACGCCATCCCGAGCCAGCATCGCCAGCCCGTCGGCGAGCGTCCGGTCGTGCAGCGCCGGGTCGAGCTGCTCGTCGGCCGGGAGGGGGTTCGCCACCACCAGGCCGCCGCGGAGCACGCCCTGCTCCCGCCGTGCGCGCAGCGCGGTCGCCACCTGTTCGGGCGAGTCGAGGGACCAGTCGAGGTCGAAGCCGCCGTCGGTGATGAAGAAGCCCGGGAAGCGGCGGGTGCGGTAGCCCACCACCGCCACCCCGAGGGTCTCCAGCCGCTCCAGCGTGGCGCCCACGTCGAGGATCGACTTCACGCCGGCGCACACGACCGCGATCGGCGTCCGGGCCAGGGTGATCAGGTCCGCGGACTCGTCGAAGCTCTGCGCCGCCTCCCGGTGCACCCCGCCGAGCCCGCCGGTGGCGAACACGCCGATCCCGGCGGCGGCGGCGACGGCGCTGGTCGCCGCGACGGTGGTCGCGCCGTCGACGCCGGCGGCAGCCGCGACGGCGAGGTCGCGGACGGAGAGTTTGGCCACCCCGTCGGCGGAGGCGAGCCGGGTGAGTTCGGTGTCGTCGAGACCGACGATGAGACGTCCACCGACCATGCCGATGGTCGCGGGCACCGCGCCGGTCGCGCGGACCGCCGCCTCGATCTCGCGGGCGACGCGCAGGTTGTCGGGACGGGGCAGTCCGTGCGACACGATGGTGCTTTCCAGCGCGACGATCGGCCGCCCGTCGCGGCGGGCGTCGGCGACCTCGGCGCCGTACTGGATGCGGTGGTCGGCGGCGGCCGGCAGGGGGGACTCGTTCACGATCATTACCGTACGGGTTCGCGCCGACCCGTCCTGCGGTGGACCACCGTCGGTGAAGCTGCCAGACTGGAAGGCTGGAGGTGTTACCGACGTGAGCACAGAGGTCCTGGAGCGTCCGGAGCTGAAGGACGCCGATACCGGTCCAGAGATGTTCCACTACGTCCGCAAAGAGAAGATCGCCGAGAGCGCGGTCATGGGGAATTACGTCGTCGCCCTCTGCGGCGAGCAGTTCCCCGTCACCAAGGCGGCCAAGCCGGGCTCGCCGGTCTGCCCGGCCTGCAAGGAGATCTACGAGTCCATGCGCGGCTGAGCCTCTGCCCCGCGCCGCGGCGCGTAGCCTGCGGCGGTGAGCACCTCCACCGCCCTGCTGACCGCTGATCTGGTCGGGGTTGCCGTCTTCGCGGCCTCCGGCGCGTCCGCCGCGGTGGTCAAACGGCTCGACCTGTTCGGCGTCGTCTTCGTCGGCTTCGTCGCGGCGCTCGGCGGCGGGATCCTGCGCGATCTCGTCATCGGGGAGGTGCCGCCGTTGGCCTTCGCCGACTGGCGTTACGCCGCCGCCGCCGCGCTCGCGTCGACCGCCGTCTTCTGGCTGCACCCGCAGCTGGCCCGGCTGCGCCGTACCGTGCTCGTACTCGACGCCGCCGGTCTCGGCCTCTTCACCGTCACCGGGACGCTCAAGGCGCTCGGCGCCGGCGTGCCCCCGCTCGGCACCTGCGTCATCGGCATGCTCACCGCGATCGGCGGTGGGCTCGGCCGGGACCTGCTCACCGGCGAGATCCCGGTCGTGCTGCGTCGCGAGATCTACGCGGTGGCCGCGCTCGCCGGCTCGGTCGCGGTGGTCGCGCTGGAATTCACCGGGTACGCCGGGCCGGTGTCGTTGGCGGCCGCCGTGCTGCTCGTCTTCGGGGTGCGGGTGGTCGCCCTGCAACGGAAGTGGTCGGCGCCGGTCGCGATGGAGCGGGGGCTGCGCCGCCGACTGACCGAGGACCGTGCCCACGAGGGCGGCTCGTCCGGGGGTTATCGCCGCGGCGACGACGGTGCGACCGGTCCCGGAGCGGGCCAGGTGTGAGCAGGCGCTCGCGCGGTGTTGCGGGGGTCCGACGGTCCGGCGCGGCTATGCTGAGACGGCCTTCGCGCGCCATCGGTCGCGGGGGCGTTTTCATGGGCTGCGGCTGACCGTCCCGCGTCGTCGTTGAGCAGAATGTCCGCCCCCGTGGTGGTCGGAAGGAGCGTCTCGGTTTGGGTGCCCAACTGCCGGCAATCGACACCTTCCCGCCGCTGCGCGCCTGGCAGCGCAAGGCGCTGGTCGAATACCTGCGGCGGCGCTCCGAGGATTTCATGGCGGTCGCGACCCCCGGCGCGGGTAAGACCACGTTCGCCCTGCGCATCGCCGCCGAGCTGCTCGCCGACGGCACCGTCGAGGCGCTCACCGTGGTCGCACCGACCGAGCACCTGAAGACCCAGTGGGCCCAGGCCGCGGCGCGGATCGGCATCCAGCTCGACTCGGGCTTCCGCAACGCCGACGTGCACTCCTCGGCCGACTTCCACGGCGCCGTCGTCACCTACGCCCAGGTCGGCGTGGCCCCGCAGGTGCACCGTCGGCGCACGATGACGCGGCGCACCATGGTCATCCTCGACGAGGTGCACCACGCCGGTGACTCCCGCTCGTGGGGGGACGGCGTCAAGGCCGCGTTCGAGCCGGCCGTGCGCCGGCTGATGCTCACCGGTACGCCGTTCCGCTCCGACGACAATCCCATCCCGTTCGTCACGTACGAGCGCGGCGGCGACGGGCTGCAGCGCTCCCGCGCCGACTCGATCTACGGGTACGCCGACGCGCTACGCGAGGGCGTCGTCCGTCCCGTCATCTTCCTCGCCTACTCCGGCGAGACCCGTTGGCGCACCAGCGCCGGCGACGAGCTCGCCGCCCGGTTGGGTGAGCCGATGACGCAGGACGTCGTCGCGCAGGCCTGGCGTACCGCCCTCGACCCCGCCGGCGACTGGATGCCGCAGGTGTTGCGCGCGGCGGACGCCCGGCTGCAGCACCTGCGCACGGGCGGCATGGCCGACGCCGGGGGCCTGATCATCGCCACCGACCAGCAGGCGGCGCGGGCGTACGGCCGGCTCGTCGAGCGGATCACCGGGGAGAAGGCCGTGGTGGTCCTCTCCGACGATGACGGCGCCTCCGCGCGGATCGCCGAATTCGCCGCCTCCAACCAGCGTTGGCTCGTTGCGGTCCGGATGGTTTCCGAAGGGGTCGACATCCCGCGCCTGGCGGTCGGCGTCTACGCGACGAGCGCCTCCACGCCCCTCTACTTCGCGCAGGCGATCGGGCGTTTCGTCCGGGCCCGGCGGCCGGGGGAGACCGCGACGGTCTTCGTGCCGAGCGTGCCCCACCTGCTCGGTCTCGCCAGCGAGATGGAGGCGGAGCGGGACCACGTGCTCGGCGCGCCGAAGCAGCGCGACGGCTTCGACGACGACCTGCTGGAGCGGGCGCAGCGCAACGAGAAGGCCAGCGGCGAGCTGGAGAAGCGTTTCGAGGCGCTCTCCGCCACGGCCGAACTCGACCAGGTGATCTTCGACGGCGCGACCTTCGGCACGGCCGCGCAGTCGGGCACGCCCGAGGAGGAGGAGTATCTCGGGTTGCCGGGGCTGCTCACCGCCGACCAGGTTGCCGTCCTGCTCAACAAGCGTCAGGCCGAGCAGTTGGCCGCTCAGCGCCGCCGTCGCAGCGAAACGCCGACGTCCGCCCCGACGCAGCCGGCCGGCCCACGTACGGCGGCAGAGCGCCGTATCGTGCTGCGCCGTCAGCTCAACGCGCTGGTGGCGGCGCACCACCACCGCACCGGCCTGCCGCACGGAAAGATCCACGCGGAGCTGCGCCGGCTGTGTGGTGGTCCGCCGAGCGCCCAGGCCACGATCGAGCAGCTCGAAGAACGTATCGCGACCGTTCAGACGTTCTGACCGTCCCCCGCCCCGCCCGACCGCGCCGCCGGCGACCGCCCTCGCTCCGGGCGTTCGGTGCGGCAACGACGAAGCCGGCCGGCGGCGTCCCCCGCAGGGGAACGCCGCCGGCCGGCTATGTCGATGGAACTGTTTAATTTGCCATCAGATCGGCGCCACGCCAGGTGAACTCCGGGTCGGCCTTGAACTGCACCGCGATCTTCACGAGATCGTTGGCGTACTTGTTCGCGTGGTGTCCACAGAACACCAGCTCACTGCCACCCGCCAGTGTCACCCGCAGCTTGCCGGCCGCGTTGCACCGGTCGCACCGTTCATCGGCAGCTAGGGAAGCCGCCGTTGCCGGCGGCGTGAGGGTCGGGGTCATCGCCTTCCTCCTCTGGTCGTCACCGATGAACACACTCGTCGGTCGTTGCTCACCCATCGTCCAACACCCGTGAAGGGTGCTGCCTTCCCAATGTGCCCTCGGGGGACCGAGGTCACACGTGGTAGGGACAGTGTGCCGTGCACCAAGGGTGCCACGTCAACGATCACAACTGCACATCCGCCGGATCAGTTCGCGGTGATCTACATGTGGTGATCAAAGCGACACGTTCGGTTGACGAAATGGATTAGTCCAAGTAGTCGCGGAGCACCTGGGAGCGCGACGGGTGTCGCAACTTTGACATCGTCTTCGATTCGATCTGCCGGATCCGCTCGCGCGTCACGCCGTAAACCTGGCCGATCTCGTCCAGCGTGCGCGGCTGCCCGTCGGTCAGGCCGAAACGCAGCCGTACGACGCCGGCCTCCCGCTCGGAAAGCGTCTGGAGCACCTGCTGGAGCTGGTCCTGCAGCAGCGAGAAGCTGACCGCGTCGACCGCGACGACGGCCTCCGAGTCTTCGATGAAGTCGCCGAGTTGGCTGTCACCTTCGTCGCCGATGGTCTGGTCGAGCGAGATGGGCTCCCGGGCGTACTGCTGGATCTCCAGCACCTTCTCGGGTGTGATGTCCATCTCCTTCGCCAGCTCCTCCGGGGTGGGCTCGCGGCCCAGGTCCTGGAGCAGCTCGCGCTGGATGCGGCCGAGCTTGTTGATGACCTCGACCATGTGCACCGGGATGCGGATGGTGCGGGCCTGGTCGGCCATGGCGCGGGTGATGGCCTGGCGGATCCACCAGGTGGCGTAGGTGGAGAACTTGTAGCCCTTGGTGTAGTCGAACTTCTCGACGGCGCGGATCAGGCCGAGGTTGCCCTCCTGGATGAGGTCGAGGAAGGCCATGCCGCGTCCGGTGTAGCGCTTGGCCAGCGACACCACCAGGCGAAGGTTGGCCTCGAGCAGGTGGTTCTTGGCGCGCTCGCCGTCGCGGGTGATCCAACCCAGGTCGCGGACCATCTCCCGGACGAGCTTCTGCTCACCCTCCTCCGAGATGCGCAGCCGCTCGGCCGCGTAGAGCCCGGCCTCGATCCGCTTGGCGAGCTCGACCTCCTGCTCCGCGTTCAGCAGCGGAACCTTGCCGATCTGCTTGAGGTAGGCGCGGACCGAGTCGGCCGACGCGGTCAGTTCGGCGTCCCGACGGGCCTGCTTGAGCGCCTCCGACTCCTCGTCGTCCCACTCGAAGTCGTTGCTGTCGCTCGTCGCGTCGGCCTCGGCCGCCTTGGCCAGCTCCACCGGCTCCTCGACCACGACGTCCGCGATCGCTGCGGCGAGCTCCGCCGGGTCGATCTCGCCCTCGGCGCCTTCCTCGGCCTTGCCCTTGGGGGCCTTCGCCGCTCCGGCCTTCGTGGCGCGGGCGGCCTTGGCCGGGCCCTTCGCGGGTGCCTCGCTGCCGTCGCCGCCCACGCCGGTCGTCGTGGCCTTGCGGGGGGCTGCCTTCTTGGCCGGCACCGCCGCGGTCTCGTCCGTGGCGGGGGTTGACTGCTTGGGGGCGGGCGCCGGCTTCTTCGTGGTCTTGGCGGTGGTGGCTTTGGACGCCGGCGTCGCGGAACGCGCGGCCGCGACGCGGCGGCGCGTGCTCGCCGATCCGTCGATGACCACGGTGACGCCGGCCTCCGCGAGGGCGCGAAGGATCTTCTTAGCCTGGGCCGGGGTCACCTCAGCGGACTCGACAGAGCTTGCGACCTCGGCCGACGTGAGCTGTCCACCAGCGCGCTCGGCGTGGGCGATCAGGGCGTCAGTGAGGGAGCGTACGTCGGCGCCGGTGTGGCGGAGTTCTGTCACGAATGACCTTCCGGAGGCGAAGAGCGAGCACGGCCGGACCGGCCACCGCAGCGCGGAGCGACGTGCCGGTGTGAATTGGGCCCCCGTGTCTCGGACCAACCGGGTTGTCGGCGATCCGTGGCGCAAGGGTAGGCGTGAATTGTAACGCCGTCTGCGGCGATCATCCTGCGTCGCACGCCGTAGGTGACGGCTGGGGCCCACCGAGCGGGAACGAACCTGAACTTTGAAAGGATATAACCGCTGCCAGGTGGGGGAGGGGCGTACCGTCCGGCCGGCTGAGGCCGACGGTTCGACGCGCCGGAAAACCGGGCGGTCCGGGGCGGAAAGGGGACGTGGAGCCACGCATGGACGAGATGAGGCCGACACCCGAGGAACTGCTGAAGATCGCGGCGGAGGTGGCACAGGCCGCGGCCGTGACGGCGCGCCGGATGCGCGCCGACGGGGTCACCGGCGTCGACACCAAGAGCACCAGCACGGACGTGGTCACCGCCGCGGACCGCGCCGTGGAACGCCAGGTCGTCGCCGCGTTGCGCGCGTTGCGGCCGGAGGACACCGTGCTGGGTGAGGAGTACGGGGACACGCGCGGCGCGCGACCGGCCGGGCCGGGAGCGGTGCGGTGGATCCTCGACCCGATCGACGGCACCGTGAACTACCTCTACGGCCTGCCGGAGTACGCCGTCTCCCTCGCGGCGGAGGTCGACGGCGTGGTCGTGGCGGGCGTGGTGCGCAACGCCGCGACGGGAGACGAGTGGCGGGCGGTCCGGGGCGGTGGGGCCTACCGCGAAGGGCGGCGGTTGACGGGCTCCACGCAGACGGATCTCGCGCAGGCGCTGGTCGCCACCGGCTTCGGCTACGACCCGGCCCGTCGGATCCACCAGGCCGCGGTGCTGGCCGGGCTGATCGCGCGGGTACGCGACATCCGCCGATTCGGAGCGGCCGCCCTCGACCTGTGCCGGGCGGCCGAGGGGAGCGTCGACGCCTACTACGAAAAGGGACTCAACCCGTGGGACCACGCGGCGGGTGGGCTCATCGCCGCGGAGGCGGGGCTCCGGGTCGCCGGGCTGGCCGGCGCCCCGGCCGGACCCGACCTCGTCATCGCCGCCCCGCCGACGCTCTTCGGAGCGCTGCACGAGCATCTGGTGCGGCTGGACGCGACCGGCGGACCGTAGCGGACCAGCCCTGAAACGGCTCCGGCCCCGCCCCCCTGGTGAGGTGGCGGGGCCGGAGCGGAACGGTCTAGCTCTGCTCGTCGGCGGCGCAGGTCTGCGCCGGGAGCTCCGGCTTGCCGCCGAGTTCGACCAGCGACTGGTTGACCTCGGTGAGCGTGGCCAGCTGTTGGAACGCGCTCCCGATCACCACGTCGACCAGGTCGTCCTGGCGCTTCGGGTCGTATTCCAAGGTCGCCTGGTCCAGGAAGTAGGCCCGCATCAGATGCGCTGAGCCGACGGCCTTGGGGCCGTAGCGCAGGACGGCCACCCCGTCGATGCCCTTCTTCTGCGGGTCGTTCGCTTCCTTCAGCACCTGAAACTTCCGGTTCTTGAAGTCAGTGCCGACCTTGGTCGCCAGGCCCGGCGTGTCCGTCGCGTTGTAGACGTTGATGCGCACGTCTTTCGGCTCCCGCAACCGGATGTTGGCCAGCGCGTACCCGTCCGGGCAGCTCCTCGCGGAGGTCGCCTCGGTCTGCGTGTCGCGCACGAGCGCGACCACGACGAAGACCAGAGCGAACAGGACCATCGCGCCGACAACGACGAGTGCTCGCACTCGCGCAAAGCTCATGGAATGGCTCCCGTGCAGGTGTGGTGGCTGGTGCCGGACCAAAAGGGTAATGTCGTCCGCCCCCGTGGCTACCGAGTATGCCGCTGAGGTTAGCGGTTCTCCCTCCGCTGTGCGGAAAGAGTGCGGCGACCCGGCGCGGCGACGGTAATCGGGGGACTCCTACCCCTATCTTCGTGTCGCCTGAGTCACATTGGGAACAACTTGGCGCGCGCGGGCGTACATGCCTCACGCAAGGGCGGTATACATGCCTCGCGTAAAGGGGGGTAAGGTACCGCGCTCGCCGGGGGAGTTTCCTGCGGGCGCCGCGTTCCGGGACGAGATGTCTGGTTCGTGGTGCGGATTCGAACGATGGCGCGCAGGGAACCAAAACAGCGTCTTCCGGCGTTAAACCGGGAGCGACTTATCGATACGGGAGAGTGAACCGATGGCCACCGACTACGACGCACCGCGTCGCGACGAGGTCGACCTCGGCGAGGACAGCCTGGAAGAACTCAAGGCACGGCGCGTCGACTCGCAGTCGGGCGCCGTGGACGTCGACGAGGCCGAGGTTGCCGAGAGCTTCGAGCTTCCCGGTGCTGACCTGGCCGACGAGGAACTCACGGTCAAGGTGCTGCCGATGCAGCAGGACGAGTTCCGTTGCGCGCGCTGCTTCCTCGTCCACCACCGCAGCCAGCTCGCGGTGGAGCGCAACGGGGAGCTGATCTGCCGAGAGTGCGCCTGAGCACTGCGGGCTGATCTTTAGCGCGGGGGGCGGAAACAAGGGGGGCGGCGGCCTCGGTGTGGAGGTCGCCGTCGGCTCGACATGCGCCCGTGGCGGGAAGCTGCTTCACTCGATCACGGCAGGCGCATCGCATACGTGTTCGGGGGCAGCGCATGACCCGCTTCGACCAGTCGCCGGAGAGTCCGGCCTCCGGCGTGCCGTCGCCGGCCGGCAGCGGGCCGGCCCCGCATGACGACCCGCCGACGGCGGAGCTTGTCGGCACGGACGACGAGCTCGGCCGCACCGTTGTCGAGTTGACCCGCGACGACATCGAGCCGGCGCAGCGCAAGCGGCTGCTCGGCCGGCTCATCGGCCAGATCCGTGGCCGCGGGATAGCGGACCTGTTCAAGCCCAAGGCGGCCCTCCGTTGGATGACGGAGGTGGTCAGCGAAATCGCGCCGCACATCCCGGTCCGGGATCTCGCGACGCTCCGCCGGCACCACGACGGGCTCGAAGGCGACGCTCTCGCCGAGCGGCTCGTCCGCAACGCCGCGCGGGCCACCGCGGGGATCGGCGCCGCCGGTGGCGGGGTGGCGGCCGTGGAGTGGGCCGCGACGCCCACCCTCTTGTCAGCGCCCGTGCTGCTGGCGGCCGAGACGGTCGCGGTGGTCTCAATCGAGTTGAAGCTCATCGGTGAGTTGCACGAGGTGTACGGCGTGCCGGTGCCGGGAGCGGGCGCCCAACGGGCCGTGCCGCTGCTCCAGTCCTGGGCGAGCCAGCGCGGGGTCAACCCGATGCTTCCCGGCGTGGGCGTGGGCGCCGTGCTCGGCACCACCGCCCGCAAGGAGTTGCGTGACATGTTGCTGCGTCGGTTCGGGCGCAATCTGACCACGCTCGGTCCGTTCCTGACGGGCGCGGCGGTGGCCAGCTATCTCAACCGGCGGGCCACCCGGGGCCTCGGCGACCGGATCCGCGACGACCTGCGGACGCAGCGTACGGCGATCGGCGGGCGACGGCCGCGCGGCGGACCTCCGGTGATCGAAGGCTGACGCCGGCGGCTCAGTCCGATACGTCCTGGCCGGGCGGAGCCGGTGTGGCGGCGAGGATCGCCGTCGCCAGTCGCACCGGATGCCGGGAACTGATCACCCAGTACGGCGTCGGATCGTCCGGGTCGTTCAGCACCAGCTGGACGGCGCCTCCGATCCAGGGCCGCTGCACCACGAAGGCGAGCGGATCCGCGCCCACGCCCAGCACCTCCCGCCGTCCCGACACGTCGAGGGGGATCGCGTCGGCGACGAACCGCGTCGGCAGCCGGGCGTCATCCACCTCGAGCTGGTCGCCGACGACGGCGATCCTGATCCGCCCGAGTCGCCAGAGCGCGACGCAGGTCAGCGGCAGGAAGAGCGCGAAGGGCAGCCAGGCCCGGACGCCGGGAGCGCCCATCCAGACCTCCGCGGCGAGCAGGGCGGCGAGGCCGAGCGCGCAGAGCCATAGCCACCAGGGCAGGGTGAGCCGCTCGGCGTAACGGTCGTCGACCGCGGGCGGCGCGACATCGGAATGCGGTGGTGCCACGTTGTGTGAGGGTACGGCGCGCGACGGCGCCGGCACACGGCAGGATGGGGGGCGCATCCGCACGAGACCCCTGCGCCCGTCGCCGCGAAGGAAAGAGTGAGATCGTGACCCACCCTGTGCCCGTACCCGTGCGGCAGCTCGACCCGGATCTGCCGCTGCCGGCGTACGCCCATCCGGGGGACGCCGGCGCCGATCTGATCGCCGCCGAGGACGTCGAGTTGACGCCCGGCGCCCGTTCGCTGGTGCGCACGGGCCTGACGATCGCGCTGCCGGAGGGATTCGTCGGACTGGTGCACCCGCGTTCCGGGCTCGCATCCCGGCTGGGTGTGACGGTGCTCAACGCGCCCGGTACGGTCGACGCCGGTTACCGGGGGGAGATCCTGGTCAACCTCGTCAACCACGATCCGCTCCGCTCGGCGAAGATATCCCGTGGCGACCGGATCGCGCAGCTTGTCGTGCAGCGGGTGGAACGGGCACACTTCCACCTCGTCGACGAGCTGCCCGATTCCAGCCGCGGGATCGGCGGGCACGGTTCGACCGGCGGGCACGTGGGTCTGGTGACCCCGGTCGCGACCGAGGACGACGGAAGGGTGGGACATTGATCTTCTCGCGAGGACGCGGGGCCGGACGGCACGCCCGTAAGGAGCAGGCCGGTCGGACGGGTCGGGAAGTCGAGCCGCGCGAGGACGGTTCCGACGCGGACGCGCCGGCACGCGGCCCGTACGACGTCGCCGAGGCGCCCTCCGGGGTGGAGCGACTGGATCTGGGCAGCCTGCAGATTCCCGCGGTCGGGGGCGTCGAGGTGCGGGTGCAGGCCGACCCGGACGGCACCATCCAGCAGGTCGTGCTCGTGCACGGCGACAGCGCACTTCAGCTGGGGGTCTTCGCGGCGCCGCGCACCGAGGGCATCTGGGACGACATCCGCGAGGAGATCCGCACGTCGCTGGTGAGCGAGGGCGCGACCGTCGACGAAACCGAGGGCGACTACGGCCCCGAGCTGCGGGCGCGGGTGCGCACCGACGATGGCCTGACCGATCTGCGCTTCGTCGGGGTGGACGGTCCGCGCTGGATGGTCCGGGCGGTCTACCAGGGCGCCGCGGCGAATGAGCCGACCAGTGCCGGACCGCTGGCCGAGGTGCTGGACGGTCTGGTCGTGGATCGTGGCCAGGAGGCCAAGCCGGTGCGCGAGCCGCTGCCGCTGCGTCTGCCCCGCGAGATCGCCGAGCAGGCGGAGCAGGCCGGCGACGGCCCGGACGCCCCGCAACCGGTGGTCCCGGAGGCCTCCGGCGCGTCGCACGCCGGGGCGGCCCCGCTCAACGGCGCGGACCCGTACGAGACCCCGCACCGGCGTAAGCCCTCGCCGAGGCCCCGCCCGTCGGCCTGACCCGTACGCGAAGGGCCCCTTCTCCTCGCTTGCCGTGGCGGAATGGGCCCTTTCGCGTATCCCGCAGGGGTCGCGGCGGCCGGCCCGGCGGCGGTGGGGGACGCGGGCCGGGCGGGCGTACCCTGACGGGGCGGCCCGCAGCGACGCGGTGGCGCGCTGGCGTCCGATGCCGGTTCCCACGGGGCGGCGTTGGAGAAGGGTGACATCCGGGTGATGGCGACCGACGAGAAACGTCCGTCCCTGCGCCGACTGTTGCAGCGGCTGACGGCGAGCGAGGCGGAGCTCGATGCTGCGGAGCTGCAGCGGGAGAGCGCCGAGCAGGGTTGCACGCTGGCCGACCAGTGCCGGCGTGGCCAGATGGTGGCCGTCTCCGGCCGACTGCGCACCGTCGTCTACACCCCGCGCACCAACCTGCCGACGCTGGAGGCCGACCTCTACGACGGCAGCGACGTCGTCACCCTCGTGTGGCTCGGGCGGCGGCACATCGCCGGCATCGAGCCCGGCCGACAGTTGACCGCGCGTGGTCGCGTGGCGGTGCGCGATGACCGTAAGGTCATCTACAACCCGTACTACGAGCTGGAAGCGCCGCGCTGAATGTGGGGTCCCGCTCCGGACCGCGCCGCCGTCGTGCGGCTCCGACGGGCGTAGTGCCGAGCGAAAGACGGTTCCGATGAGCAGTGGACAGCAGCGTACGGCTCCGGTCGACGCCGGTCCGGAGGGCGACGAGCAGCTCCCGAGCATGGCCGAGCAGGTCGCCGAGCAGCTCGGCGGCGTGCGCGGGCTGGTCGAGTCGAGCATCCCGGTCGTGGTGTTCGTGCTGGTCAACGTGATCGCCGAGCTGCGCCCCGCGGTGGTCGCGGCGGTAGGCACGGGGCTGGCGATCGCCGTCGTGCGGCTGATCCAGCGCCGTCCGATCCGGCACGCGCTCAACGGACTCTTCGGGGTCGGGATCGGCGCGTGGCTCGCCTGGCGCAGTGGTGACGCGAAGGACTTCTACCTGCCCGGCATCCTGTACGGCATTGTCTACGGCCTCGGACTGTTCGGGTCGGTCGCGATCCGGCAGCCGCTGGTGGGCTGGATCTGGTCGATGATCGTCGCCGGCGGTCGCTCGGAGTGGCGCACCGACCCCGTCCTGATTCGCACCTTCAACCGGCTGACCGTGCTGTGGGGCGTGGTGTACCTGGCGAAGGTGGGCGTGCAGGCGGCGCTCTACCTCGCCGACATGGACACCGCGCTGGGGATCGCCCGGCTCGTGCTCGGATATCCGCCGTACGCGCTGCTGCTGGCGATCACGGTGTGGACGGTCCGGCGGGTGACCCGCGCGCGGGAGGCCACGTCGGCCGGAGCGGGTGCGCCCGCCGGCGCGATCGCCGACCGCTGAGCGACGCGGAGCGTCAGCTGGCGTGGCCGGCCCGGGTCCGCTGAACGCTGTCCGCGCCGAGGATGACCGTGCGTACGTCGTCCTCCACCTCGGCCGTGCATACGAAGATCAGCTCGTCGCCGGACTCGAGCGGGTCGTCCGGGGTCGGGGTCAGCACCCGCTTGCCGCGTACGATCGCCACCAGCGCGGAGTCACGGGGGAGCGGTACGGTGCGGACGGCGTGACCGACATAGGGCGCCTGGCGGGGCAGCGTGATCTCCACCAGGTTGGCCTCGCCCTGCCGGAAGGTCATCAGCCGGACCAGGTCACCGACGCTGACCGCCTCCTCGACCAGTGCGGCCATCACCCGCGGCTTGCTGACCGCGACGTCGACGCCCCACTGTTCCGTGAAGAGCCATTCGTTCTCGGCCCGGTTGACCCGCGCGACCACCCGGGGAACGCTGAACTCGGTCTTGGCCAGCAGTGACACGACCAGATTGACCTTGTCGTCACCGGTGGCGGCCACCACGACCTCGCAGTTGGCGACGTCGGCCTCTTCGAGGCTGGCCAGCTCGCACGCGTCGGCGAGCACCCATTCCGCGGCCGGCACCCGGTCCGGCCGCAGCATCTTGGGCTGCCGCTCGATGAGCATCACCTGGTGGCCGTTCTCGATCAACTCCTGGGCGATGGACCGTCCGACGTTGCCCGCGCCCGCGATGGCGATCCGCATGGTCAGTGGGCTCCTTCCGGCGGATTGGCCGCCACCGTGGTCACGGACGGGGCGATGTCGTCGGTGACCAGCATGAAGACCTGGTCACCCTCCTGGAGCACGGTGGACGCGGTGGGCAGCGTGCCGATGCCGAAACGCATCAGGTAGGCCGTGCGGGTGCCGCTGGTCTCCTCCAGCGCGCGCAGCGGCCGGCCGATCCAGTCCTTGTGCACCGGCACCTCGATGATGGAGACGGTGCTGGTCGGGTCGCGGAAGGTCTCCACGTGTCCCTCAGGGACCAGGTGGCGGTACATCCGGTCAGCGGTCCAGCGCACCGTGGCGACGGTGGGGATGCCGAGTCGTTCGTAGACCTCGGCGCGCTTCTGGTCGTAGATCCGGGCCGCGACGCGGGAGACGCCGAACGTCTCGCGGGCCAGGCGGGCCGAGATGATGTTGGAATTGTCGCCACTGGAGACGGCGGCGAAGGCGTCGGCCCGCTCGATGCCGGCCTGCCGCAGCACCGCGCCGTCGTAGCCGGTCCCGGTGACCGTGATGCCCTGGAAGTCGGCGCTCAGCCGCCGGAAGGCGTCAGCGTCCTGGTCGATGACGGCGACGGAGTGGCCGCGGGCCTCCAGGTTGTGGGCCAGCGTCGAACCCACGCGCCCGCATCCCATGATCACGACGTGCACCGTGGTTCCTCCCGGAGCGGCACCCGAGTGCGCGCCCACAGCGGACGCGCGCACCGCCAGCCTGCCACGAGGCCGACTGCCGGTGCCGTCCGACGGTACCCCGCGGCGCGCCAGGCGGCACCGGCGGCGGGTCGTGTCGCCCGGCCGTACTCTTACCCCTTGTGGCCAGACCCACCTCACTGATGAAGCGGCTGCTCCTGGGCCGTCCTTTCCGCTCCGACAGCCTCCAGCACACGCTGCTGCCCAAGCGGATCGCGCTCCCCGTCTTCGCCTCCGACGCACTCTCGAGCGTGGCGTACGCGCCCGACGAGATCCTGCTGACGCTGTCGATCGCCGGAGCCTCCGCATACTTCTTCTCTCCGTGGGTCGCCCTCGCGGTGGTCGTCGTGATGCTCACCGTGGTCGCGAGCTACCGGCAGAACGTGCACGCCTACCCCTCCGGGGGCGGCGACTACGAGGTGGCCACGGTCAACCTCGGGCCGAAGTTCGGCGTCGCCGTGGCGAGCGCCCTCATGGTCGACTACGTGCTGACCGTCGCGGTCTCGGTCTCCTCCGGCGTGGCCAACCTCGGCTCCGTGGTGCCGTTCGTGGCGACCCACAAGGTGTTGATCGCGGTCGCCGCGGTGGCGCTGCTGACCGCGGTCAATCTGCGTGGCCTGCGGGAGTCGGGGAACGCGTTCGCGATCCCGACGTACGGCTTCATGATCGTCATCGTCGGCATGATCCTCACCGGCCTGGTACGGATCTTCGTGCTCGGTCACGACCTCCGCGCGCCCAGCGCCGACCTGGTCATCCGGGCCGAGCACAGCGTCACCGGAGCGGCGCTCGCGTTCCTGCTGCTGCGCACCTTCTCCTCCGGCTGCGCGGCGCTCACCGGTGTGGAGGCGATCTCCAACGGCGTCCCCGCGTTCAAGCCGCCGAAGAGCCGCAACGCGGCGAGCACGCTGTTGCTGCTCGGCGTGATCGCGATCACCATGCTGGTCGGCATCATCTGGCTGGCCCGCCTGACCCACCTGCAGTTCGTGGAGGACCCGGTCCAGCAGATCGTGTCCGGGCCCGCCGGCTACGTCCAGAAGACGGTGACCACCCAGCTCGGCGAGGCGGTCTTCGGCTCCGGCTCGGTGATGCTCTACATCGTCGCCGGGATGACCGCGCTGATCCTCTTCCTGGCGGCCAACACCGCCTTCAACGGCTTCCCGGTGCTCGGCTCGATCCTCGCCCAGGACCGCTACCTGCCGCGCCAGCTGCACACCCGCGGTGACCGGCTCGCCTTTTCCAACGGCATCGTGCTGCTGGCGCTCGCCGCGATGCTGCTGATCGTGTCGTTCCAGGCCGAGGTGACCCGGCTGATCCAGCTCTACATCGTGGGTGTGTTCGTCTCGTTCACGCTGTCGCAGGCCGGGATGATCCGGCACTGGAACCGGCTGCTGCGCACGGAGCGTGATCCGGAGGCGCGTCGCCGGATGCACCGCTCCCGCGGTATCAATACCTTCGGCATGGGGTTGACCGGCGCGGTGCTGATCATCGTGCTGATCACCAAGTTCCTGCTCGGCGCGTGGATCGCGATCGTCGCGATGGGCGTGATCTACCTGCTCATGCTCGGCATCCGGCGGCACTACGACACCGTCGCCGAGGAGCTGGAGCCGGCCGAGGGGCGACCGGTGCTGCCCGCCCGCAACCACGCGATCGTGCTGGTCAGCAAGGTGCACCGGCCCACCCTGCGGGCGGTCGCCTACGCCCAGGCGACCCGGCCGGACACCATCACCGCGGTGACCGTGAACGTCGACGACAAGGACACCCGCGCGGTGCAGTCCGAGTGGGAACGGCGGCAGGTTCCCGTACCGTTGACCGTGGTCGACTCGCCGTACCGGGAGATCACCCGGCCGATCATCGACTACGTGGCGTCCGTCCGTCGGGAGTCGCCGCGCGACGTGGTCACCATCTTCATCCCCGAGTACGTGCTCGGCCGCTGGTGGGAGAACCTGCTGCACAACCAGAGCGCGCTGCGCCTCAAGGGCCGGCTGCTCTTCGAGCCCGGAGTCATGGTGACCAGCGTGCCCTGGCAACTCGCCTCTTCGACCAACAAGGACCTGGACCGCTTCGACGAGACGCTCAGCCGCGGCCCGCTGCGCGGTCCGCGCGCGGGTCGCGGCCCCGCCGGCCCGGCCGCCCCGCCGGTCGACGACGACGTCATGGCACCCCGGTCATGACCGCCCCGACGCTGGACGAGGGGGAGCGGGTCGAGCTGACCGTCGGCGCGGTGGCGCACGGCGGCCACTGCGTCGCCCGGCACGAGGGACAGGTGGTTTTCGTCCGGCACGCGCTCCCCGGTGAGCGGGTGGTGGCCGAGATCACCGAGCTGCACCGCGGTTACCTGCGGGCCGACGCGGTGACCGTGCTCGACGCGTCGCCGGACCGGGTCACGGCGCCCTGCCCGTACGCCCGGCCGGGTGCCTGCGGCGGCTGCGACCTGCAGCACGTCGCGCCCGCCGCCCAGCTGGCCTGGAAGACCGCCGTCGTCCGGGAGCAGCTGGAACGGCTGGCCGGGCTCGCCCCGACCGAGGTCGACGCGCTCGCGCTCCGCGTCGACCCGCTCCCCGGCGGGCCGCTGGGCTGGCGTTCGCGCGTGCGCTACGCCGTCGACGCCGCCGACCGGGCCGGGCTGCTGAAGCACCGCTCGCACGAGGTGGTGCCGATCGACCGCTGCCTGATCGCCCACCCGGCGATCCAGGAGCTGCCGGTCCTGCCGCCCAGCGGCCGGCGCTGGCCGGAGGCGGACGCCGTCGAGACCATCGCCTCGTCGGACGGGGACGTGACCGTCCGGGGCGTCTCCGGGGGGACGGCGACCTTCGTCGAGGGGCCGGACGAGGTGCGCGAACGCGCCGCCGGCCGGGGCTGGACGCTGCCGGCTGAGGCGTTCTGGCAGGTGCACCCGGCGGCGCCGGACACCCTCGTCGGCGCCGTGCTGGAGCTGCTGGAGCCGCGCGAAGGGGAGTCGGCCTGGGACCTCTACGGGGGCGCCGGCCTTTTCGCGGCCGCGCTCGCCGGCCGGGTCGGGCCGGCGGGGCGGGTGACGATGGTCGAGTCCGCGCCGCTCGGCGTCGCCGCGGCCCGCACCAGCCTGCGCGATCTTCCGCAGGTCGAGGTGGTGTCCGCGCGGGTGGAGACCGCGCTGGAGCGGCGGCGGATCACCGGGCCGGTCGATCTGGTGGTGCTGGATCCGCCGCGCAGCGGCGCCGGGGCCCGGGTCGTCGGGTCGCTGGTCGGCTCGGGCGCGCGCGCCGTCGCGTACGTGGCCTGCGATCCCGCGGCGTTCGCCCGGGACGTGCGCACGTTCCGGGAGGGCGGTTGGCGGCTGGAGGCGCTCCGCGGTTACGACTGCTTCCCGATGACCCAACACGTGGAGTGCGTCGGTCTGCTGCTCCCACCGGTCTGATCCTTTTCCGGCACACGGCCGGCTTATTGAGTGCGGCGACTGTGATTCGCGAGGCGCATCCCGATGCGTCTGGCGAATCAGGGAAAACCGCGGACATGCTGCGGTCAGGCCTCGGAGCGCCGCAGCGGTACCCGGCCTGCCAATCCATTTCCCGCCACGGGCGCACGGGATCACTAGTGTGACCGGGGTGCGGATCATCGGGCTGATGTCGGGCACCTCCCACGACGGCGTGGACATCGCGGCCGCGGCGTTCGACCGCGACGGCGACGACCTGCGGCTCACCCCGCTGGGCGCCCGGAGCCTGCCGTACGACGACGAGCTGCAGGGCGCGATCGCCGGCGTGCTGCCGCCGGGCGGCACGACGATCGAGCAGGTCTGCCGTCTCGACACCCTGCTCGGGAAGCGCTTCGCGGACGCCGCGGCGGCCGGCGTCGAACTGGCCGGCCACGCCGATCTGATCGTGTCGCACGGGCAGACCGTCTTCCACTGGATCTCCGGCGGGCAGGCGCTCGGCACGCTGCAACTCGGCGCGCCCGCCTGGATCGCCGCGCGGACCGGCGTACCCGTCCTGTCGGACCTGCGCGGCGCGGACATCGCGGCGGGCGGCCAGGGCGCACCGCTGGTCCCGGTCTTCGACGCGCTGCTGCTCGCGGAGAGTGGCGCGGCGCGCGCGGCGCTCAACCTCGGCGGCATCGCCAACCTCACCGTGGTCGCGCCGGACGCGGCGCCGGTCGGGTACGACATCGGCCCCGCGAATGCCCTGCTCGACGCGGCGACCCGACGGTTCTACGACGAACCGTGCGATGTGGACGGTCGGCACGCGGCGCGCGGACGGGTGCACGAGGACCTGCTGCGCCTGCTCCTCGCCGAGCCCTTCTACGCCCGGCCCGCTCCCAAGTCCACCGGGAAGGAACTCTTCCACGGCGGCTATCTGACCGCCCGGCTCGCCGAGCTGCACCCGGCGCCGCCGCCGGACGACGTGCTCGCCACGCTGACCGAGCTGACCGCGCTGATCGTCGCGGCCGAGTGCGACCGGCACGACATCGGCGAGGTGATCGCGGCCGGCGGTGGCGTGCGCAACCCGGTGCTGATGGCGCGCCTGCGGGAGTTCGGCGGGGCGCGCTGGCGGCTGCGGACCAGCGACGAGCTGGGCGTGCCGGTCCAGGCGAAGGAGGCGTACGCGTTCGCCCTGCTGGGCTGGCTCTCCTGGCACGGGCTGCCGGGCGCGCTCCCCTCGGTGACCGGGGCGCGGGCGGCCGCCGTACTCGGATCGTGGACTCCCGGCGCGGCCCCGCTGCGGCTGCCGCCCCCGGCGGTGACGCCGCCGCGGCGGCTGCGCGTCCGTGCTTGACGGTCACAGATGCATTTCCATGCGTTGACACCACCCGCCAATAGGGACATGGTTCGCAGGTAGCTGTGAGCCGTCACACACCTATTGGGAGGGTGTATGCCATACAGCCGTCGGGGCGTGCTGGCCCTGGGCATGACCGCAGCCCTGTTCGCGCTTCCCGCGTGCTCCAGCGGCGCCAACTCCAACGGAGGCGGCAGCGGGAACGACAAAGAGGTCGAGGTCTTCTCCTGGTGGGTCGGAGCCGGCGAGAAAGAGGGCCTCGAGGCCATGATCGCCGACTTCACGAAGAAGAACTCCGACATCAAGTTCAACAACGCCGGGGTCGCCGGTGGCGCCGGCACGAACGCCAAGACCGTCCTCGCCACCCGCCTGCAGGCGAAGAACCCGCCGGACTCCTACCAGGTGCACGCCGGCAAGGAGTTGGCCAGTGACATCGAGGCCGGCTACGTCGAGGACCTGACCTACCTCTACGAGCGCGAGGGGTGGAAGGAGAAGTTCCCGAAGGGTCTCGTCGAGGCGATCACGGTCGGCGGGAAGCTCTACTCGGTGCCGGTGAACATCCACCGCAGCAACCTGCTCTGGTTCAACCCCGCCACCCTGCAGAAGGCGGGCATCGCCGCGCCGCCGAAGACCTGGGCGGAGTTCCTCACCCAGGCGGCCACGCTGAAGTCGAAGAACGTCACGGCGCTCTCGATCGGCCCCGGCTGGACGCAGAAGCACCTGCTGGAGAACGTGCTCCTCGGCGAGCTCGGCGCGGACATGTACACCGGGCTCTGGGACGGGTCGGTGGACTGGAAGTCGCCGAAGGTGATCGCGGCGCTCAGCACGTACACCAAGGTGCTCGGCTTCTCCGACCTCAAGTCGGCCGCCGCCGACTGGCAGCCCGCGCTGGACAAGGTCGTCGACGGCTCCGCCGCCTACAACGTGATGGGGGACTGGGCCGACGGCTACCTCAAGGGCGCCAAGGCGCTGAAGTTCAAGACCGGGTACGACGTGGTCGCCACCCCCGGTTCCACCGGCGTCTACAACTTCCTCTCCGACTCGTTCACCCTCCCGGTCGGCGCGCCGCACAAGGGCGCGGCCGAGAAGTGGCTGGTCGAATGCGGCTCGACCGAGGGGCAGGATCTGTTCAACCCGCAGAAGGGATCGGTTCCGGCGCGGATCGACGCGGACAAGTCGAAGTACACCGACTACCTCGCGGCGGCCCTGGCCGAGTGGCAGAACCCGCAGACGAAGATCGTCGGGTCGCTCGCCCACGGCGTGGTGGCCAACAACGCCTGGAACGGCGAGATCGACACCGCGTTGCAGATCTTCGTGCAGGACACCAACGTGGGGAAGTTCGCCGACGCGGTGGCAAAGGCGTACCAGGCCAACAAGTGATCGGGCTGCCACCGACTCGAAGGTATGTGGAGGCGATGTGAAGCGACGGCTTCGGGCCTGGGGACCCGGGCTTCTGCTGGTGTCGCCGTCGCTGCTCGCGCTCGGCGTCTTCGTCTACGTCTTCCTCGGCTGGAACATCCGGGTCTCGTTCACGAGTTGGCGCGGGCAGAAGCCGGTCTACGACTGGGTCGGCGCGCGCAACTACACGGAACTGTTCGGCAACGAGCGCTTTCAGATCGACGTCCGCAACCTCGCCGTCTTCACGCTGGTCTTCATCGGCGGTTCGCTGGCCCTGGGGTTCTGCATGGCGCTGCTGCTGGAGAAGGGCGTACGCGGGGAGAACTTCTTCCGCAGCGTCTTCCTCTTCCCCATGGCCATCTCGTTCATCGCAACCGCGATCATCTGGCGGTGGCTGCTCAACAACGGCTCCGGTTCCTCGACCGCCGGGCTCAACCGGCTCTTCGCCAACCTCGGGCTCGAGTTCCTCCGCAGCGACTGGCACAAGACCCCTTCGACCTGGGCGATCGCCGCCATCGCCCTGCCGGCCGGCTGGGCCCTCTCCGGCTACGTGATGGCGCTCTTCCTCGCCGGCATGCGCGCCGTGCCGGAGGAGTTGCGCGAGGCCGCCCGGGTCGACGGGGCCACCGAGCCGCGGGTCTTCTGGCACGTGGTGCGGCCGCTGCTGCTGCCCGTGCTGATGAGCGCGGTGGTGATCCTGGCGCACATCTCGATGAAGACCTTCGACCTCTTCTACGCGATCGACCAGGGCAATCTGCGGATCGACACCCCCGCCCTCTACATGTGGTTCACCACGTTCCAACCGGGCTTCTACGCCCGCGGCGCGACCATCGCCACCCTGCTGCTCTTCGGGATCGCGGTCGTCATCGTGCCGTACATCTGGTACTCGATCCGTTCGGAGCGTCGTCAATGAGCGTGACCACGGACCGGGTCGTCGTCGACGAGGCGGTGGGCGCCCCGGCACGGCGGCGACGACCCCGCTGGGCGCCCTACCTCACCACCGCCCGCTACCTGGCGCTCTTTCTGCTGGCCTGCTTCTTCCTGATGCCGGTCTACGCGCTGATCATCACCGCGCTGAAGGAGCCGGCCCAGGTCAGCGTCGTACGGATGTGGGAGCTGCCGACGGCGCTGTCGCTGGAGAACTTCCGCATCGTCTGGCCGGACCTGCAGGAGGGCTTCGTCAACAGCACACTGCTGGCGATCCCGGCCAGCCTGATCTCGTCGATGCTCGGCGCGGCCAACGGCTTCGTGCTGGCCAAGTGGCGCTTTCCCGGCGCCGACTTCGCCTTTCCGCTGATCCTCTTCGGCATGTTCATCCCCTACCAGGCGATCCTCATCCCGATGTACGACACGATGCAGCGCGCCGGGTTGGTGGGCGGCCTCGACGGGCTCATCCTGGTGCACGTCATCTACGGGCTGCCGATCACCACGCTGATCTTCCGCAGCTACTTCGCCAGCATCTCGGACGAGGTGATCGAGGCGGCCAAGGTCGACGGCGCCGGGATGCTGCGCACGTTCCTCTTCGTCGCCCTGCCGATCGCCCCGCCGGCCTTCGCCGTCTCGATGATCTGGCAGTTCACCTCGGCGTGGAACGACTTCCTCTTCGGCGTGCTGCTCGCCAGCCGCGAGTACTGGCCGATCACGGTGGCGCTCAACAACATCGCCGGCGGGCAGACCGTGCCGTTCAACCAGGCGATGGCGAGCGCGCTGCTGGCCAGCGTGCCGACGCTGCTGGTCTACGTCGTACTGGGCCGGTTCTTCATGCGTGGCTTGATGGCCGGCGCGCTCAAGGGTTAAGGAGTTCGCGTGATCGAGTCGGGCAGCGTCGCCGGCATCCGGCTGGAGAAGGTGACCAAGCGCTACCGGGGCGGCGTGGTGGCGGTCCGCGACGTCGACCTGACCGTCGAGCCGGGCGAGTTCATGGTGCTGGTCGGCCCCTCCGGCTGCGGCAAGTCGACCCTCCTGCGCATGATCGCCGGGTTGGAGGAGGTCTCCAGCGGACAGGTCCTCATCGGCGGCAGGGACGTCACCGATGAACTGCCGCAGCAGCGGGACGTCGCGATGGTTTTCCAGAGTTACGCGCTCTACCCGCGGATGACCGTCAAACGCAACATGGCCTTCGGCCTGCGGATGCGGCGTACGGCCAGGGTCGAGCGGGAGCGGCGGGTGAGCGAGGTCGCGGAGATCCTCGGCCTGGAGCACCTGCTCGACCGGCGGCCCGCCGCCCTCTCGGGGGGCCAGCGGCAGCGCGTGGCGATGGGGCGGGCGATCGTCCGCGAGCCGCAGGCGTTCCTGATGGACGAGCCGCTCTCCAATCTCGACGCCAAGCTGCGGGTGACGATGCGGTCGCAGTTGTCGATGCTGCACCAGCGGCTCGGCACGACGACCGTCTACGTCACGCACGACCAGGTGGAGGCGATGACCCTGGGGCAGCGGGTGGCGGTGCTGCGCGACGGTGTGCTGCAGCAGTGCGACACCCCGCAGAGCCTCTTCCACCGGCCGGTCAACCTCTTCGTGGCGGCGTTTATCGGGTCGCCGTCGATGAACTTCGTCCGGGCGGTCGTCTCCGGTGGCGTGGTCTCGTTCGCCGGTGTCCGGGTGTCACTGCCGGCGGGCTCGCCGCTCGCCGGCGCCGACCGTGCGGTCATCCTCGGCATCCGGCCGACCGGCTTCTCCGCGCAGAGCGGTGAGGGGTGGCCGACGCTGACGATCGTCCCGGCGATCATCGAGGAGTTGGGGGACGAGCGTTTCGTGATTTTCGAACTCGACGCCCCGCGGGTGGACACCGACGAGACGCGCGCCGCGGTCGACGCGCAGAGCGCCGACGACGCGCTGCTCCTCCCCGACGAGCGGGCCCGGTTCACCGTACGGCTGCCGTCCGAGGTGCCGGTGAGCGCGGGGGAGCCGCTGGAACTGGCGATCAACCCCGACCGCCTCTACTTCTTCGACCCGGAGACCGGGGCGTCATTGTGAGGGAATCTCGCACCCCGTCGGTCGCCTCGACGGTCCCGATAGACTCGGCGGTCATGAGCGAGCGTAGCGAGCGAATCGGCCAGCTCAACACCGCAGAGCGGGCCGTCACGACGGGCAGCGAGGTGGCCGCATGAGTCTGGATGAGGGTTCGGCCACCGAAGGTCGACTGCTGGCCACGGTGCGTGGTCCGCAGGACGTCAAGCGGATGTCCGCGGAGGAGCTGGACCAGCTCGCGGCCGAGATCCGCGATTTCCTGGTGGCGAAGGTCTCCCGCACCGGTGGACACCTCGGACCCAATCTCGGCGTCGTCGAGCTCACGCTCGCCATGCACCGCGTCTTCGACTCACCCAAAGACCGCTTCCTGTTCGATACCGGGCACCAGGCGTACGTGCACAAGATCGTGACCGGTCGGCAGGAGGGGTTCGACCAGCTCCGCCAGCGCGGTGGCCTGTCGGGCTACCCGAGCCA
This sequence comes from Micromonospora sp. NPDC049679, assembly GCF_040659735.1. NCBI lineage: Bacteria > Bacillati > Actinomycetota > Actinomycetes > Micromonosporales > Micromonosporaceae > Micromonospora > Micromonospora sp. NPDC049679. Next base: position 141,312 of record NZ_JBFANZ010000008.1, read on the forward strand.
GGCCGAGAGCGAGCACGACCTGATCGAAAACTCCCACGCCTCCACCGCGCTCTCCTACGCGGACGGGCTGGCCAAGGCCTTCGCGCTGCGGGGCGAGGCGCGCAACGTCGTGGCGCTCGTCGGTGACGGGGCACTGACCGGCGGCATGTGCTGGGAGGCGCTGAACAACATCGCCGGCGCCCGCAACCCGCTGGTGATCGTGGTCAACGACAACGGCCGCTCCTACGCGCCGACCATCGGCGGCTTCGCCGACCACCTCTCGACGCTGCGGCTCAACCCGGGATACGAGAAGGTGCTCGACCTGGTCAAGGAGTCGCTCGGCTCGACGCCGCTGGTGGGCAAGCCCATGTACGAGGTGCTGCACGCGGTCAAGAAGGGGATCAAGGACGCGGTCGCGCCGCAGACCATGTTCGAGGACCTCGGTCTCAAGTACGTGGGCCCGATCGACGGCCACGACATCGCCGCGGTCGAGTCGGCGCTGCGCCGGGCCAAGGGCTACGGCGGGCCCGTGATCGTGCACGCGGTGACCCGCAAGGGCTACGGCTACCGCCCGGCCGAGGAGGACGAGGCCGACTGCCTGCACGGCCCGGGCAGCGCGTTCGACGTCGAGACGGGCAAACTGCTCGCCGCCCCCTCCGTGAAGTGGACCCACGTCTTCGCCGACGAGCTGGTCGCGATCGCCGACGAGCGCCCCGACGTGGTGGGGATCACGGCCGCGATGGCCGAGCCCACCGGCATCGCGTCGCTGGCCCGCAAGTATCCCGAGCGGGTCTACGACGTCGGCATCGCCGAGCAGCACGCGGCGACGTCGGCGGCCGGGCTGGCGCTCGGTGGCCTGCATCCGGTGGTCGCCGTCTACGCGACCTTCCTCAACCGCGCCTTCGACCAGGTGCTGCTCGATGTGGCGATGCACAAGCTGCCGGTGACCTTCGTGCTGGACCGCGCCGGCATCACCGGGCCGGACGGGCCGAGCCACTACGGCATCTGGGACATGGCGGTCTTCGGGGCCGTCCCCGGGCTGCGCATCGCCGCGCCGCGCGACGCGGCCACGCTCCGCGAGGAGCTGCGCGAGGCGGTCGCGGTCGACGACGGGCCGACCATCGTGCGCTTCCCGACCGGTTCGGTCGCCGCCGACCTGCCCGCGCTGCGCCGGGTCGGCCCGGTGGACGTGCTGGCTGAGTCGCCCCGCAAGGATGTGCTGCTGGTCGCCGTCGGTGCCTTCGCCCAGCTCGGTGTCGAAGTGGCCAGCCGTGTCGCGGAACAGGGCTACGGGGTGACGGTGGTCGACCCGCGCTGGGTGCGGCCGGTCGCGGACGAGCTTGTCACGCTCGCCGCCGAGCACCGCCTGGTGGTCACCGTCGAGGACGGCGTACGCACCGGTGGCGTCGGCGACGCGGTGGCGAAGGCGCTGCGCGACGCCGACGTCCAGATGCCGCTGCGCGACCTCGGCGTGCCCGCGCAGTGGCATCCGCACGGCACCCGCGCGCAGATCCTCGCCGATCTGCGGCTCACCGCGCAGGACGTGGCGCGCGACATCACCGGCTGGGTCTCCGGGCTGGACGAGTCGATGGATCCGGTGACCGTGCCGGCCAGCGGCGGCAACGGAGCCCGGGGCCGCAACGCCCGGCGCTGATCCCGCCGGGGCGGGCGGGCGGCATCCGGCGGGGAAGTCCTTGATGGACCGATGATGGGGCGTAGCGAGCTTTCCGCCGCCATCACGGGCTTCTGGGTATCGGGAGGAAACGGTGAGCCTCATCGAGCTCGGCGAGGTGGGGCACACCCCGGAGGCGGTCACGCCGCCGAGCCGGCCGCCGCACCCCTCGCGACGGCGCTGGATCACCGCCGGTGCGCTGCTGACGCTCCTGCTCACGGGGATGGGTGGCGGGGCTCCGTCACCCCGCCCGATGCCGGAGGCGACGATCCCGGCGCAGCTCGGGGCGGTCGTCTTCGCCGAGGGCGACCGGTTGTTCGTGATCGACCCGCCCGCTCGATCGGCCGAGTCGTTCATCGCCGCCTACCGGTTGCCGGCCGCCGAGCCGCTCTGGCGGGTGCCGGTGCCGGTAGGCCGTCCCGGATGGACGGCACAGCTGCTGCAGCACCGGCTCGCGGGGGAGACGCTCGTCGTCAGCGCCGTGTCGGAGTCGCTGCCGAACCAAGCGGACCAGGTCGCGGGGCTGGACGCGCGAACGGGTCGGCTGCTGTGGCATCACCCCGGTCGCCTCATGGACGTCACCGCGCAGGACTCGGTCCTGTTGGTGCTCGCTGAGCGCGACGCCACCCGGACCGGGCCGACCGTGGCGGCTCTGGCGCCCGAGTCCGGCGCCCTGCGCTGGTCCCTTGCGCTGCCCCCCGACGGAGAGTTCGTCCACGACTTCGACAGCGCCCAGCCGCGATCCCTGGTTGCCGTCCGGGGATCCGGGCAGACGCAGGTGCGCGACCTGGAGAGCGGGAAAGTCGTCCAGGAGGCGCGGCTGCCGATCGAGGCGCGCCCGGACGGACCGCCCATGCAGGTCATCGCCGGCCTCCTGCTGGAGTTCGACGACGGCCGGCGAACGCTCGCGGCGTACGGGCTGGACCGGCTGGACCGACGCTGGGTGATCCCGCTGACGTCCGTCGACAGGCCGTTCACGTCCTCGTGCGGAGACTCCCTCTGCGTCTGGAGCCACAACACGGGCGTTCGGGTGGTGGATCCGCGCGACGGCCGTACGAGGTGGTCCGACCCGCTCTGGATCGACGTGGAGCAGGTCGGCCGCCACATGGTGGCCAGCCCGTTCCGCACGACCTTCGGGGAAGCGGGGATGCTCGTCGTGCTCGATCCGGCGACGGGGCGCCGAATCGGCACCTTCGACGCCTGGTCGCGGGTGGGGCCGCCGCGGGCGGATGGGCGGTTGCTGGCCATCCGCAGGGACAGCGGCACCGGCCGTACGGAGGTGGCGCTCCTCGACCCGGCGACGCTGACCGTACGGCCGGTCGCGATGCTCGACAGGATCTCCGGGCAGTGCGACGGCGTACCGGGAATCATGTTCTGCCGCCGCCTCGACTCCTCCGTCGGGGTCTGGCGGCTGCCCGAGTAGTTACCAGTTGGCCTGCGGCGGAGACGGCGGCAGTGGCACGGCGGCCGGTCGGATCACGTAGACCAGACCGCGACTGGAATCCAGCCACGCCGTCTCGAACGCGGCCCGCGGCACCGGTCTGCGGACCGCGTCGTTGGTCGGCGCCGCCGGATCGTGCAGCACCGGGTCGCCCGACGCGGTGAACCCGACGAGCACCATGACGTGTCCGGCGGTGTCGTAGTCCAGGCCGGTGATCTGATCCTTGGTGTACGACGCAGACACGATCAACGGAATGCCGGCGGCGATGAAGAGCTCCGCCTCGGCAAGCGAACGTAACCGGGTGACGAAGCCGTCCAGCCCGTAGCGGCCGGCGTAGGCGGTGTTGAACGGCCAGTTGCCGGTGCCGCCGTAGGCGTGGTCGTAGCAGTGACGGGCGGCGTGGTCGACCCACGGGTCCGCGTGGTCCGGGCCGACCCAGGCGTAGTCGCCCGGTGTCGGGCCGACGCCCCAGAAGGCCAGCACCATCGACGTGGAGGTCGGGCTGCACCAGGACTCCCCGCCGTCCCCCCACTCCGGATGGTGCCCCGCGTGGGTCTTCTGGGAATAGCGGGGGACGTCGAGGATCGCGCCCCGGGCCGTCTGCGGGGCGCTCGGCAGCGTGGCCACTGGGCCGGGTAGCCGGGAGGCGACCGCGCCCGCCGAGCGCAACACCGGCGTCAGAAGGGTGCCGGCCGGCCGGAGCAGGGTCACCCGCAGCTGCCAGGCGGTGAGCGGCCGGTCGGCGGCGGTGATCAGGATGTCCGCGGCGACGGAGCCGTCCGGACCGGACTGGGCCGGCACGGAACTGCGGGAGATGCCGGCTTCCTCCGCCGTCCACCGGGCGAGGACGAACCAGGGAGTCGTCGCCCCCTGCGGCGTGGTGCCGCGCAGCTCGACCTGGATCCAGCAGCCCGGCGGCGTATCCGCGGTCCAGGACGGGATGATCTCCGTCGCGGCGAACCCGGGGGAGACGGGCGGTGAGGTCCACATGCCGAAGTCGTACGTCGCGGTGACCCGGCTGTGCGGGTCGGTCTCGTCGCGCACCGCCAGCGGCGTGGCGAGAACGAGGGTGTCCCCGGAAACCGCCACGCCGTCCCCGGTGCCGGCGCCGAACTGCGTCGCGGTGCGGAAACCGCGATAGGCGATGTCGCGGACGAGAACGGCGTTGGCCTGCACCGTCGGCTCCTTCCACGATGGTGAAAAGGGTGACGCGAAGCATGACGTACCAGACGATTCTTTGCAACGCCCCGGCCGCGGGCGACAGTTTGCCGGCCGCCGATAGGTTGCTTCACGCCGGTTTAACATCCATCGGCGCAGGGTGGGACGTTGGCGGAAGGAGACCCGGTGCGGGTGCTGGTGGTCGAGGACGAGCGCAATCTCGCGGACGCGATCGCGCGCGGCCTGCGGCGTCAGGGCATGGCGGTGGACGTCGCGTACGACGGGTCCGCCGGCCACGAGATGGCCTTCGTGACCCGCTACGACGTGGTGGTCCTCGACCGCGACCTGCCCGGTGTGCACGGCGACCAGATCTGCGCCGACCTGGTGAGCTCCGGCGCGCTCACCCGGGTGCTCATGCTGACCGCGAGCGGCGCCGTCGCCGATCGTGTCGAGGGGCTGCAACTCGGCGCCGACGACTACCTCCCCAAGCCGTTCGCCTTCGACGAGCTCGTGGCCCGCGTCCAGGCGCTCGGCCGGCGGGCCACGCCCGCGGCGCCTCCCGTGCTCACCGTCGCCGATCTGGTCGTCGACCCGGCCAAGCGGGTCGCCACCCGATCCGGAGCGCCGATCGACCTCACCCGCAAGGAGTTCGGCGTGCTGGAAGAGCTGCTCAAGGCGCGTGGCGGCGTCGTCTCCAGCGAGGAACTCCTCGAGCGCGTCTGGGACGCCAACACCGACCCGTTCACCACCACGGTCCGGGTGACCGTGATGACACTGCGGAAGAAGCTCGGTGACCCCCCGCTGATCGAGACCGTGGTCGGCGTCGGCTACCGCGTCCCCGACCCCTACCGGCCCGGGCAGGTGGCCCCGTGACCGTCTACCCGACCCGCCGGCGACCCCGGCTGCGACCCACGCTGCGGCTGCGGCTCACCCTGCTCAACGGGGTGCTCCTGGTCGGCGCCGGTGCCGTCCTGGTGCTGCTCGCCTGGCTGCTCGTCGACAGCGCGCTGCGGCCCGCCGACGAACTGCGCCCCGGCACCACCGTCGTGCTCGCCGACGGCAGCGCGCTGGACGCCCGGCAGTGGCAGAACCAGGTCGTCGATGCCGCCTCCCGCGAACTGCTCGTCAAGGGTCTCGCCGCCCTCGTCGCGATCAGCGTCGTCGGGGTGGCCGGCGCGTACGCGGTCGCCGGACGGGCGCTGCGTCCGCTGCACCAGGTCACCGCCACCGCCCAGCGGCTGGGGGAGGAGACCCTCGACCAGCGCATCCGCTACGCCGGCGCGGACGACGAGGTGGCCGAGCTCGCCGGCACCTTCGACGCGATGCTGGACCGGATCGGCGCGGCGTTCGACGCGCAGAAACGCTTCGTCGCCAACGCCTCGCACGAGCTGCGGACGCCGCTCGCCGTCATGCGGACCGAGATCGACGTGACGATGGCCGACGACGAGGCCGACGTGGGCGAATACCGCCGGATGGCGACCGTCGTACGCGACGCCTCCGAACGCGCCAACAACCTCGTCGACGCGTTGCTGGTGCTCGCCCGCAGCGAGGCGCAGTCCGGGCGGCGGCTGGTGCGCAAGGCCCAGACCGACCTGGCGGACGGGGTGTGCGCGGCCCTCTCGGCGGTGAAGCGCGAGACCGAGCGCCTCAAGCTGGACGTGACCACGGCGCTGGAGCCGGCGCCCGTGGTCGGCGACCCCGGCCTGCTGGAACGGCTCGCCGGCAACCTGATCGAGAACGCGGTCCGCTACAACCACCTGCACGGGCGGCTCTGGGCGCGGACCGGCGCCGACGGGGGACAGGTGTGGCTGGTCGTCGGCAACACGGGCTTCGAGGTGGAGCAGGCCGACGTCCCCGGCCTCTTCGAGCCCTTCCGGCGCGGCGGCCGGGAGCGCACCGGAGCGCGCGGGTCGGGGCTGGGACTCTCGATCGTCCGGGCGGTCTGCGACGCGCACGGCGGCACCGTGAGCGCGGTCGCGCAGCCCGGTGGCGGCCTGGAGGTGACCGTGACCCTGCCGGCCGCGGACACCACCCCGATCGTCGCCGCATCGGCCACGGTGACCCCCACCCCCTGACCCACCCCACCCCCTGACCCCCCCCGCGCCCCCGCCCCGTCGATCAAGGACGTATGCGCATGGTTTGATCTCTGAACGTGTGAATACGTCCTTGATCGACGGGAAAGTCCTTGGTCGGCGGAGCCGGCGGCCTCGACGAGGAGAGGGGCGATGAGGAGCTATGACGCCGCCGTCAGGCAGCGAGTTCCAACTCCCGCGCCTGCCGCCGGACGGCACGCAGCCGGGCGATGGTGATGCCCAGCTCCTGCGCCACGTCCGCCTCGGTCAGCTGCGGCCGGTCGGCCTCGATCGCGGCGGCCATCGCGACGGTCTCGGCAACCGGGCGGCGGGGACGGCCGCTCCTCGCGGTCGTACCGCCGGGTGTCGCGGTGGTGGCACCGGACGGTCTCCGTGTCGCTCGCCCGCTCGCCTTCGTGCCCCCTGCGGCCGTCGCGCCGGCCTTCGTGCCCGCTGAGCGGGTGGCGCCGCCACCGCCCCCGGACCCGGACAGGGCGCCCTCGGTAGCCGGCTCGGTTCGGTCGGCCGTGTCGACCCACGGCTCGTCGGGGTGCGCCACCCGCTCTCCGTCCCGCCCGGACCGCCCGGAGCCGGCTTCCGCCCGACGTCGCGCGCCGCGGCCGTTGCTCGCCGCTACCCCTGCTGGCTCCGACGGCCCGCCCGTCGTATCCGATCCATTGTCGACGGCACCGGGCCTCCGGGCAGCGGTTCCGTCCCCCGGCGCGGCGTCGGCCGCCGAGATCCGTCCGCCGAGTTCGACCAGGCAGATGCTCGCGACCACGATCAGGCCGTCGACCGACAAGGGCAGCAGGTACGGGGAGGCACCGGTCTCGCCGTACCGCGCGGCCACCCCCACCATGTGCCAGTAGGAGACCCAGGCGGCGATCCCGGCGATGGTGGCGGTGGCCGCGAAGCGGGCGAATGCCAGATCCCGCCGGTGCACCGGAACCCGCGAGATCAGCTCGACCGTCAGGAGCAGGGCGAGCGGTGGCCATGCGGCGATCGCCTGACTGATCGGATTCTGCTGGGCGTGCAGCACGTTGGCGACCACCGATGCGGCGACCCCGAGGGCGAGGGTCGCGCGAACGGCCCAACGGACGCGGCGAAGCTGAGGGAGGTGCACCGGTTACTCCTTGCCTTGTCGTACGCACGGTCATTCCGGCCTGACGGGCGGTTGCCGATCCTCCTTACGGCGGGGTGTTTCCAGCCGCTGCACCCTACTGGCTCGCCGTGAACATCGATATTGCCTTGCTCACATAACGGGCGGGATGCGACGTTGAACCTGGGCAGCACGACGATGGAGGGGGGTGCGGTCAATGTCTTCTGGTTTGCTTCCGCGCCTCGCTCCGGTCTCCGCTGACCATCCGCTGTCGCGGGGCGCGTCCATCCAATCTGGAGGATCGGCGTGGGTTCCCGCATGAAAAACGTCAGCATCGACTGTGCTGACCCGTACGTCCTGTCCGGCTTCTGGTCGGAGGCGCTCGGTTATCCCCGGCACTCGGACGACCACCCCGGTGACCCCGAGGCGGTGCTGCTCCCGCCGGACGAGGTCGGGCCGGTCGTGCTCTTCCTGCAGGTGCCCGAGCGCAAAACGGTGAAGAACCGGCTCCACCTGGACCTGCAACCGACCGATCGGAGTCGCGACGAAGAGGTCGCGCGGCTGCTTGACCTGGGCGCGACGCAGGTCGCCGATCACCGTAAGCCCGACGGCGCCGGATGGGTGGTGCTCGCCGATCCGGAGGGCAATGAGTTCTGCGTGGAGCGCAGCGTCGCCGAGCGCGCCGCCTGACCCGACATCGCCGTGATCGGCGGACCCGCGCCGTGGCGTGCCGGCAACCCGCCGGGGAAGGCTTCTGATCGCAGCGATGGAATGGGGGGTGCCGGACGCGCCGGCACCCCCCATGTGAAGCCAATGGTCAGGAGCGCTGCTCGACCTCGCTGCGGATCTTCAGGAAGTCCGCCTTCGCCTCCTCGGCGGTCTTGAAGTAGACCCCGACCACGCCGAGGCTGCCGCGGTCCGCCCAGACGCAGACCCCGAGCTTGATGCCGCTGGCCTCGGCGTCGCCGCACTTGGCGTTGCCGCCGAGCGGCCCCGCGTCGACCGCGGTGAAGTTGCTGGTCGTCAGGCCGCCGGAGCTGCCCAGCTCCGAGATGGCGTCGTCGAGCTCTTTCGCCGGGTCGGGGATGAGCCCGGACGCCCCCGCGATCATGACCATGTCCTTCTTGGCCGGGTCGCCGTAGAAGCCACCGATCGTGCTGGTCGCGTCCGGCACGCTCGCCTTCATGCTGGCGACCATCTCGTCGGCCGCCGCCTGGATCTGCGGATCGGTGATCTTGGGCCGTCCGGCGAGGGTCTCCGGTGCGACGAGGCGCGTCTTGGAGGCGTCGACGACGTCCTTCACCTCGTCCTTGGCGGCGAAGTAGACGAGGGTGCCGCCACCCACGCAGAGCAGCGCGAGCACGGCGAGCACGATCAGGATGATCTTGCCAACGTTGGATTTCTTCGGCGGGACCGGAGCGGGCGCGCCCGGGTAGCCGGCCTGGGGCGCGCCGGGGTAGCCGGGCTGCGGCGCGGCGCCGGGCTGCGGGTATCCGGAAGAGGGCTGCGCGGCGGGGTCGGGAGAGCCCGGGGGCGTCGGGAAGGGCGGCTGGGTCACGGTTGCTCCATGGCTAGTGCGGACCGCGTGATCGTAGCTACCAGCAGCAAAGAGGCCGATCTTGCAGTTGTGGACCAGTAACGGAAACCACAACTGCAAGATCGGCCACCATGGGTCAGGCGGGGAGGCTGGCCACCCCGCGCGGCAGGAACCGCTGCCCGGTCACGCGCTCCGAGGTGCCGGTCCGGTCCAGGTACGGCGTCACGCCGCCCAGGTGGAACGGCCACCCGGCGCCGAGGATCATGCACAGGTCGATGTCCTGCGCCTCGGCGACCACGCCCTCGTCGAGCATCAGCCGGATCTCCTGTGCCAGGGCGGCGAGCGCCCGCTCGCGTACCTCGTCGGCGGTCAGCGGCGACGACCCGGCCTGCAGCAGCGCGGCGACCTCGGGGTTCACCTCGTTGTCCACCATGATCGGCTTGCCGGCGTCAGCGATCCGCTTGAGGTTCTCGCTCACCCCGAACCGGTCCGGGAACGCGGCGTGCAGCGTGCCACCCACGTGGTGGGCGACCGCCGGCCCGACGAGCTGGAGCAGCGCCAGGGGGCGCATCGGCAGGCCCAGCGAGTCGAGCGCGGTGTCGGCCACCTGGGGAGGCGTGCCGGCGTCCACCGCGGCGAAGATCTCGCCGAGGAAGCGGGTCAGGAGGCGGTTGACCACGAACGCCGGGGCGTCCTTGACCAGCACGCACGACTTGCGCAGCGACTTGCCGACCGCGAACGCGGTGGCCAGGCTGGCCTCGTCGGTCCGCTCGCCGCGGACGATCTCCAGCAGGGGCAGCACGGCGACCGGGTTGAAGAAGTGGAAACCGACCACCCGCTCCGGGTGCTCCAGGTCGGCGGCCATCGCCGTGACCGAGAGCGAGGAGGTGTTCGTCGCCAGGATGGCCTCGGGCTTCACGATCTTTTCGAGCTCGGCCCAGACCTGCTTCTTGACGTTCAGCTCCTCGAAGACCGCCTCGATGACGAAGTCGGCGTCCGCGAACGCTCCCTTGTCGACCGAGCCGCTGACCAGGCCGTACAGCCGGGCCGCCGTCCCCTTGTCCATGCGGCCCTTGCTGACCGCCTTCTCGATCTCCTTGTGGACGTAGGCGACGCCCTTGTCCACCCGGGACTGGTCCAGGTCGGTCATGACGACCGGCACCTGGAGGCGGCGGGCGAAGAGCAGCGCCAGCTGCGAGGCCATCAGACCGGCGCCGACGATGCCGACCTTCTTGATGTCGCGGGCCAGCGCCGGCGCGGGCGCGCCGGCCGGCCGCTTGGCCCGCCGCTGCACCAGGTCGAACGCGTAGAGGCCGCTGCGCAGCTCCTCGCTCATCACCAGATCGGCGAGGGCCTCGTCCTCGGCGGCGGTGCCCTCCGCGAACGGCGCGTCCTTCGCCAGGCCGAGCAGCTCCAGCGCCTTGTACGCGGACGGGACCGCGCCGTGCAGCCGCTCGTCGAGCTGCTGCTTGGCGAAGAAGAGCACGCCGTCCCACATGTCCTTGTCGACCTCGGGACGGGTCACCGTGACCGTGCCGCGCACGACACCGGCGGCCCACTCCAGCGACCGCTCCAGGAAGTCGGCCGGCTCGAAGAGGACGTCGGCGATGCCCATCTCCGCCGCCTGCTTCGGCTTGAGCATCTTGTTCTGCATCAGCGGGTTCTGGATGATCACCTGGGTGGCCATCGGGATGCCGATCAGGTTGGGCAGCAGCTGCGTGCCGCCCCATCCGGGCACCAGGCCGAGGAAGACCTCGGGGAGCGCGAGCGCGGCCGCCCCGCCGGAGAGCGTCCGGTAGTGGCAGTGCAGCGCCAGCTCCAGGCCGCCGCCCATCGCCGCGCCGTTGACGAACGCGAAGGTCGGCACGGCGCTCTCGCGCAGCCGGGCGAAGACCCGGTGGCCGAGGCGGCCGAGCTCGACCGCTTCCGCCCGGTCGGTCACCATCGGGATGCCGGTCACGTCGGCGCCGACACAGAAGATGTACGGCTTGCCGGTGACCGCGATGAATGCCGGGTCGGCGCCGAGCGCGTCGGTGATCGCGCTGTCCAGGCTGGCCAGGCCGGCCGGACCGAATGAGTTCGGCTTCTTGTGGTCGAAGCCGTTGTCCAGCGTGATCAGCGCGGCCGGGCGGTCCAGTCCGGGCACGGCGACGAGCCGCAGCAGCGCCTTCGTCACGACCTCGTTGGGGTTCTGCGGAGTCGTCACTTGTTCGCACCTTCCCAGGCAGGGTTCTCCCAGATCACGGTGCCGCCCATGCCGATGCCGATGCACATGGCGGTGACGCCGTAGCGCACCTCCGGGTGCTCGGCGAACTGGCGGGACAGCTGGGTCATCAGCCGTACGCCCGAGGAGGCGAGCGGGTGACCGATGGCGATGGCGCCACCCCACTGGTTGACCCGCGGGTCGTCGTCGGCGATCCCGAAGTGGTCGAGGAAGGCGAGCACCTGCACGGCGAACGCCTCGTTGAGCTCGAACAGCCCGATGTCGTCGATGGTCAGGCCGGCGATGCGCAGCGCCTTCTCGGTCGACGGGATCGGACCGATGCCCATGACCTCGGGCTCGACGCCGACGAAGCCGTACGACACCAGCCGCATGCCGATCGGCAGCCCCAGCTCGCGGGCGACGTCCTCGGCGGCGAGCAGGCTGGCGGTCGCGCCGTCGTTGAGGCCGGCGGCGTTGCCCGCGGTCACCTTGCCGTGCGGACGGAACGGGGTCTTCAGGGTGGCGAGCTTCTCCAGGGACGTTTCGCGGGGCGCCTCGTCCGTGGTGGCCAGGCCCCAGCCGGTCTCCGGGTCGCGGACCGCCACGGGCACCATGTCGTCCTGCAGCTTGCCGTTGGCGTACGCCTTGGCGGTCTTCTGCTGCGACGCGAGCGCGAAGGCGTCGGTGCGCGCCTTGGTGATGTGCGGGACCCGGTCGTGCAGGTTCTCCGCCGTCGAACCCATCACCAGCGCGGACGGGTCGACCAGCTTCTCGGTGAGGATGCGCGGGTTGGGGTCCACGCCCTCGCCCATCGGGTGGCGGCCCATGTGCTCGACGCCGCCGGCGATGGCCACGTCGTAGGCGCCCATGGCGATGCCGCCGGCGACCGAGGTGACGGCCGTCATGGCGCCGGCGCACATCCGGTCGATCGAGTAGCCGGGCACGGTCTTGGGGAGCCCGGAGAGGAGGGCGGCGGTCCGGCCGATGGTGAGGCCCTGGTCGCCGATCTGGGTGGTGGCGGCGATGGCCACCTCGTCAACCCGCTCCGGCGGCAGCTGCGGGTTGCGACGCAGCAGTTCGCGGATGCAGCGGATGACCAGGTCGTCGGCGCGGGTGTTGGCGTACATGCCACCCGCTTTGCCGAACGGGGTGCGGACGCCGTCGACGAAGACGACATCCCGGACTTCACGGGGCACTGTTGAGCCTCCTTTTCGACCATCATTCGGCCTTCGCGCCGCCAGGCACTACGGACCGGATGAAGGTCGCCGACATGGGCGGGTCCTTCGGATGCTACTCGCCGGTAACTAGCGCGCGGCAGCCGCTCCGCTGTGGTGCGGACCACATCCGGGGGCGCGGGTCCGGGATCCGCGTCCGGTACCTTCGTCGCGAGTGTTCGGGCGACGCGGAGGTTGGCGTGAAGGTTTTGATCGCGGGCGGCGCAGGCTTCATCGGGAGCACCATCGCGTCCGCCTGCCTGGACGACGGCATCGTCCCGGTCGTGCTCGACAACCTGAGCACCGGGCGGGTCGAGTTCACCCGCGACCGCATCTTCTACCAGGGTGACATCGCCGACGGGCAGCTGATCGACCGGATCTTCGCCGAGCACCCCGACATCGAGGCCATCGTGCACGCGGCCGCGCTGATCGTCGTGCCCGAGTCTGTCGCGCAGCCGCTGCGCTACTACCGGGAGAACGTGGCGAAGTCGCTCGACTTCATCGAGCACGTCGTGCGCAACGGCTGCCACCGCTACCTGTTCAGCTCCTCGGCCGCGATCTACCGGCCCGGCGACGACTTCTCCGTCGACGAGACGTCGCCGGTCGAGCCGACGAGCCCGTACGCCCGGACGAAGGCCGTCATGGAATGGGTGATGGAGGACGCGGCCGCGGCCACCCCGCTGCGGGCCCTGTCGCTGCGTTACTTCAATCCCATCGGCGCCGACCCCGCGCTCCGCACCGGCCTGCAGCTGCGTAACCCCAGCCACCTGCTGGGCAAGTTGCTCACCGCCGCGGAGAGCGGCGAGGAATTCGCGATCACCGGCGCCGACTGGCCGACCCGCGACGGTTCCGGCATCCGCGACTACATCCACGTGTGGGATCTCGCCCGGGCCCACGTGCAGGCGCTGCGCCGCTTCGACGCGATCCTGCCCGAGGACGGGGCCCGGTCGTACGAGGTGATCAACCTCGGCACCGGCAACGGCACCACGGTGCGCGAGTTCGTAACTGCGTTCCAGTCGCTCTCCGACCGGCCGGTCCGGGTGACCGAGCACCCGCGGCGGCCCGGTGACAGCGCCGGCTCCTACACCCGCAGTTCCCGCTCCCGGGAGCTGCTGGACTGGACACCCGAGCTGACGGTCGAGGAGGGCATCCGCCACTCGCTGCAGTGGTGGGCCCGACGCGACGAGGTGCTCGGCGCGGACGCTGTCGGCGCCCGCGCCTGACCCGTCTCCTACTCCTTGGCGCTCAGCGCCGCCGTCAGCTCCTCCACGATCAGCCCCACCTGCCACGCCCGCGCCCCGTAGCCGCGCAGCGTGGCCGAGACCGTGTCCACCGTGATCTCCTCCGGCGGGGTCCAGGCCAGGCGTCGTACCGAATCCGGGGTGATCAGGTTCTCCGGCGGTAGGACGTGCGCCGCGGCGATGCGGGTGACCACCTCGCGGCAGCGGGCGAGCCGTCCGGCCGCCGCCGGGTCCCGTTCGGCCCAGCGGTGCGGCGGCGGTGGGCCCTCGACGGGCGGGGTCACCGGCAGCGCGTCGTCGGGCAGATCCCGGGCCTCTGCGAGCGCGTCGAGCCAGGTCCGGGCCAACCGACGTACGGAACGGCCGCCGAACCCGGGCAGGGTCAGCAGCGTGCGCTCGTCGCGCGGGTCGAGCTCGGCGGCCGCGATGATGGCCGCGTCCGGGAGAACCCGACCGGGCGCCGAGTCGCGGCGCGCCGCGATCGTGTCGCGCGCGTGCCAGATCGCCCGGACCCGCGCCTGTGCCCGCGCCCCTCGGATGCGATGCATGCCCGAGGTGCGCCGCCACGGTTCGGCGCGCTGCCGGGGCGGCTGTCCGCCCCACAGGATCAAGGCGGCGAACTCCTCGGCCGCCCACCCCTGCTTGCCCTGCCGCTCCAGCTCGACGGCGAGCGAATCGCGCAGGTCCGTCAGGAGCTCCACGTCGAGCGCCGCGTAGGTCAGCCACGACTCGGGCAGCGGACGGGTGGACCAGTCGGCGGCGGAGTGGTGCTTCTCCAGGGTGAAACCGAGTAGTTGTTCGGTCAGCGCGGCCAGGCCGACCCGCTCGAACCCGGCCAACCGGGCGGCCAGCTCGGTGTCAAATAGCCGACGCGGACGCAGGCCGATCTCCGCCAGACACTGCAGGTCCTGGCTGGCCGCGTGCAGCACCCACTCGGCGTCCGCGATCGCCTCGTCGAGGGAGCTCAGGTCGTTGAGGGGCAGTGGGTCGATCAGCGTGGTGCCCGCGCCCTCGCGCCGCAGCTGCACGAGGTAGGCGCGCTGGCTGTAGCGGTAGCCGGAGGCACGCTCGGCGTCGATCGCGACCGCGCCGGTGCCGGCGCCGAAGCGGGCGACGACGTCGGCCAGGCCGGCCGGCGTCTCCACCGGGGCGGGGGTGCCTTCACGCGGGGCGATCAGCGGTACGGGACCGGCGGGCGTCGGGGCGGGCCCCACGACGTCGGACGCCGACCCGGCGGCCGGCGGAGAGTGCGGCTCGTCCCCTGCATGACGTTGCGCGGCCCGACGGCGCAGGGGTGGTTCGTCGGTCACGTCGCAAACCCTAGTGCGGCAGCGGGTCGAGCGGGCACAGCTGGGGTCCGGCGCGCCGGACCGGAACCGCCCGATGCACGCAGCGTGAGGCCCACGACGCAGGCGGGACAACGGGGAAGACAAACCCCTTTCCTGCAGGTACGGTCCACCCTGCCGATCAGTACTCTGGGTTGTCCGCAGGTGCGAGTGTGTACGGGGCCGTGTGCGCGGTCCGGTCGCCGCGCGACGATCGGCAGTGGAGCCTCAGGGGAGGGCGTCGATACATGAGCAGTGGCTACGACCCGCGTGTGGCGCAGTCCGGCGCGGAGCCGGACGGGTCGCGGCACGCGGCGGACGACGCCTCGCCCGTGTCGCCTTCGGCGGCACCGCAGGCGCAACCCGGTCCGGTCGCGGCCACTCCCGCCTTCCCGTCGCCGTCGCACCCCGGCGCGTCCCCCGTGAGTGCTGTCCCGGCCTCCGGCCCGGATGAGCCGATGCAGGGGCGCCCCGGCCCGATGCCGCCGCGGATGGAGCCGCCGCAGACGGCGGTCGCGCCGTTCCCCGCCCCGCCGCAGCCGGCCCCGCCGTTCGGCACCACCCCGCAGTTCCTCGCTCCGCCGACGAGCGCGCCGGCATCGGTGCCGCCCGCGCCGGTGACCGGCGAAGCACACCCGGGCCTCGCGGCCGCTCCGGCTTCCGGCGGCGCCTGGGAGCCGTCGGTCGGCTATCCCCGCCCGTACACCCCGCCCCCGCCCCAGGTGGAGCCCCTCCACGCCGCGACCGGCGCCACCGGCGCGGTCGCCGCCAAGCGGCGGCTGGCCTGGCCGGGCGTCACCGCGCTGCTGCTGGTCGTCGCGCTCGGCGGTGTCGCCGGGTTCCAGGCCCACCAGATCGACCGGCTGAGCGACCGGCTCAGCGCCGCCGACCGCCGCGTGGCGGAGGCGCAGGCCGCCGACGACACGCGCCTGGACGCGGTCGAGGGGCGGGCGACGCAGCTGGAGAAGCAGGCCGGCGACGTCTTCAACCCTGAGGCGATCTCCACCGCCGTGCTGCCCAGCGTGTTCCGGGTCAGCGCCGGCCAGTTCACGGGCACGGCGTTCGCCGTGGGCAAGCCGGCCACCGGCGGCGGCACGAACCTGTTCACCAACTTCCACGTGGTCGAATCCGTGTGGAACGGCGGTGGCCGCGAGGTCTTCATCGAGCGTCGCGATCAGCGTTTCCCCGCGACCATCGTGAAGGTCGACAAGGTCAACGACGTCGCTCAGCTCAAGGCGGACGGCAAGTTCACCGGGCTGGTCACGGCGGGCGAGCCGGTGAAGTCCGGTCAGCAGATCGTCGTGGTGGGAGCCCCGCTCGGGCTCGAGGACACCGTCACGACCGGCGTGGTGAGCGCATTCCGCAAGTCGCCGGACGGCTCGGGGACGACGATCCAGTTCGACGCCCCGATCAACCCCGGCAACTCGGGCGGACCGGTGATCAACGGGGCCAAGCAGGTGGTGGGCATCGCCACCGCCAAGGCACGCGACGCCGAGGGCATCGGCCTGGCTGTGCCGATCAAAACGGCCTGCGACGAGTTCAAGGTCTGCTGAGCTCCGCTCGTCAGTCCGTCGTTCTTTAGTCCGTCGTTCTTCTCCCTTGCCGCACCCTTCCGCGCCCGAGACGTCTCCCGGTGCGCCTGTTCATGGAGGAAACATGTCCCACCCTTCGCACGCCCCGGACGGATCGTCCGTCCCGCCCGGCGGGTCCGAGCCGGTGACGCAGCCGCTGTCGAGCGGCGGGGAGCAGGCGTACACCCTGCCCGATCCCGGTTACTCCCCGGCGGCGCACGCTCCGGCCCCGCAGCCGCCGGCGGCGACCTCCGCCCCGCAGCCGCCGGCCGCCCGTCCCGCACCGGGGTACGCGCCGGATTCGGCGCCCGCCTCCGCCGGCACGCCGCACCCGGCGCTGCTGAACCCGACCATGGCGATGCCGTCGGCCCACACCCCGCCGCAGGCGCCGCCCGGAGCCGGGTTCGCCGACGCGGGCGCGCCGGCGTCCGCGCCGCCGCTCGCTGGACAGGTTTCCGGGCCGCCGGTCTCGGGGATGCCGGCGCCGCAGCCGTACCCGGGCGCCCCGATGTCCGCCCCGCCGTACGGTCAGCCGATGGCCGGTGCGCCGCTGTCGGGCGTGCCCTACGGCGCGCCGGCGCCCGTCGGCCCCGGCAAGAGCAAGGGCAAGAGCACGCTCGTGCTGGCGCTCGTGGCAGTGCTTCTGTTCGTGATCGGCGGCGTGATGACCGGGCTCTTCGTCGCCAAGTCCGGTGAGCTGACCAAGACCGAGAAGCAGTTGAGCGCCCAGGTGGCCGACCGGGACGCCAAGATCGACGCCAACACCAAGGAAATCGACGGGCTCAAGCGTGACCTGCAGGGTGCGCGGGACGATCTCGACGACGTCAAGCAGGACCTCACCGGCACGCAGAACGACCGTGACGAGCAGGCCCGACAGAAGGAGGTCATCGGCAAGTGCCTTGACCTGCTGGGCAAGGCACTGTCGGCGAAGAGTCAGTCGGCCTTCGAGAAGGCGGCCAAGGAGGCCGACAAGGTTTGCGCGGAAGCGGAGAAGTACCAGTAACGCCGGGGATCAAGGCCAACTGCGTCGATCAAGGGCGTCTTCACACGATCAGAGATCAAACCGTGTGAAGAGCTGGTCATCCTCGTGCTCACCGCCGTGTTTGCCGCCACCCGCGCCCAGACCCGGACACTCCGCGG